>NZ_JBITCU010000013.1:0-223334 GCF_044453545.1 Streptomyces sp. NPDC051664 | reverse complement strand
CAGCGTCAGATCATCGGCGAAATGCCGGTCACCGGTGGCGTCGGGCACGTACTTCACACAGACAACGATCCTCAAGCTCACGCCGGCTCTCCTACTGCATCGTCATTTCTGGGCTGCCTTGATGCACGCAGCATAGGCGCCTGATGGGGCGGATTCCGGTCGGGGCGACCGACGCTCCGACCGTAATATTACTCGTCAGTACACCCAGTGCGGCACCCCTGAGCAAGCGCTTTGACTGTGACCTAGCCGACGCTCGGCGCCCATGCGCCGCCTGGGATCTCTCAGTCCCGCAGCGCCGTGAAACGACCCTGATGGTAGAGAAGCGGACGGCCGGCTCCGGTCGGATCGCCGACGACGGCCTCCGCGATCACGATCCGGTGGTCGCCCGCCGGGATGCGTGCCACCACGCGGCAGACCAGCCACGCCAGCACTCCGTCGAGCACCGGCACTCCTTCCGGTCCGTTGCGCCAATAGGTGGACGGGCCGAACCGGTCGGCGCCGCTGCGCGCGAATGTGGCGGCCAGTTCCTGCTGGTGCTCGGCGAGTATGTGTACGCCGACATGCTCGGCCTCCGCCACGACCGGCCAGCTGGACGACGAGGTCCCCACACCGAAGGAGATCAGCGGCGGCTCGGCGGCGACGGAATTCAGGGAGGTGGCGGTGAATCCGACCGGCCGGTCACCGGCGGCGGTGATCACGGCGACACCGGCGGCGTGCTGCCGGAAGACGGAGCGGAGGAGGTCGGGGGATGCCGTGCGGGCGGTGCCGAGCTCGGGCGAAGCCGTCATGGAGGTGTCCTTCTGCGAGGGAGGCGTACGGGGCCGTGGGTGCTCAGGCACCCGGACAGCGCGCACTCGCGTTGCGGGCCAGATCCACGTGGGCCCGGCTGTGGAGAAGGAGTTCCGGCGGCATAGCGTCAGACTGACGATGCGTGGTGGGTGCAGTCAAGCAGGTTCCGCAATGTGGGAGATGCATCACGGTCCGTCACATCGCGTGCCCCAGTGCTGCGACGACATCCACGGTGCGTGGCTGCCCGACCGCTCGCCGGACGATCCGGCCGGCCGCGTCGAGCACCAGCACCGTCGGGGTGCGGCTGATGTCGAGTTCGCGTACGAGAGTGAGATGCGCCTCGGCGTCGATCTCGACGTGGGCGACGCCGTCGACCATTCGCGCCACCTCGTCGAGAGTGCGGCGGGTGGCCCGGCAAGGCTGGCAGAAGGCGCTGGAGAACTGCACGAGGGTGGCCCGGTCCCCCAATTCCGCGCCGAGTTGGGCAGCGTCCAGCCTTCTTGCATGTGTCGGCCCGTCCACCTTCGTCCTCCTGTCAGAGCTCTTCGCAAAGGGTCAGCACCACGGGACGCAGAGGCATTCCCGGCCGCTCCACGTGACGAGAATCTCGCGCCCCGTGGCCGCGGAGACTGGCCAGCGCGACGCACATGGGGCACCATCGGCGCAATGCCGAAAACCTACGGCTGCGTAACTTCCGCCGGGAGAACCCTCCTCAGGCGCAGAAGAAGGGTCTTCACCAGATGGCAGAACTCGTCTATCGGCCGGTCATCGGCGCCGCTCGCACCATGTTCAAGGCGCTGGACCTGAAGATCGACACTCAGGGTTCGGAGCACATCCCGAAGACCGGCGGTGCCGTACTGGTCAGCAACCACATCAGCTATCTCGACTTCATCTTCTCCGGGCTGACCGCTCTGCCGCAGAAGCGGCTGGTCCGCTTCATGGCGAAGGAATCGGTCTTCCGGCACAAGGTCTCCGGTCCGCTGATGCGCGGCATGAAGCACATCCCGGTCGACCGGAAGCAGGGCGAGGACGCGTATGCGCACGCACTCGCCTCGCTTCGGTCCGGCGAGATCATCGGTGTTTTCCCCGAGGCGACCATCTCCCAGTCGTTCACCCTGAAGAGCTTCAAGTCGGGCGCCGCACGACTGGCCCAGGAGGCCGGCGTACCGCTGATCCCGATGGCGCTGTGGGGGACCCAGCGGATCTGGACCAAGGGCCGGCCGCGCAACTTCAAGCGCAGCCACATCCCGGTGACGATCCGGGTCGGTGAGCCGGTCGAAGCCCCCACCGACCAGTACGCAGGTGCGATCACCCGGCGGCTCCGCGAGCGGGTGCAGGAGCTTCTCGAAGCTGCCCAGCGCGCGTATCCGGTACGGCCGAGGGACGCGAGCGATACCTGGTGGGTGCCCACGCATCTCGGCGGTACGGCTCCGACGGCGGCCGAGGTGCGCGAGACGAGCTGACCCGACCGGGTCACGGCCACGGCTGAAACGTCACTCCGGGGTACGGACGGTGATCTGCGCTCCGGGACTGAGCTTCTCCAGCGATTCGGCGAGTTCGGTGCCTGCGGCTTCGAGCTCGCCGATCGTCATGGGGGCGAGGCTCTCCAGCAGGAACAAGGCATTGACGGACTCCTCGGTGAGCCGGGTGCGTACGCCCTGCCGCCAGTTCCACCGCCGGCAGGTGACGCCCTCGTCGTCGCACCAGACGACTTCACCGGGCTCGGGTTGCTCCACGGCCTCCTCGCCACCCGCGACGGTGCGGAACGGCTCCTGGCCGGTGGAGCGCACCAGCCGCATGGCGCCCTCGATGCGGTCGGTGTCCTCACCGCCCACCGGGATCAGATGGGCGACGCTGATCGCGTTGTAGAGGTCGACCAGCAGGTTGATGCGCGGCAGACCGGCGTCCGTGAGGGCCCGCCTGGCGAGAGCCTCGGCGGAGTTGCGGGTACGGGACGGCTTGGCGCCGAAGGCGGTGTAGGTGTCCCGCCAGGCGGCGACATGAGGGTCCTCGTGCGGCGCCCTGCTGTCGAGCCGCGCGACGAGCCGTCGGGTGGCATCGTCGAGCAAGGCCGAACTGTCTTCGTTGCTCTCCCCGTTGACCAGGCCGCGCGCCTCGACGGCGAGGCAGGTGAAGCCGGGGGCGAGCGTGCGTACGTCGTCGGAAACGGTGAGCGTCGGAGTCATCGGCTGCCTTGCCTCGAAACGGTTCAGAGCGCGGTCGGGAGAGTGCGCCAGAGCTGCGTGCGGTCCTCGGCACACTGCATGGCGCGCAGAACTGCCGGGTGGGGTGCTGCATAGAGTACTGGATAGTCCACTCCATTGGACTGCGGTCCGGTCGCCCAGGCCAACCGCTCCTCGTCGAGCGAGAACCGGGCGTCGATGCCGGGCTTGTTGCCGCGCGGGTCCTGACGGTCCCACCGGTCCCGCCCCGGCAGGCGCACAGCGATCAGGCCGTGCAGGACGTCCGGACTCCCGTTGTCGTCGGCGAAGCCCTGATAGCAGAGCGCGGCCGGGATGCCCGCAGCGCGCAGCAGGGCGGCCAGCGCGTGGGACTTGGAGTGACAGATGCCATTGCGGGTGGCCAGGACGTCGGAGGCCCGCCAGGTGACCCGCAGATCACCCGAGTCGACGGAGTGCTCAATGGTGTCGCGTACACACTCATAGGCCGCGACTGCGTATGAGTATGCACCGACAGTCTCGGCGCGGAGGCGGTCGACGGTCTCCCTCACGACCGGATGCTCATGATCGATTGCCTCGTCAGCAGCGAGATAGGCGGAGATCTCGGGGACTTGCTGCGTCAGCTCCATGCGTACAGAGCATACGAAAGCGGTCGACCGGAAGGCAATCAATTTCCGATCGACCGCATATTCATACGATCACTCGCGCTACTTGGCCATCTCTTCCTTCAGCGCGAGAACGAATGCGTCGACGTCGTCCTCCGTGGTGTCGAAGGCGCACATCCAGCGCACATCACCGGCTGCTTCGTCCCAGAAGTAGAAGCGGAAGCGCTTCTGGAGCCGCTCACTCACCTCGTGGGGCAGCCGTGCGAAGACGGCGTTGGCCTGTACCGGGTGGAGGATCTCCACACCGTCGACCGCACGGACGCCCTCGGCGAGCCGCTGGGCCATGGCGTTGGCATGCCGGGCGTTGCGGAGCCACAGGTCCCGCGCGAGCAGCGCCTCCAGCTGCACCGACACGAAGCGCATCTTCGAGGCGAGCTGCATGGACAGCTTGCGCAGGTGCTTCATGGCCCGTACGGCGTCCGGGTCGAGGACGACGACGGCCTCGCCGAACAGCGCCCCGTTCTTGGTGCCGCCGAAGGAGAGGACATCGACCCCGACCGCGTTGGTGAACGTGCGCATCGGTACGTCCAGCGACGCCGCGGCGTTGGCTATCCGCGCCCCGTCGAGATGGACCTTCATGCCCCGCTCGTGGGAGTGCTCGCAGATGGCCCGGATCTCGTCGGGCGTGTAGACCGTGCCGAGTTCGGTGTTCTGCGTGATGGACACGACCTGGGGCATGGCCCGGTGCTCGTCGTCCCAGCCGTACGCCTGCCGGTCGATGAGCTCAGGGGTGAGCTTGCCGTCCGGCGTCGGGACGGTCAGCAGCTTCAGGCCGCCGACACGCTCCGGGGCACCACCCTCGTCCACGTTGATGTGCGCGGACTCGGCGCAGATCACCGCGCCCCAGCGGTCGGTCATCGCCTGGAGGGAGACGACATTCGCGCCCGTTCCGTTGAAGACCGGGAACGCCTCCGCGGTGGAGCCGAAGTGGCTGTGCATGACCCGCTGGAGGTGTTCGGTGTAGTCGTCCTCGCCGTAGGCGATCTGGTGACCGCCGTTGGCGAGGGCGATGGCCGCGAGAACTTCCGGGTGGGCACCCGCGTAGTTGTCACTGGCGAAACCGCGCACCTGCGGATCGTGGTGACGTCGCGCGTCGGTCCTTATGGTTGCGGGGTCAGCCACAGACGCTTTCCGTTCACTTCCGGGGCGGGCCGCTCCCATACGCCGGCGATGGCATCGGCCAGCTCCTTGACGTCGGTGAAGCCCGCGAACTTCGCATTCGGGCGCTCGGCGCGCATCGCGTCGTGCACCAGTGCCTTGACGATCAGGATCGCAGCCGCGGTCTTCGGCCCCTCGTCGCCCCCCGCCTTACGGAAGGCATCGGCGAGCGCGAGGGTCCAGGCCTCGGCGGCAGCCTTCGACGCGGCGTAGGCGGCGTTGCCCGCGGTGGGCCGGCTCGCCCCGGCCGCGCTGGTCAGCAGGAAGCGGCCGCGGTCGCTGCGCAGCAGGCCGTCGTGGAAGGCCAGCGACGTGTGCTGCACGGTACGGATCAGCAGCTTCTCCAGCAGATCCCAGTCGGCGAGGTCGGTCTCGGCGAAGGTGGCACTGCCGCGCCAGCCGCCGACGAGATGGACCAGGCCGTCGATCCGGCCGAATTCCTTCTCGGTCTTGGCCGCCCATTCGCGGGTGGCGGCCAGGTCGAGCAGATCGACGGTGTCGCCGGTGACGGTGGCGCCGCCGTGGGCGTACCGCGCGGCGTCGACGGCCTCGGCCAGCCGGGTGGGGTCCGCGTCCGAGGCGACGACGATCGCGCCGGCGTCCGCGAGCCTGAGCAGCGTCGCCCGGCCCGCCGGTCCCGCGGCTCCTGCGACCGCGATGACAGCGCCTTCGAGCACGCCGTTGCCGTTGCCCGTGCCGTTTGCGTTCATGGCCATCGCCTCCTCGGTACGGGCGCTCACGCGGCTGCCTGCTCGGCGTGCGCGGCGGTGATCCCCTTGGTGGAGGCGATCACATGCTTCAGCTTCTTGGAGAGCGCCTCATAGAACATGCTCAGGGGAAACTCGTCCGGAAGCACGTCGTCCACGAGCTTGCGCGGCGGCTGCGTCAGGTCCAGGGCGTCCGGGCCCTTGGCCCAGCGGGAGCCGGGGTGCGGCGCGAGGTAGGTCGAGACCAGGTCGTACGCGGCGAACCAGTGGACCAGCTTCGGGCGGTCGATGCCGTCGCGGTAGAGCTTCTCGATCTCGCCGCAGAGCTGGTTGGTGACCTGCGGGGCACGGTCCCAGTCGATCTTCAGGGTGTTGTCGGTCCAGCGGATCACGTCGTGCTTGTGGAGGTACGCGAAGAGCAGCTGGCCGCCGAGACCGTCGTAGTTGCGGACGCGCTCGCCGGTGACCGGGAAGCGGAACATCCGGTCGAACAGCACGGCGTACTGCACATCGCGGCCCTGCGGGAAGCCGTCGGCCTGCAGCTTCACGGCCTCCTTGAAGGCGGTGAGGTCACAGCGCAGCTCCTCCAGGCCGTACATCCAGAACGGCTGGCGCTGCTTGATCATGAACGGGTCGAACGGCAGGTCGCCGTGGCTGTGGGTGCGGTCGTGGACCATGTCCCAGAGCACGAAAGCCTGCTCGCAGCGCTGCTGGTCGCCGACCATGTCGCGGATGTCCTCGGGCAGCTCGACCCCGAGCAGTTCGACGGAGGCCTCGGTGACACGGCGGAAGCGAGCGGCCTCGCGGTCACAGAAGATGCCGCCCCAGCTGAAGCGCTCGGGCGCCTCGCGCACGGCGATCGTCTCCGGGAAGAGCACCGCGGAGTTGGTGTCGTAACCGGAGGTGAAGTCCTCGAAGGTGATGCCGCAGAACAGCGGGTTGTCATAACGGGTGGCTTCGAGCTCGGCGAGCCACTCCGGCCAGACCATCCGCAGCACGACCGCTTCGAGGTTGCGGTCCGGGTTGCCGTTCTGCGTGTACATCGCGAAGACGACCAGGTGCTGCAGGCCGTCGGCGCGGTTCCTGGCAGGCTGGAAGGCGAGCAGCGAGTCCAGGAAGTCCGGCACGCCGAAACCGCCGTGCGCCCAGCGACGCAGGTCCATGACAAGGGCGCGGTGGTAGGCGGCGTCGTGCGGGAGCAGCGGGGCAAGCTCCTCGATCGCGGCGATCGCCCGGTCCAGCGTCGCCCGGACGGTGGCCGGGGAGGGCGCGCCGTCGGCGTCGAAGTCGATCGAGCCGTCCTTCGACTGCCAGGGGCGGATCTCCTCCACGGCATTCTTGAGCGCAGGCCAAGCCGGCTGCTCAACCACCCGCTGGGCAGCAGTTATCGCGCCGGCGGCGGCATCGTGCACAAGAATTTCCGTCATCACACTTCCTCCACGGGAGAACCTCGCGTTAAGCAACCGTATCCGTGTGCGGTTCTCCGAGACAAGTGGGCCCCAGAAAATTATCCTGCCTACCCCCCATGGTCACCGCCATTTTTCCTGTCACACCCCGCTCCCGCGACCGCTTCCGTCGGCCGGACGGGAAGCGCGGCGCCTCCGACCCGCACGCCAGTTCGTTCAGGCCGCGCACGGCGCGCCCACGCACGAGTGACCCGGCTCGCGGCATACCTGCCGCCGGCGGTAGGACGGACGGCATCCACCCCCGCCGCCTGCCGTACCACCCCCTGTCGCACCACCCACCCAACGGGAGAGTTTCCGCGTGAGCATCCGCGCCGTCCTGGTCGCAGCCGTCATCACGGGGTTCCTGCTCGGCGCCGCCGAGATCCAGGGTCACGGCGCCACTCCCCCGCGCGGGGCCGCCCACCTCGTCGCGCCGGGTCGCTAGGCTGCCGAATTGCCGCAAGGCTGTAGTGCCGTACTGCCGCGTGGGTAGGAGCAGCACGCGGGGACCGCCGTCGACGGAAGCGAGATTGCCTTGACTTTTCTCACCATCGGTCATCGCGGGGTGATGGGTGTCGAGCCGGAGAACACTCTGCGGTCGTTCGTCCACGCCGAACGGGCCGGAATGGACGCCATCGAGCTGGACCTTCATCTCAGCAAGGACGGCGCGCTCGCCGTCATGCACGACGCCGACGTGGACCGTACGACCGACGGCACGGGCCTGATCGCCGAGAAGACCCTCGCCGAGCTGCGTGAACTCGATGCGGGGCTGGGCGAGCGGGTGCCCGTCTTCGAGGAGGTGCTCGACGCCGTGCGCTCCCCCGTACAGGCGGAGATCAAGGACGTGGCGGCCGCTCGCGCGCTGGCCGATGTGATTCGGCGGCGCGATCTCGTCGACCGGGTCGAGGTGTTGTCGTTCCACGACGAGGCGGTCGCCGAGATCGCCCAACTCGTGCCGGGGGTGCGGACCGCACTCGTCGCAAGCCGATGGAAGAGCGATGTGGTGGACCGGGCCAAGGCGGTGGGCGCGACCACGCTCGTGCTGAACATCCGCCGCCTCACCCTGGAGGTCGTCGAGCAGGCGCACACCGAAGGTCTGAAGGTCATCGGCTGGGTGGTGAACACCCAGGATCATCTGCGGCTGGCTCGCGGCCTGGGGCTGGACGGCGGGACCACCGACTTCCCGGAGATCCGCCGCGCCGGCCGCTTCACCGCGTAGTCGCAGTACGCGGTACCGCTGGCTGTCCTGGTGTACTGCGTGCGACCAGCCAGTCGTACCCGGTACTGCTAGTCGTCCTTGAGATCCTTGATCAGCAGTTCGAAGGCGAGATCGTCGCGCTGCGGGATGCCGAAGCGTTCGTCGCCGTACGGGAACGGGGTGAGCTTTCCCGTACGGCGATAGCCGCGGCGTTCGTACCAGGCGATCAGCTCCTCGCGCACCGAGATCACGGTCATGTGCATCTCGGTCGCGCCCCAGCTCTCCCGAACGGTGCGCTCGGCCTCGGCGATGATGATCTTGCCGAGTCCGCCGCCCTGCAGCTCGGGGCGGACCGCGAACATCCCGAAGTAGGCCGCCTCACCACGGTGTTCCAGCTGGCAGCAGGCGATCGGCTCGCCGTCCCGTTCCACCACGAGCAGTCGGCTGCCGGGAGCCTCGACCACCTGACGGACCCCGTCCGGGTCGGTCCGCTGCCCGTCCAGGATGTCCGCCTCGGTGGTCCACCCGGCCCGGCTGGAGTCCCCCCGGTACGCCGACTCGATCAGCGTCACGAGTGCGGGCACATCGGCGTGGCTCGCGTCGCGGAAGGTCAGCTGTCCCGAGTCACGGGGCGGGGCGGTGTCCATGGTGAGGCTCTCCGTTTCTCTGCTGGGCCGTGCCGCAGCAGCGTAACCCGGAGCCCTGTGCCTAGGGTCTGGCCATGGTGCATGTGCTGAGCAGCAGGGTCCTGTTGAGCCCGACGGATCCCGAGCGGTCACGGGTGTTCTACGGAGAGTCCCTCGGGCTCCCGGTGTACCGGGAGTTCGGCACCGGTCCCGAGCGGGGCACGGTCTACTTTCTCGGCGGTGGCTTCCTGGAGGTCTCCGGGCGCTCAGCAGCACCGCCCTCGCCCGCGCTGCGGCTGTGGGTCCAGGTCGCGGACGTCCAGGCGGCGTACGAGGAGCTGTCGGCCCGCGGCGTCGACGTGGAGCGGCCACCGGTACGCGAGCCGTGGGGGCTCGTGGAGATGTGGATCTCCGATCCTGACGGGGTCCGGATCGCGGTCGTCGAGGTGCCGGCGGACCACCCGTTGCGTTCCCGGCCCTGATCCCTCGACGGCGCGGAAGTGGTGTTTCCTTCCGGCGAGTTCCTGCCACGCGCTCCCCTCGTACATCAGTGCGCCGCGTACGACCTGCCCGGCTGGGGCATCGACTAGTCGATACCGACGTCGTACGTCCAGGGGAGGTGCGCTGTGCACGGACCGGCGATGTCCAGTTGGCTGCTGATGGCGTTGTGCGGAGTGACGGGCGCGTACTGCCTGCTGCGGATGCGCAACGGGACGCAGGAGGAGCGCAGAACGGCGCGCGCGGAGGCCCTGATGGGCTTCGGCATGGCGGCCATGGCAGTGCCCGCCGCGATAGTCACGCCGCCCGTGTGGGGATGGGCGGTGTACGTGGTGCTGTTCGGCGGGGCCGCATTGCGCGCCCTGTGGTTCGCCCGGCACAAGGGGCACCATCTGCACCATCTGGTCGGCTCGCTGGCGATGGTCTACATGGCGGTGGTGATGGCGGCGCCCGGCAGTGGCGCGGCGACGCACGGGGGTCACACCGGGCACGGCGGGCATCAGATGGCACAGGTCGCCGGGGGGCTGCCGCTGCTGACCGGGGTACTGCTGGTCTACTACGCCGCGTTTGTGCTGCGGTCCGGGGCGCAGCTGATACCGGTCGCAGCCACAGTGGGCGCGGGCGGCGGGCCGACCGGGGGCACCTGGGGCGCACGGCCCGAGCTTGCGCTGGCCTGCAGGCTGACGATGGGGATCGCCATGTTCGCGATGCTGCTCACGTTGTGAGACAGGAGGCACGGCGATCCGTGGCGTACGTCACTTGCCGAGCGCAGCCATACCCGTGGGTAGTGCGCCGCTCATAGGCTGACGCCATGTTGGTCTCGCTTGCGCTGCTGCTGCTCGGTGCACTGGCCGCCGTCGTGACCCCGCGGCTGATGGCGCGGGCCGAATGGCCGGAGCGCGAGCCCGTCGTGGCGCTGTGGGTGTGGCAGTGCGTGGTCGCGGGGGTGCTGCTGTCCTTCGGGCTCTCCATGACCTTCAGCGCGGCCGCCGCCTGGCAAGCGGTACGCGGGCAGGTGTTCGCGCCCGCGCCCCATGCCGTGGTGGAGGCGTACGCGCTGGCCGCGTACGGGCCGTGGTCCGCCGTCATCGCCGTGCTGCTGGCGCTCGGCGGCGTCTGGAGCGGTGCGATGCTGACCCGGGAGATCAGCCGGGCCCGGCTGCGGCGCAGGCGGCGCCGGGCCGAGCTGCTGGTCCGTTCCCCGTTGATGCCCGGCGAGGAGGCCGGCGGCGGCCCTCTCGTGGTGCTGGAGGGCGAACGCCCGGATGCCTGGTGGCTGCCGGGGACCGCACCCCAACTCGTCATCACCACCGCGGCACTTGGCCGGCTGAAAGGCCGCCAGCTGGATGCGGTGCTGGCTCATGAGCAGGGGCACGCCCAGGCACGGCACGACTGGCTGCTGCACTGCTCCGCGGCGCTGGCGACAGGGTTCCCGCAGGTTCCGGTGTTCGCCGCGTTCCGCGACGAGATGCACCGGCTCGTCGAACTGGCCGCCGACGATGTGGCGTCGCGGCGGTTCGGACGTCTGACGATCGCTCTGGCGCTGGTCGAACTGAACGAGGACCGGGGCGTGTTCGGCCCCTGCCCGACGCCGGACGCGCAACTGCCGCTGCGGGTGAACCGGCTGCTGTCCCCGGTGGAGCGGCTCACCGCCGGACGCCGGCTGCGGCTGACCGCGGCGGCCGCCCTGGTGCCGGTGGTGCCGCTCCTGGTGGCCTTCGTGCCGGGGCTCAGCGCGCTGGGATAGCCGGTGCGGCGGTCCGTCCGCGAAGATCACCCCCATGCGCTCCCCCTCGCCGCCCCTTTCCCCGCCGGACCGCCCGCCCGCCCCCGTGCCGGCCCTCGGGACGGGCATCGTCTGCGGATCCCTCGCCCTGGTGCTGTTGATCCTGGTCACCGTGGGCTGGTCCCCGTTGATGTCGCTGGACCGTACGGTCGCCGACGCGCTGCACCGGCGGGCGGTGACCGAGCCCGGACTCGTCCACGCCAACCGGATCCTGACGGACTGGGTGTGGGATCCCTGGACGATGCGTGCCCTGATCGCCGTCGCCGTGGTGTGGCTGTGGTGGCGCGGCGCCCGGATGCTCGCGGGATGGGTGGTGGCGACGAGCCTGTTCGCCACCCTGCTGCAGCAGGGGCTGAAGTCCGCCGTCGGCCGGGAGCGGCCGCGGTGGCCGGACCCGGTGGACTCCGCCCATTACGCGGCGTTCCCGTCCGGACACGCCATGACGGCCGTGGTGAGCTGCGGCCTGCTGCTGTGGCTGCTGCGCCGGCACGGCGCAGGGCGGCGGGTGTGGTGGGCGGCGCTCACGGTGGCGTGCGTCTCGGCGATCGGGGTGGGGACAACCCGGCTCTATCTGGGGGTTCACTGGCTGACCGACGTGCTCGGCGGCTGGCTGCTCGGGGCGGCGGTGGTCGCGTTCTCGATCGCCGGGTTCGCACGGTACGAGGGGCGTGGGCGGGGCGGCGCAGGCGGGACGGCCTTGCCGCGACGTCCCTGAAGCGGCAAGGATCGGACCCATGGTGTTCAAGGGTGCGCTCTTCGATTTCTCCGGGACCCTCTTCCGCGTCGAATCGGTCCGGTCCTGGCTGGGCACGGTCCTCGCCGAGCGGGGGGCGACCGTGACCGATGAGGACTTCGACCGGTACGTGGAGGGGCTGACGACCGCCGGGGCGCTGCCGGGCGGCCCGGACCCGGAACGCGTACCCGACCGGCTGGCCGAGGTGTGGGCCACCCGTGACGAGAGCGCGGAACGGCACCGTGCGGCGTACACCGGGCTGGCCCGCCAGGTCGGCCTGCCGGATCCGGGGCTGTACGACGCGCTGTACGACCGGCACAAGTCACCGGCGGCGTGGCGCCCGTACCCGGATGCGGCCGAGGTGCTGGGGGCGCTGCGCACGAGCGGGGTCCGGATCGGCGTGGTCAGCAACATCGGCTGGGACCTTCGACCGGTCTTCCGTGCCCACGGTCTGGACGCCTTCGTCGACGCCTACGTCCTGTCGTACGAGCACGGCATCCAGAAGCCGGACCCACAACTTTTTCACATTGCCTGCACGCTTGTCGGACAGGATCCCGCGGATGTGGTGATGGTCGGTGACAGCCGACACGCGGACGGTGGAGCGGCGGCCCTGGGGTGCGAGGTGCGCTTCGTGGACCATCTGCCTGTGGAGCAACGGCCGGACGCACTGCGGGCGCTCGGGTTGGTTCCATGATCCGGACAAGGAGACATGTGAGAGATGTCCCTGACGCCCAATGGGTCGGATTGTCACATCGGGGCCTTAGCCTGTAGGCATGTCCCGCTCTCCGCACTCCTCCAATTCCCTGCGTTCCGCCGCAGTGGTGAATGAAGAGATTCGTGACCTGTGGCAGCGCTCCGGCGGATGTCTTTCACCGGACGACGAGCAGGAGTACCAGCGACTGCTGGTGGAGTGGGCCGCGGTGACGGGCGGGAGTGCGAGGTCTGCCGCCTGACGACCCGACCGGCTGGGCCATTCGCTGTGCAGTCGCCTTCGGCGCGTCGCACCCTGAAGGCATGACTTCTCCCCCGATCGTGATTTTCCGCCCGTCCCCCTCCGGCGGGCGCCGCGTCACCGTGCAGCGTGACGGGCGGTTCCAGATCCTGGGGCTGGCCCACTCCGATCACGATGTGATCGTCTTCCTGGAGGGTGCGGGGCTCGACGACCCCGAGCACATCCTCGACAGTCCCGAATGGGTCGAGTGGCGGGGCGGACGGGCCCACCGGTACGAAGCCGCATAAGGAACAGCCGATTCCGGCGATCCCCCGCGTCGCCGGAATCTGGCAGCCACCCCGGTCGACCGGGTCCGTAGGACACCGGTCGGGGCCGCGCTGATGACGGACGGCATGAACCGGTCAACGCAGAGATACAGCATGCGCCCGCGCCTGACGCCGGTCAACGAGGCGTCGCACCGCCGTTGCCGGCCGAGTGCCGCCGGGCGGGGATCCGCCCGGCGGCACTCGGCGTGAGCATGCGGTTCGGCCATGTCCGCGCGGCCGGGTCAGTGGTCGAAGTAGTCCGGCTGCGTCTGCACGTTGAGCTCCGGCATCCGCACCCGCTTCGCGGGGTCGGTCCGCCGGTCGTCGAGCTTCAGGACGTCGAAGCCCTTGGCGATGTCGTTGGAGTAGATGTAGCCGTTGTAGTAGTACGCCGACCAGGGGCCGGCTGTGGTGACGGCGTCCAGACTGACGGGGCCGCGCTCGAAGTACGCGATCTCCTTCGGCGCCGAGGAGTCGGTGAAGTCCCATACCGAGACTCCGCCCTGGTACCAGGCCTGGACCATCAGGTCGCGGCCCTTGACCGGGATGATCGAACCGTTGTGGGCGACGCAGACCTCGGTGGCGGCCTGCGGACGGTCGATCTTGAAGTAGCTGCGGAAGACCAGCTTGCGGTGGTCTCCCCGGCCGACGATGTCGTAGATGCCGTCGGCGCCGCGCTTCGGCCCGATCTCCTCGTTGCAGGTGGCGGCGCCACCGCCGCCGAGCTCATCGGTGAAGACGACCTTGTCCGCCTTCTGGTTGAACGTCGCCGAGTGCCAGAACGCGAAGTTCACATTGTCCTGGACCCGGTCGATGATCTTCGGGTTCTCCGGGTCCTTGATGGAGAACAGCAGGCCGTCGCCCATGCAGGCGCCGGCGGCCAGGTCCTTCGAAGGCAGCACCGTGATGTCGTGGCAGCCGGTCGTCTTGGAGACTCCCGGGTTGGTGGGCGCGCCCGGGTTGCCGCCGTCCGGGAAGAGCACCGGGAAGTTCACGATCGCGGCCTTCTCGGGCGCCTTGCGCGGCACCTTGATGACGGAGATCCCGTCGTGCGGCGGCTGGCAGTCGGGGAACGTCTCGTTCGGCGAGTACGAGGACACGTACACGTACACGCTGCTGCGCTCCGGAACCAGCGTGTGGGTGTGCGAGCCGCACGCGGTCTCGACGGCGGCGACGTACTTCGGGTTGCGCTTGTCACTGATGTCGAAGATCTTCATGCCCTCCCAGGAGGACTTCTCCGTGGCGGGCTGGGTGGTGCTGGCGCACGAGTTGTCGCTGCGCGAGGAGTCGGTGGACAGGAACAGCAGGTTCCCGGAGACCGAGACGTCGTTCTGCGATCCGGGGCAGAGGACCTGGGCGACGGTCTTCGGGGACCTCGGGTTGCTGATGTCGAAGATCCGGAAGCCGTCGTAGTTCCCGGCGAAGGCGTACTTCCCCTGGAACGCCAGGTCCGTGTTGAGGCCCTTGAGCGCGTCCTTCGGGATGTTCGCCAGCGGGGTGATGTTGTCACTGTGGACGATCTCGTCCACGCCGGGTATCTCGCCGTCCTCGATGGCGGCCGCGGCCACAGCCTCCTGGCTCACGGAGAGACCGGTACCGATGGCTGGGTGATCACCGGGGTCGGGTGTCGCGGCCGCCGGTCCGGCCATCAGCAGCGTGGCGAAGAGCCCGGCGGCGGCTGCCGCCACACCCAGACGTCTGCGCCGCACTTGGGTGGTGTGCAACGAAGTCACTGCGTCCTCCCCTGTACCAATGCGTGGTTGAACGGTTGACTGACCTCGGCAGTATCGTCCTTCCCATGGGTATCCCAACAGATGGCAACAGGAACGTAATGAAAGTTCCCGACACTTGAGATCGCGCAAGTGCGCCGAACGATTTACAGCCACCCCAAATACCGTTGGAGGCAGCCTTGTTGATATGCCGTCAGGTTGCGCAGGTGCGCAGATCCCTGGTCGTCGCCGCCGTCGCGGCCGCCGCGCTCTCCCTCGGCGCGTGCGATGCGGGCGGCGGAGACCACGACGCGAACGCTCAGGCAGGCGGGGGCCCTTCGGTCGTGGCACCGGGCAAGCCCGGTGAGCCCGCGCAGACGCTGTCCGCCGAGGAAGCGGCGAAGGCCACCGTCGACGACACTCCCAACTCGGCGGACTTCCGCTACGTGCAGCTGATGATCCAGCACCACGCCCAGGCGCTGGAGTTGACGGCCCTGGTGCCGTCCCGTTCCTCGTCCATCCCGGTCAAGCGGCTTGCCGAGCGCATCTCCGCAGCCCAGAAGCCGGAGATCGGTGCCATGGAAGGATGGCTCAAACACAATGGCGGCGAGAAGCGCACGGGTGGCCACGACCACGCCGGGATGCCCGGCATGGCGACACAGGCGCAGCTGAAGCAGTTGCGTGCGGCCGAGGGCAAGGCCTTCGACGAACTCTTCCTGAAGCTGATGGTCACCCACCACCAGGGCGCGATCACGATGGCGACCGAGGCTCTCTCGGAGGGGAACAACGTTCAGGTCGAGGAGATGGCGGGCGATGTCGTCGCCCAGCAGACGGTCGAGATCGACCGGATGCGCGCGCTGTCCTCCTGACGCGCCGCGCGGCCGCGTCTCTCCCCTGCCCCGCCGACCGGTGCGATGCTGGAGGCACACTCCGGGAAGAGGTGCACCGTGCTCCGTGTCGCCGTCGTCGGCTCCGGACCCAGCGGGGTCTACACCGCACAGTGTCTGGTCCAGCAGTCCCGGGTGCCCGATGTCCGGGTGGACGTGCTGGACAGGCTGCCCTGCCCGTACGGCCTCGTGCGTTACGGCGTCGCCCCCGACCACGAGAAGATCAAGTCGCTGCAGAACAGTCTGCGGACCGTCCTGGAGCACGAGCGGATCACCTTTCTCGGCAATGTCCAGGTGGGCGGGGAGGGACTGCCACCCGATCGGCTGAGCGAGCTCTACCACGCGGTGGTCTACTGCGTCGGGGCGGCGACCGACCGCGGTCTCGGCGTTCCCGGCGAGGATCTGCCCGGCAGCCACTCGGCGACCGAGTTCGTCTCCTGGTACAGCGCGCACCCCGATTCGGCCACCGACAACTTTGCTCTGCAGGCCCGTTCGGTCGTGGTGATCGGGGTCGGCAATGTGGCGGTCGACGTGGCGCGGATCCTCGCGCGCAGCGCCGAGGAGTTGCGGCCCACCGATGTCCCGCACCCGGCACTCGGTGCGCTGGCCGGCAGCCGGGTGCGCGAGGTGCACATGGCGGGCAGGCGCGGACCGTCCCAGGCCAGGTTCACCACCAAGGAGCTGCGCGAGCTGGGCGGGCTGCCAGGGGCGCGGGTCGTGGTCGACAGGGCGGAGCTGGCCCGCGATCCGGCGTACGCCTCCGCCGGGATGCCGGCGGCTTCAACGGTGCCGCTGCCGGCGGTGGCGCGACGCAATATCGAGGTGCTGCGCGGGTGGGCGGAAGCCGATGTCCCTGCCGCCGGACCGGACCCGGTGCGCACGATCCACCTGCGGTTCTTTCTGCGCCCGGTCGAGCTCCTCGAACGGGACGGGCGGGTCGCCGCGGTGCGGTTCGCGCGTACCGCACCGGACGGCGGCGGAGGCATACAGGACACCGGTACCTACGAGGAGATCGACGCCCAGCTCGTACTGCGGGCCGTCGGCTACCGCGGGCTGCCGCTGCCCGGTCTGCCGTTCGATCCGGCCCGCGGCACCGTGCCCCATCTGGCGGGGCGGGTGCTGCGCGACGGCGTTCCGTCGCCCGGCGAGTATGTCGCGGGATGGATCAAGCGGGGGCCGACCGGAGTGATCGGCTCGAACCGGTCGTGCGCAAAGGAGACGGTCGCGTCGCTGCTGGACGACGCGCCACTGCTGGCGGGGCGGCCGGCGGCGCCCGATCCGGTGGCCGCGATGCGGGCGATGGGGCTGCGGCCGGTGGAGTGGGACGGCTGGCAGTCGATCGAGCGGGCGGAAGCGGCACTGGGGCGGTCGCTCGGCCGTGGGCCGGTGAAGATCCCGGACTGGGCGGGACTGCTGGAGGCCGCACACAGCGACCGGGGCTGAATCGAGGACCGCGGACGGACCCGCGGCGCGCTGTCAGCCTTCGCCGAGCCGGTCCGCCTGCCGGGTCGCGGCGGCGAGAACGCTGTCGAGCAGTCCGGGGAAGAGTGCGTCCAGGTCGTCGCGGCGCAGCCCGTTCATCTTGGCGGTGCCCCGGTAGGTCTGACTGACGATGCCGCTCTCGCGCAGCACCCGGAAGTGGTGCGTGGTCGTGGACTTGGACACCGGCAGTTCGATACGGGAGCAGGTGAGCTCACTCCCGGCGGCCGCCAGCTCGCGGACCACCCGCAGCCGCATCGGGTCGGAGAGCGCGTGGAGCACCGCCTCTATGCGGATCTCCTCACGTGCCGGGTGGGCCAGCACGCGGGCACCGGTGCCCGGGGCGGCGGTGCCACTCGCGGCAGTGGCGCTGGTGACGGTCACGTCGGCTCCTGTCGTCGCTTCGTCCGGAAGCCCCATGGTACGAGACCCATCGTACTTTGCCGTGCACCGCACCACGGCCGCGGGACGGACAGCACAGATCTTGTCCGGTGAACGAGAGCGGCCCTGCGCCTGAACGACAGCGGGCCCTGCGCCGACGCCACACATGAGGCGGGGGCCGCCATGGGCGCCGCCTCCCGCACGGCCGGACCGCCTGCGGTCAGCCGCTGAGCAGGTCCGGGTTCCCGGCGAGCGAGGCGAGATGACCGGCCGGATCGGCGATGAGCCTACGGGCGGCCAGGTCGAGCATGCCCGCCACACCCGTGACCTCCGCCGCGACCGTGCCGTCCTCCTTGATGATCTTCTGCACCACCTCGAAGGTCTTCCCGCTGCCGTAGACGAACTGACAGGTGACCCGCACCCGTTCGCCGCCGCGCAGCTCCCGCAGGAACTTCACCGTCACTTCCAGCGCGACCGGACCCACGCCACTGGCCAGCAGCTTCTCCTGCGGCAGGCCGGCGGCTCGGAGCAGCTCCCACCGGGCGTGCTCGGCGTACTGCAGATAGACGGCCTGGTTCAGATGTCCCTGCGTATCGAGTTCGTAGCCGCGCACCGTCACGTCAACAAAGAACGTCATGAACGTCGCAACATCGCTGCGCAGTCCGTCATTCCCAGTGCCAGGGCCCGAAACTGCCGCATCCGGGGGCTTCGCTCGTGAGGTTTGACCTCGAACTTCCGGACCGGTCAGCGCGGTTGGCGATCGGCACGACTTCGCGAGCTTGGTAAGAAATTTTCGGCAATAGATAGTGCAACGCAACTCAATGACGCGCTACCTTTCGCCTGCCCTGCCCACGGCGGCGCCGCACGACGATGCGAGCCGGCCCCGTGGTCCGGGTGAAAGGCGCATGTCCTGTCCATCCCAGAGGCCGACCTGGAGTGCCATGAGACTGCCCGCACCACCACGAGCGCATCTGCGCGCCGCGACCACCGTGCTCACCGCGCTGGCCGCACTGAGCACCGCCGCCCTGGCCACCGCCGCGACACCGACCGGCGCCGCCGACGGCGCCAAGGATGTCTCCTACCGGGGCTATCACGTACGTGTGCCCAGCAGTTGGCCGGTCATCGACCTGGCCGCACACCCCGATACCTGTGTGCGCTTCGATCGCCACGCGGTCTACCTCGGCCACGCCACCGATGCCGGTCAGGCCACCTGTCCGGCCGGGCTGGTCGGCCGCACCGAAGCGCTGGTGATCGAGCCGCTGGACGCGACCGGCCGGAAGTCGGTGGACAGCTCCACCCGCATCGCGCCCAAGGGCGCCGCCAGTGCCGCGGCCCCGCGGACCGGGGGTGCGCCGTCCGGGCGGATACGCCAGGCGGTGCCGGCAGCCGGAGTGCTGGTCACCGCCTCGGTGGGCGCGGACGATGCCGCCGCGCAGACCATCCTGAACAGCGCCGATCTCGACGCCGACGCCGAGGCGGTGACCCTGTCCGCAGCCCCGGCAGGCCGGGCCGAGGCCATGTCCGCGTCCTCCGTCGCAGCGCAGCCCGGCACGTACACGGGTCTCGGCTTCGACCCGTGCGCCGCACCGTCCAACGCGCAGATGTCCGCCTGGTCCGCCTCTCCGTTCCGGGCCATCGGGGTGTACATCAGCGGCATCAGCGCCGCCTGCGACCAGCCGAATCTGACCGCGCCGTGGATCCAGACGCAGACCTCGGCGGGCTGGCACATCATCCCCATCCATGTGGGACTCCAGGCGCCGTGCAACACCTTCAGCCACAAGGTGTCGTCCACCCTTGCCACCGCCGCGAGCCAGGGTCACAGCGAGGCGCAGGAAGCCGTCGCCGCCGCTGCCGCGCTCGGGCTGCCGCAGGGCAGCGTGCTCTACGACGACATGGAGGCGTACGACCAGACCAACACCGCATGCAGTGACGCCGTGATGACCTTCCTCAGCGCCTGGACCGAGGAACTGCACACCAGCGGCTACCTCTCCGGCGTCTACACCTCCGCCACCTCCATGGCCGACCTGGCCGGGGAGTACACCACCGGCACCTACACGATGCCGGACCACATCTGGTTCGCCCGCTGGAACGGCAAGGCCGACAACGACGCCACGCCCTACGTTCCCGACGAGTACTGGGCCGACCACCAGCGCATCCACCAGCTCAGCGGGGACACCGACGAGACCTGGGGCGGCGTGACCATCAACATCGACCGCGACTACCTGGACGTCGGCGTGGGGCCGTTCGCCGGTACCTGCACGGCGAGCCTCGACTTCTCGGCGTACGGATCGATTTCCGCGGGCTCCTCCGGCAGCCTGGTCAGCGCCGCCCAGTGCCTGCTGACGCGCCAGGGGTACTTCACGGGCACCGTGGACGGGGCCTTCGGATCGGGCACCACGAGCGCCGTCCAGTCCCTCCAGAGCGCCAAGTCGCTGCCGGTGACCGGCACCGTCGACTCCCACACCTGGACCGCCCTGCTGTCCGCGGGTACCAGGCCGACCCTCCAGTCCGGCTCCACCGGCACCGACGTCAAGCGCCTGCAGCGTGCGCTGATCGCGGCCCGCGGTCAGACGCTCACCATCGACGGCGACTTCGGCCCGGCGACCACCACCGCGGTCAAGGCGTACCAGACCGCCCAGGGCCTGACCTCGGACGGGATCGTCGGCAATCTGTCCTGGTCCGCCCTGCAAGCCGGCAAGTAACCCCCGATCCATGGCGATTCAGACTCCTGGGAGAACCATGCCTGCATACGGAAATCTCCGCCGGGCCGGCCGCGGTTTCGCGGTCGCGGCGGCAGCGGGACTGCTCGCGCTGAGCACCGCGATGCCCGCGGCGGCGGCAACCATTCCCGCACGGACCAATCTGCTCTCCTCCGACTGCCCGAGCACCGTCAAGCAGGGGCAGCTGAGCGGCTGTGTGACCGAGCTTCAGACGCTGCTCAACTTCGGCGGCGCCTCGCTGACGGTGGACGGCGACTTCGGCCCGGCGACGACTTCGGCGGTCCAGTCGTACCAGGCCTCCAAGGGCCTCACCTCGGACGGTCTGGTGGGCCCCGCCACCAAGTCCGCGCTGTACTACGAGGACCCCACGGTCGCCATCGACCTGCGCACCCTGCGCTGCCCGGTGGACCTGGAGACCGACGAGAACGACGGCTGCGTCACCGAGCTGCAGAACAAGCTCAACACCCACGGCGCCTCGCTGACCGTGGACCATGTCCTCGGCACCGGCACCACCAGTGCGGTACGCACCTACCAGTCCTCGGTGGGGCTGCCGGCCACCGGTGTGGTGGACCCGGCCACCAAGGCGAAGCTGTACGGTGACCCGGCGCCGCAGCAGCCGACCGACCTCGGCTCGGGCCGCTACGCGGCGGTGGTCAATTTCGGCGAGCAGGCCACCGGCCAGAACATCCAGTACGTCTGGGGTGGCGGCCACGAGACGGACTTCGGCCCGTCGATCGGCATCTGCGACGGCTACGGCGGCTCGATCACACCGTGCCCCGCCGACAGGGAGGTGGGCCTGGACTGCTCGGGATTCGCCCGCTGGCTGTACTGGCGGGCGGGGGCCGGCGACATCGGCCAGACCACCAAGGACCAGGTGGTCAACCCGCGCTTCACCAAGGTCACCGCTGCCACCGCGATCCCCGGTGACCTGGTGTTCTTCGGCGGCTCGGCGGCGACCGTGCACCATGTCGGGGTCTACACCGGCACCGTGAACGGGGTGGCGATGATGGTCAACGCCCCGGAGACGGCCTCGTACGTGCGCGACGACACCATCGCTTCGCACAGCGACCTGCTCGGTTACTACCACCTCACCGGCTGACGCTCAGCTCAGGCAGCCGGCTCCGCACGACGGGGGCCGGCCGCCGCTTTCGTCAGTGGATCTTTGTAAATTCTTGCCGTCGCTATGGACTTTGGCGCATGTCACTTACGAAGATGCACACCAGCCAATGCGCCTCCGCTGCATTCCCGTCCCCGCCCAAGGGAGTTGCCCCCTGTGAACGTGCGCATCCCGCGCAGAGCCGCCGCCACCCTCGCCGCGCTCGCCCTGCCGATCCTCGCGCTTCCCGTGCCCGCCGCCCAGGCCGACGGCGCCGGCACCACCCTCCGGGTGACCATGGACACCTCCGGAGTGGACACCCTCAATCCCTTCCTTGCGTACTTCGACGGCGCCCTGGACATTTTCGGACAGGTCTACCCGTCGCTCAACTCGCTCCGCCCGGACGGCAGCGCGGCGCCCTACCTCGCCGACTCCTGGACCACATCCGCCGACAAGCTCAGCTGGACCTTCAAGATCCACAAAGGCCTGAAGTGGTCCGACGGTCAGCCGATCACGGCCGAGGACGCCGCCTGGACGCTGAACCTGATCATGACGAACGAGACCGCCGCCACCGCCAACGGCTCACTGGTCCGAAACTTCGCCAAGGTCGAGGCCACGGACGCGAACACCCTGGTGATCACCACCAAGGATCCGCAGTCGAACATGCTGTACGTCTCCACCCCCAGCAGCATCCCGATCGTGCCCAAGCACATCTGGGAGAAGCACACCGGTGACCTGAAGAGCTTCAAGAACAACAGCTTCCCACTGGTCGGTTACGGCCCCTGGAAGCTCGCCACCTACAAGACCGAGCAGTACGCCAAGCTCGACGCCAACAAGGACTTCTTCCTCGGCGCCCCCAAGTTCGACCACCTGCTCGAGCAGCAGTACAAGACCACCGACGCCGCGGTGGCCGCGCTGCGCAGCGGGCAGCTCGACTACGTCACCAAGATGAACTCCACCCAGTTCAAGGCCCTGCAGAGCGAGAAGAACGTCAAGGCCTTCCAGACGCCCGGCCACCACTGGAGCGCCATCGAGATCAACGCCGGGGCGAAGACCCGTAACGAGAAGGCGATCGGCACGGCGAACCCCGTGCTCGCCGACCAGGCCGTGCGCACCGCCATCGCCTACGCGACGGACAAGAAGACGCTGGTCAAGAAGGTCCTCAACAACCTGGGCGCGCCCGGTGTGGGTTACCTGCCGCCCGCCTGGAGCCAGTGGGCGTGGACTCCCGAGCCCGGTGAGGCGACGGACTTCGACCCGGCCAAGGCCAACGCGCTGCTCGACGAGGCCGGTTACAAGAAGGGCAAGGACGGCATACGCACGGCCCCGAAGTCCGGCAAGAAACTGAATCTGCGCCTGGGTATCCACTCCGACACCACCGGCGACGCGCAGATCTCGTCCTACGTCAAGGGCTGGCTCAGGGACATCGGCATCGCGGTCACCATCCAGCCGTTCGGCATGACCAAGCTGAACGACAACCTCGCCAAGGGCGACTGGGACATGCTGATGGACAGCTGGGGCACCGGCCCCGACCCGAGCTACATGCTCGGCATCCAGACCTGCGACACGCGCCCGCAGGACGACGGCACCAGCGGCTCCACCGACGCGTTCCACTGCGACAAGGAGTACGACAAGCTCTTCCAGGAGCAGATCAAGGCCTTCGATCCGGCCGAGCGCGCTCGGATCGTCGGTCAGATGCAGGACATCCTGTACCGGCACAACCAGGACATGATCCTTTACTACGACAACGGCCTGTACGCGGCCCGTACGGACACCGTGAAGGGCCTTGTCTCCGGCAAGGCGGACGCGGCCGGCGTGATGCCCACCCAGCTGACCTTCTGGAACTACGCCAAGGCCGCACCGGCCGCGAAGAGCGCCGACTCCTCCATGTCCACCGGGACCGTGGCCGCCGGTGCCGGTGCTGTGGCAGTGCTCGGCGTCGTCGGCGGGCTGGCGGTCCGCCGCCGCAAGGCCGGCGCGGGCGACCGCGAGTAGCCCGCGCGCCGGGTGGGCACCGAGGCCGCCACGGCTTCGGTGCTCCGGCCGACGACAGAACCGCTGCGATTGCCGGGGCTGAAGGGGCTCCGGCAACCGCAGCGGTCCGCGGGATCGTGCGGCTGGTCAGTGGCTCACTCGTCCCAGCCCATGTAGACGGACTTGGACCAGGAGTAGAACTCGGTGGCCACTGTTCCCTGTTCGCGGTAGGTGTTGCCGGACGAATCCTTGACACCTCCGAAGGGCACGTTCAGGTCCAGTCCGGTCGTCGGGCGGTTGACCTTGATCACGCCGGCCCGCACCCGCGCAACGAACCGCTGGGCGTGGGCGAGGCTCCGGGTGCACACGCCTGCGGCGAGCCCGTACCGGGAGTCGTTGACCAACTCGATCGCGTCGTCGAGATCCTCGGCGACGAGCACGGCCACCACAGGGCCGAAGATCTCGTCACGCGCGACGGCGCTGTCCCGGCCGACACCGGTGAGCACGGTGGGTGCCAGCATCAGGCCCTGGGGGGCGTCACCGCCGGCTGCGACGGTCGCACCCTCCTCCCTGGCTTGCTCGATCGCCGCCGCGATACCGGCGAGCTGTTGCTCGCTGACCACCGGGCCCATCAGCGTGCCACCGTCCAGACCGTTGCCCGGACGGTAGCGCTCCGCCTGCTTGGTGAGCGCCGCGACGAAGACCTCGTACACGCCCGGGGTGCAGATGACCCGGGAGGACGCGGTGCAGGCCTGTCCGGTGAGGGCGAAGCCGCCCGCCGCGGCGATCTGTGCGGCCTGCTCGACGTCCGCGTCGTCGAGCACCACCAAGGCGTTCTTGCCGCCCATCTCGACCTGCACCCGGCCGCGTCGCTCGTGAACGGTGCGCTCGATGTGCATGCCCACCGTCGTGGACCCGGTGAACGACACCGCCGACACCCGGAGGTCGGTCACCAGCGCTTCACCGACGACCGGTCCGGCGCCGTGCACCACATTCAGCACGCCGGCCGGCAGACCCGCCTGCACCAGCGCATCGGCGAGGTGTCGGGGCGACACCGGGGTGAGCTCGGCCGGCTTGAGGACCACCGCGTTGCCCGCGATCAGTGCCGGCGCCATCTTCCAGGCCGGGATGGCGATCGGAAAGTTCCACGGGGTGATCAGTCCGACCACGCCCAGCGCCTCGCGGCGGGTGTGCACCAGGGTGTCGGGCTGCGAGCTGGGCAGCGTCGGGCCGCCGAGCCGCCAGCCCTCGGAACCGAAGAAGCGGAACACGTCGATCGCCCGGCGGACTTCGCCCCGGGCCTCGGCCAGCGTCTTGCCTTCCTCCCGCACCAGGTCACGGGCGATCTCCTCGTGACGGCCGCGCAGAATCTCCGCCGCGTCCATCAGGACGGCGCCGCGCGCGGGTGCGGGCAGTGCCGCCCAGTCCGGCTGGGCGTCGCAGGCCGCCGTGACCGCAGCGTCCACGGCATCCGGGCCGGAGGCCGGCGAGACGGACACCAGGTCGGACGGGTCCGCGGGATTGCGACGCTCGTAACCGTCGCCGGGGAAGTCCTTGCCACCGATCAGGTTGCTGATCCGATGCACAGTGCTCATGAATTGTGGTCCTTCATCGGGTGTGTTCCGGCCGGTCACAGGCTGCGGACGAGGCCGCCGTCGCACCGGAGTGCCGTTCCGGTGACGTACGAGGCGGGCGCACTGCAGAGGAAGGCCGCTGCTGCGGCGAACTCCTCCGGGGTGCCGTACCGCCCGGCGGGGATGGCGGCCCGGGAGTCGGCCGCGACATCGGCGACCGGCCGCTGCTCCCGGTCGGCGCGCGCGGCGTCGAGCTGCGCGACCCGGTCGGTGGCGATCCGGCCCGGCAGCAGCAGGTTGACGGTGACTCCGTCGCGGGCGACCTCGGCGGCGAGGGTCTTGAGGTAGGCCGCGAGGGCGGCCCGGCCGGCGTTGGACAGCACCAGGCCGGCCAGCGGCTCGGCGACTCCGCTGGAGCCGACGGCGAGGATCCGCCCCCAGCCGCGCTCCCGCATGCCGGGCAGCACCTGTGCCACCAGACGTTGTTGGGCAAGCAGGAGCGAGTCCACGGCCGATCCGAGGTCCGTGCCGGCGCCGTCGATGTCGACGGCGCGGCCGGGCTTCGGGCCCGGGCCGTTGAGCACCAGGATGTCCGGGTCGCCGTACGCCGCGCGGGCTGCCTCGATCAGTTCACGCGGCCCGCCCGGTGCCGTGAGGTCGACCTGGACGCCCACGGCCTCGGGCAGCCCGGCGGCGATCTCCTCGGCCAGGTCACCGCGCCGTCCGGCGACGACGACAGCGGCCCCCTCGGCCGCGAGCGCCTCGGCCACCGCACGTCCCAGGCCACCGGTGGAGGCGGCGACGACAGCCGTACGTCCACGGATTCCGAGATCCATCACCGCACCTCCTTCTGCAGAACGGCCAGGGCGGGACCCAGGTGCCGTTCCAGTTGCGGGACGAGCGACTCCGGCATGGCAGCGGCCGGCGGCCTCACGCCGGACTCCATGACCAGCCCGCGGCGCCTGATCGCCTCCTTGCGGACGGCCAGTCCGATTCCCGCCTGGGCCTCGAAGTTGACCAGCGGCAGATACGGCAGGTACGCCTCGCGGGCGGCGTCGTAACCGTCGCTGCGCCAGGCGTCGACGCAGGCGACCAGGCCCTCCGGGCAGGAGAAACCGGTCATCGCGCCGGCTGCCCCGGCCGCCAGCTCGTCCAGCAGACCGAGCCCGCCGAGGCCGCCGAAGACGGGCACTTCGAGCTGGGCGGCCAGGACCGCGACGGCCGCCGGGGTCGGCGGTGCCTCGGCCTTCACGCCGACCGCCGAGGGGACTGCCTGTACGGCGCGGACCAGGTCGGCCGTACGGATGGCGACTTTGCTGGCCTCCGGGTAGTCCTGGACGACGATGCCGGCGCCGGTGGCGTCGTGCACGGCGTTCAGGTGTGCGGCGACGACGCGCGGGTCCGGGGAGTTGACCTGGACCATGAGCCCGGCGAGGCGGTCCCCGACCACCTCGCGTACCAGCCGGGCCTCTTCGATCACCGGTGCCGTGGCGAGTCCGGTGACGCCGACGACGAGCGGCAGTTCCACGGATGCGGCGACCACCTCGAGCACCGTGCGGCGCTCCTCGACGGACAGCCGGGCGGCCTCGCCGAAGACGCCGAGCACGGTGAGGCCGGTGACACCGATCCCCTCGTAGTGCTTCACCAGCCGGGAAAGGCTGGTCTCGTCGACCTCCAGGGACGGGCCGAGGAACGGTGTGGCGACCACTCCCCAGACGCCGGAGGACAAATTGTCGACCATGAGTTGCTCTCCTTTACCGGCCCGGCCAGACGGGCGCGCGCTTCTCCTGGAAGGCGAGCACGCCCTCCTTGCCGTCCTCGCTGTCCAGCGCCTCGGTGAGGGCCGGCAGCCGCATCGCGTGGGCCTCCCGCGCCGACAGGTGCTCGGTGCGCTGCACCATCTGCTTGATGGCGCGCAGCGAGGTGGGGGCACAGGCGAGGATGTCGGCGACCCAGCGGTCGACGGCCTCGTCCAGCTCCTCGGCCGGTACGACCTCGTTGACCAGTCCCATGCGGTGCAGTTCGGCCGCGGGCACCTTGCGGCCGGTGAGCAGCAGTCCCATGGCCTGAGTGTGCGGCAGCCGGCGGACGAGCCGGAAGACGCCGCCGTCGAGCGGAATCCGGCCGACGCGCGGTTCGGTGAGGCCGAACCTGGCGTGCTCGGCGGCCACGACGATGTCGCAGCCGAGCACCATCTCCATGCCGCCGCCGAGCGCATAGCCGTTGACCCGGGCGATGACCGGGACGTCGAGGCCGGTGCGCAGGCTCAGGCCGCCGAAACCGTTGGGGTCGAGGTCGGCCCAGTACTGCAGGCCGGTCTTGTCGACCGCGTCGGCGGACATGTCGGCGCCGACACAGAACGCCCGGTCGCCGTCGCCGGTGACCACGACGACGCGGACCTCTCGGTCGGCCTCGATCTCGGCCCAGATCTCGTTGAGCCGGGCCAGCGTCTTGGCGTCGACGGCGTTGAGCACCTTGGGGCGGCTGATGGTGACCCGGGCGACGTGCCCGTCGCGCTCGTAGCGCACCTCGTCGGTGTACGGGTCGCTCATCGCAGGATGCCCTTCTCACGCAGCACGGTTATCTGCTGCGTGTCATAGCCGAGTTCGGCGAGGATCTCCTCGCCGTGCTCGCCCAGTTGCGGCGGCACCCGGCGGACGGTGGCCGCGCCCTCGGACAGGTGGATCGGCGCGTTGAGCGCGCGGATGCGGCCCGCGACCGGGTGGTCCATCTCGACGATCATGTTGTTGACCGCCGTCTGTTCGTCGTCCAGCGTCTGCTCCAGACTGCGCACCGGGGCGCAGAGGATGTCCTCCTCCTCCAGGCGTTTGACCCAGTAGTCGGTGGACTTGCCTGCGACCGCCTCGGCGAAGATGCGCTGCAGCTCGGGCCTGTGGGCGAACTGCTTCTCGAGGGTGTCGAACTCGGCGCGTTCGCCCAGGTCCTCGTCGAGCTCC
Organism: Streptomyces sp. NPDC051664; assembly: GCF_044453545.1. Classification (NCBI taxonomy): domain Bacteria; kingdom Bacillati; phylum Actinomycetota; class Actinomycetes; order Kitasatosporales; family Streptomycetaceae; genus Streptomyces; species Streptomyces sp. NPDC051664. The sequence goes on along the minus strand of NZ_JBITCU010000013.1, from coordinate 195,515 downwards.
AGGGCGCGGCTGATGTGGTGCAGCGGGTTGGTCTTGAATCCGCCGACCATGATCAGTGCACCGTCGCTGGTGGGAAGCACGGCGGTGAGCGGCATGGCGGCCCAGTTGATCTCGGATCCGCGGTTGAGCTGCTGACACGCCTCCTGCATCTGCATGTGGAGCATGGAGTCGTACATCGACACCTCGACCTTCTGCCCCTCGCCCGTCCGGTCGCGATGCAGCAGGGCGAGCAGGATGCCCTGGAGCAGGTGCATGCCGGTGGTGTAGTCGCACAGCGTGGTCGGGTAGAGCGTCACGGGGTCGTCGTCGGCGACCCGGCGCCACATCACACCGCTGTACGCCTGGGCGATGGCGTCCTGGCCGCCCTTGTGCGCGTAAGGCCCCGAGGTGCCGAAGCCGGTTCCGGATGCCCAGATGATCCGCGGGCTCAGCTCCCGAAGTGCCTCGTAACCGAGGCCGAGACGCTCCATGACACCGGCCCGGAAGTTGCTGACCACGACGTCGGCGCCGCGCACCAGCTCCTGGACGGCCTTGAGGCCCTCCTCGGTACGGGTGTCGATGCTGATGCTCCGCTTGTTGCGGTTGATCGACAGGAAGATGGGGTTGTCCAGGCCCGCCGGGTCCGGGATCGAGGTACGGGCGATGTCGCCCGTACCGGGCCGCTCCACCTTGATCACATCTGCGCCGTAGTCGCCGAGCAGCTGCGTGCACGACGGGCCCATGAAGACCTGGGTGAAGTCGACGACGGTGATGCCGCTCAGCGGCTGTACGGTGCTCATGCGCGGGCCTCCATGGTCGCGTCGACGGTGGCGTTCTCGGCGGGGATGTCGCCCGGGTCGGCGCCCTGGTCTCGCATCCGGCTCTGGATCATGGCCGGGTCGACGTCCCGCACCAGCACGCCTTGCTCGACCGCGGTCGCCGCGGCGATACCGGCGGCCTGGCCCATGGCCATGCAGGGCGGAATCTCACGCGAGATGCGCTGTGCCTCGGGCGTGGCCGAGTAGTGGCGGCCGGCCACCAGCAACTGGTCGACGCCGCGCGGCAGAAGCGAGCGGTACGGCGTGTAGTAGTCACGGCCGCGCGAGACACTGTCGGCGAAATGGCGACGGGAGGTGACGTCGTCCTTGGTGACGACGTATTCGCCCTGCAGCAGACGGGTCTGGCGGACACCCATCTGCTCGGCGACATCGAGCAGATACGCACTCTCGAAGCCCGGCAGGTCCGACCTGATGTGGTCGAGCACGTTGCCGATACGGTTCCGCGCCTCGAACTCGGCCTCGGTGAGCGACTCGGGGTCGGTGCCGTCGAAGCCGGTCATGTGCGGCGCGTTGCACCACACCACACCGGGTACGGGCGTCTTGAGCCACCACAGCTCCCAGGCGCCGCCGAGCAGCCGCTTGATCTTGCGGTTGATCGCGCGGGCCTCCCGCGGGTTCTCCTGCTCGAAGCGCTCCGCGGCCGCGGTGTCCACGCCGCCGAGCCGGAAGACCAGGGTGACGAGATAGTTGTCCTTGTCGTACGTGGCGCCGGCGCGGGAGGCCACGTCGATGTCACCGGTGGTGTCGATGACGACATCGCCCATGACCGCCTGCGGACCGGACTTGGTCTCGCAGACGACGCCCTTGACCGCCCCGTCCTGGACGATCGGCCGAGAGAACCAGCTGTGCAGCCGGAGGTCGACCCCGCTCTCGCGGACGAGGTCGTTGGACACGCGCTTCCAGCCGTCGGGGTCGAAGGCGACCGCGTAGCAGATCGGCTTGGGGCTGGTGTGGGAGTGGAAGTCAAATGCCCCCCAGCGGCCCCACTTGTTCCACATCTCCTGGGAGGAGACGCGTTCCTCGGCCGGCGGGTAGACCGCGAGTCCCAGCTTGGCCAGCCGTTCGACGTACTCGTCGACGATGCCGGTGACCGTGATCTCGTTGCCGTTGATCATGTCGTCCAGGACGAGGACCATGCCGCCTGAGGCGAGCCCGCCGAGCGCCGAGTAGCGCTCCAGCAGCGTCACGCTCGCCCCGCTGCGGGCGGCGGAGACCGCGGCGCTCACACCGGCGGGGCCTCCGCCGACCACGACCACGTCCGAACGCCGGACGACCGGCGCCTCGATGGCGTCAAGTGTGACGGACTGTCCGTGGACAAGTGCGCCGGACGGCGCGGCTGTTGTGGACATGGTGGGACTCCTTTCAGCTTCCGGCGCGAACGGAACCGCGGCGGAAGGCGAGCATGTAGAGCAGAACGCTGAGCAGGCACAGCACGGCGACGTAGACGGGGAAGGCCCATCCGGCGCCGGCGTCCTGCAGCCACAGCAGGACGTACGGGGCGGTGCCGCCGAAGCCCGCTACGCCGACGGCGTAGCCGAGACCGACGCCGGTGACGCGACAGCTCGTCGGCATCAAGGTGGCGGAGACCGTGTTGTAGAGGCCCATCGTGAAGGCCAGTACCGGAGCGCCCACCAGCATCACGAGGGCGAAGGTGGTCATCCCCTTGCCCTGGTAGGCGAGGACGACGAACACCAGGGGCACGACCGCGAGGCGGGTGACGATGAACGTCCGCGAGATCCGCTTCCGGTCGGCGAGCCGGCCGACCAGAGGGTAGAGCGCGCCGACGACCACGCCCGACAGGGTGGTGACCGCGAACACGGTGCTGGGGTCCTCCGCGTATGCGGAGCGCGCCAGGTTGGGCAGACCGGTGGTCCAGGTGTAGTTGATCGCCTGGGCGGCTGCGACGACGAAGATGATGGTGAGCAGCGCCAGCTTGTGGTGGGCCACCTCTGCCCACACCTCCCTCGTCCTCCGGGGCGTCCCGGCGGTGTCGGGGTCCGCGGCCTCGGCCGCGGTGTGCAGGGTCTCCGGCAGGGAGCGGCGCAGCCAGAGGAAGAAGAGGCCGCCCAGGGCGCCGATCACGAACGGGATGCGCCAGCCCCAGTCACCCATGGCCTCGGAGCCGACGGCCTCGCTGGTGAGGAAGCAGACCAGTGACGCCGCGACGATGCCGACCTGGACGTAGATGCTGATGATGCTGCCGAAGCGGGCGGTGCGACCCTCCGGCGCCATCTCCACGATGTAGGCGGAGTTGAGCGGTGCCTCGATGCCGGTGGACAGCCCTTGCAGGATCCGGCAGGCGAGGAGGATCACGCCTGCCCACACGCCGATGACCGCGTGGGAGGGCAGCAATGCGATGACCGTGGTGGTGAGGACCATCGATCCGATGGACAGCAGCATGACCAGCCGCCTGCCCAGCCGGTCGGCCAGCGTGCCGAAAACGATGGCGCCCAGTGGCCGGGCGGCGAACCCCACCGCGAAGACGGCCAGGGCGGACATGGTGGATGAAAGGCCGTCGGTGGCGGGGAAGAACTGCGGTCCTATGGAGGACGCGAGCAGGCCGTAGACCATCCAGTCGTACCACTCGACGGCGTTGCCGCCGCCGAGCGCCAGCAGTGCGCGCCGCTGGGAGAGGGGAGTACGGACTGCGGTAGCTGATCTTTCGTGGAGCGATGCCATAGCGGGGGCACCTCGCGGTGAAAGGCGCACGGCTCAGGCCGTGCGGGACCTGCGCCCGGGCCGACGGCCGGGGCGTTGAGGGAGCGGAGTACGGCGGAGGCCGGGGCCTACCAGCTGGGCGGGGTGATGACCCAGACGGAAGTGGACGGCTCGTCGCCGGGGTTGGCGTACCAGTGCGGGACGCTCGACGAGTACGTGATCGAGTCACCGGCCTCGAGCCGGTGCCGGACGCCGTCGAGATAGACGTCCTTGACGCCGGAGAGAACGATTCCGAACTCTTCGCCGTTGTGGCGGAAGGGGGTGCTGCTGGTGTCATGTCCCGGCTGGGTCTCGACCCAGAGGACCTCGAGCGCGCCGTTCAGCGTAGGGGTGAGCAGCTCGTAGCTGGCGTCGTCGAGTCCATCGGTGCCGTGGAAATCGAGAGTGCGCCGTTCGGCACGCCGCACCACGGGGCTGATCTGTTCGGTCAGGTGGAAGAGCCTGCCGATGGGGATGTCCAGGCCGTGCGCGATCTGGACCAGGGTGGCAAAGGACGGATTGCCCTTGCCCCGTTCGATCTGACTGATGAGTCCGGTACTCACACCGGATCCTCGGCTGAGGTCGTCGAGGGTGTAACCGGCTTGCTTGCGCAGTGCCTTGATCTGGATTCCCACTGTGGCGACGAGCGCGTCCAGATCCGGCTGACCGTCCTGGGGTACGTAGGTTGCGTCACTCACAGCTTCGACCTGCCTCAGTGGCGTGGGGACGGAAGGAGCTTCGCCGTTGAACAACGAGCGCTTCGGCGGAGCATGTGCGGCCTCGGCGACCCGGGCTTGGTCATATTGAAGAGCTTCATTAGATTGAAAACAACCCTTCGGAGTGAAGAACTTCAACCGAACAAGCGGTGGTCCGTATCGCGTCCGGCGCAGCGGTCGCCCGGCGAATGACCAACCTGCTCAGGACATGCGGACGCGACGAGGAACTCCTCCCCGCCGCGTCCGCACTTCACCATCCGGTGTTCCCGGCCACCGCCCGAAGGGCACCCGACCGGCCGTCGGTCCGTTCAGGCGAGCACCGGTCCGTCGAAGGTGAGCGTGCCCCCGTCGGCGTCGAGGCGGGCCGGGACGCCGACCGGGAAGGTCTGCATCGGGACGCCGTGGCCGATGTCGGCGCCGGCCAGCACGGGGGCGCCGAGGTCGCCGAGCCGGTCGATGAGCAGGGCGTCGATCTCGGCCGGGTCACCGCAGCCGGTGAAGGTGCCGCAGAGGATGCCCGCGACCCCGTCGAGGTAGCCGGACCGGCGCAGCTGGGTGAGGATGCGGTCCAGCCGGTACGGCTCCTCGTCGACGTCCTCCAGGAACAGGATGCCGCCGCGAGCCGGACGCGAGCTGGGGGTCGCGAGCGAGGAGCAGAGCAGGCTCGCGGTGCCGCCGAGCGTGACGCCCTTGGCCGTGCCGCCCACCAGGGTGCGGGCCGCGGGGAAGGTGAGACGGATGGCCTCGGCCGGGGTGAAGAGAGTCCTGGCCAGGGAGTCGAAGGCGTACGAACCAGGGGTGAAGTCGTCCGAGACGGGCATCGGTCCGAACAGCGACACCCAGCCCAGGTGCACCGAGACCGCCTCGATGAGCGCGGTGACGTCCGAGTAGCCGACGAGCACACGCGGCGCGGGGGTACCCAGGGAAGCGAAGTCGACGCCCTCCAGGCTGCGTTGGGCGCCGTAACCGCCGCGAGCCATGAAGACGGCACGGTAGCGGGGGTCGGTGAGAGCGGTGGTGAGGTCGGCGGCGCGGGTGGCGTCGTCGCCTGCCAGATAGTCGAGAGGCACGCCGGCGGCGCGCGCCGAGGGCAGCACGTCGACGATCAGGCCGAGACTCTCCAGGGCCGCGACGCCCTTCTCCAGGTCCTCGGCGCGCGGCGCGCCCGAGGCGGCGGTGACGGCGACCCGGTCACCTGCTCGGAGAGCGGGCGGGCGGAGCAGGCCCGTGTTTTCGGGGGAGGTCATGCGGACTCCTCGGGTGCGATGAGGTAGGCGGCGAGCAGAGCGGCACGGTCCAGCAGTGAGGCGACCGAGGCGCGTTCGGACATGGAGTGGGCGCCCGCACCGTCCGGGCCGAGGCCGTCGGCGGTGGGGATGCCGAGCGAGCCGGTCAGATTGGTGTCACCGGCGCCGCCCGAGGTACCGGTGAGCAGATCGGTGCCCCGCTCGGCGGCGAGCGAGGCAAGTCGCGCGGCTAGGGGGTTCGCCGGGTCGCGCTCCCAGGCGGGGCGGTACGAAAGCCGGGTAACGGTCACCTTGGCGTCGGGGCGGACCGGGGCGAGGGCGTCGAGGGCGCCGAGTACGGCAGCCTCGGCGGCAGGCGTGGCGAAGCGCAGGCCGATCTCGGCCGAAGCCGTACCTGCGACGACGTTTGCGCGGGTGCCGCCGCTGATGGTGCCGATGTTGAACTCGGCGGCGGGCGGAGCCGGGACGGCGCCCCGTACAACCGCGATCTGGTCGATGAGCTCGTCGATCGCGGAGGTGCCGAGTGAGGCGTCGAGCCCGGCGTGCGCCTCCACGCCCTGGACGTCGATACGCACCCGGGCCACTCCCCGCCTGCCGGTCTTCAGTGTGCCGCCGGGCAGCGGGGGTTCGAAGCCGAGCGCTGCGAAGGCGCCCTCGGCATGGGCGGCGATGATGCGGCGGCCGTCCGGGGAGCCGATCTCCTCGTCGTTGACGACGACCAGGCACACCGGGCGGGACGGGCGGAGGTCCTGTTCGCGAAGGAGAGCGAAGGCCAGCTCGATGGCGACGAGGGAGCCCTTCATGTCGTACACGCCGGGGCCGGTGACGGTGTCGCCGTCCTCGTCGAGCGTGAAGGGGCGCTCGGCGGTGGTGCCGACGGGAAGGACGGTGTCGCTGTGGCCGATGAGGAGTATGTGTGCGTCATCGGGGGCCGTGCCCGGCCACTCGCAGACCAGGTGGTCGCCGTGCGGTCCGCTCTCGCGGGTGACCCGGGCTCCGAGAGCCCGATAGGCCTGTTCCAGATCGGCGTTGACGGTCCGGAGGAGTTCGGGTTCTCCGGACGGGCTCTCGGCCATGACGAGGGTTTCCAGGCGGGCGAGTGCCCGCTCGCGCAGTTGCTCGGCGTCGAATCGCATCGGCTCAGCCTTCCTTCAGTACGGCGTGCCGCAGCCGGTTCGCCCGGATGAGGGACTCGTCGACATGGACACCGAGCCCCGGGCGGGCGTCGGGCACCGGGACCAGGCCCTCGGTGGCACGGATCGGCGGGGTGACGATGTCCTGGCGGTAGTACTTGTCGGAGCCGGAGACGTCCGAGGGCAGGGTGAAGCCCGGCAGCGAGGCGACGGCGAGGTTGGCCGCGCGCCCGATGCCGAACTCGTGCATTCCCCCGCACCACACCGGGATTCCGGCCTCGCGGCACACGTCGTGCACCGCGACGGACGGTCCGATTCCGCCGAGCCGGGACACCTTGATGTTGACGATGTCGGCGGCGCCCAGGTGCAGTGCGGTGGCCAGTACGGCGGGTGAGGTGATCGACTCGTCGAGACAGACGGGGGTGTCGAGCCGGGCGGCGAGGCCGGCGTGGCCGAGCAGATCGTCCTCGGCGAATGGCTGCTCGATCATCAGCAGGCCCTGGTCGTCGAGGGCGGTGAGGGCGGCCAGGTGCTCGGCGGAGTCGGCCCGGTAGCCGGTGTTGGCGTCGACCTGGAGGGCGATACCGGGGAAGGCCGCGCGTACCGCCCGTACCGGTTCCAGGTCCCAGCCCGGGCGGCACTTGAGCTTGATGCGGCGGTAGCCGTCGCCGACATGCCGGGCGACCTGGTCGAGGAGAGCGTCGACGGTCGGCTCGATGCCGAGGCTGACACCCGCGCTGATCCTCTCGGCGGTGCCGCCGACGAGGGTGGCGAGGGTCTCGTCGCGGGCCTGCCCGTACAGGTCCCAGCAGGCCATGTCGAGCCCGGCGCGGGCGAAGTGGTTGCCCGAGAGGCGGGTGGTGAGAGCCGCCGCGTCATCGGGGTGCTCCCAGGGGCGGCCGAGGACCATGGGGGCGAGGTGCTCGCCCAGTACGTACCAGCAGCTCTCGGTGGATTCGCTGCAGTAGTACGGGTCGCTGGGCGAGGCGCACTCGCCCCAGCCGACCGTGCCGTCGGATGCGGTCGCCTTGACCACGATGTGGTCGAGGTGCGACTTGCGGTGGGAACTGGTCTCGAACTCATGGATCAAGTCCAGCCGTACAAGGGAGAGTTCGATCTCGGTGATGGTGATCGTCATGAGGCGCCCTCCTGGTCGGTGCCGCGCGGAACGAACCGGTAGACCGCGAGGTCGTCGGTGACACGCAGGCAGGAGACCCCGACATGGGTGGCCAGGGCCTCGGTGAAAGTTTCCCTGAGCGAGGTGCGCAGTGCGGCGGCGGCGGGCGCTCCTATGGCGGTGCGGTGCAGATCCCAGCGCGCGGGCACGGCGATCAGCAGGTCGTCGCCCCGGGCCAGACACTCACCGGGTTGCCAGGCCCGGTCGGGGAGTCCGGGCTGGACCATGGCCGGCCGCGTCAGGTCCCAGTCGAGGAGGAACCGGTCGGTGGGCTCGCCCGCGTCGTCACCGAAGCCCTCGCCGCCGTACATCGACGGTTTGAGTACCCGGACCCGCCCGCCGAGCACATCCAGGTTGAAGTGCGCGTTACGGGTCTTCAGTGGGTCGTAGGACCAGCGGATCCGGGTCAGTCCCATGGCCAGGGTCCGCTCCCGCTGCGCGTGCTTGAGGAGCCGCCCCACCCCCTGCCCCTGGAGGTGGCGGGCGACCACGGCGAGCTGCGAGAACTGGAACAGCTCGCCGCCCCCCTCACGGGCGAGGAAGCTGTACGCGAATCCGACCGGCCGCGCCAGGTCGCCGTCGCCCTCGTACGCGGCGACGACGATGCCTCCGTTGGACTGGAGCGCGGTCAGCAGGCGGGGATTGAGGCCCCCGTCCGACGGCCGCAGGCCCATCACCTCGGCATACAGACCGATACAGGCCGCCATGGCGGCAGGACCTTCGACGTCGCGTACGACGAGTGCGGGGTCAGCGTCCATGGGCGAGATGGCAGGCCGCCTGGGCGGGCGCCGGGTCGGCGGTGAGTACGGGCAGCTCGCGTCTGTCGCAGCCGGCGGCGGCCCGCTCGGCGCCCTCCAGTTCCGGCCAGAGCGGGCAGCGCGGGTGGAAGCGGCAGCCGGACGGGATGCGGGTCGGGTCCGGGGGCTCACCGGTCAGTACGGTCGGCCGCTGGTCGCGTCCGGCCTCGGGCAGCACCGAGAGCAGGGCCTTGGTGTACGGGTGCTTGGGGTGCAGCAGCACCTCCTCGACGGTGCCGACCTCGACGATCCGGCCGAGGTACATCACGGCGACCCGGTCGGCGATGTTCCAGGCCAGGCCCAGGTCATGGCTGACGACGAGGGCGGACAGGCCGAGGCTGTCGCGGAGTTCGAGAATCAGCTTCAGGATCTCGCCGCGCACCGAGGCGTCGAGGGATGCGACCGGCTCGTCGGCGACGATCACCGAGGGATCCAGGGCAAGGGCGCCCGCGATGACGACGCGCTGCTGCTGGCCGCCGGACATCTCGTGCGGGAAGCGGTGCAGGAACCGCTCCGGAGGACGCAGTCCGGCACGCGAAAGAGCCGTGTGCACACGGGAGTTCAGCTCCTCCGTCACGCCGTGCAGCCGGGGCCCCTCGGCGACCGCGTCGTAGACGTTCTGCCGCGGGTTGAGGGCGCCGCCCGGGTCCTGGAGTACCAGCTGGGCATGGCGGCGGTACTCCTTGAGCGCCCGGGCCGAGTAGGCGAGGGGCTTGCCCTGGTAGCGGATCTCGCCACTGGTGGGCCTGATGAGGCCGACGAGCGCGCGGGCGAGGGTGGACTTGCCACAGCCCGACTCGCCGATCAGGGCGACGATCTCGCCCTGGCCGACGGTCAGGTTGGCTCCGTCCACGGCACGGGCGGGCCCACGGCCCGCGCGCGCCGGGTAGGTGATGCGGAGGTCGCTGACCTCCAGGGCCGGGGCGGTGGTGCTCATGCCTGGCTCCCTTCGGTTACGGGGGTGTGGGCGTCCAGAACGCGCAGACAGGCGGCGCTGCGCCGATCGCCCGCGGGCCACAGCTCGACGGCCTTCGTACGGCAGGCGTCGACGGCGTGCACACAGCGCGGGACGAAGGCGCAGCCCGCGCCGAGCGCCGAGACGTCCGGCGGGTCGCCGGGCAGTCCGGAGGGCGCGAACCGGGACGCGGGGTCGCCGATGGTGGGGAACGCCCTGGCCAGTGCGTCGGTGTACGGGTGCCGGGGACCTTCGATGACCTGCTGCGAAGGGCCGGTCTCGACGATCTCGCCGGCGTACATCACGGCGAGCCGTCCGCACATCTCGGAGAGCACCGAGAGGTCGTGGCTGATCATGATGACGCCGACGCCGGAGTTCCGTACCAACTCGGTGAAGAGCTCCATGATCTGTGCCTGAACCATCACATCGAGGGCTGTGGTGGGCTCGTCGGCGATGATCAGGTCGGGGCGGCAGGCGAGCGCCATGGCGATCATGATGCGCTGGCGCTGGCCGCCGGAGAACTCGTGCGGGTAACTGCCCATGCGCTGCGGCGATATGCCGACGCTGCCGAGCAGTTCGGCGGCGCGTTCGCGGGCGGTGCGCGGGGACACCTTCTCGTGGAGCAGGATCGGCTCGCAGATCTGCTCGCCGATGGGCCGCACCGGGTTGAGGGCGCTCATGGCGCCCTGGAAGACCACGGACGCGCCGTTCCAGCGCACGGTGCGCAGTGCGGACCACTTGGCGGTGAGCAGGTCCTCGCCTTCGTACAGCACCTGTCCGGTGACCTTGGCGCTCTTGGGCAGCAGCCGCAGCAGGCTGAGCACCATGGTGGACTTGCCGGAGCCGGACTCGCCGGCCACGCCGAGGGTCTCGCCCCGGTCCAGGGTGAAGCTGACACCGCGCACGGCGGGGATGAGGCTGTCGCCGTCGCGGTAGGTGACGGAGAGGTCGCGTACGTCGAGCAGGGTCATGGTCAGCCCACCATCCGCGGGTTGAGGACGTGTTCCACGGCACGCCCGGTGAGGGTGAAGCCGAGGACGACGAGAAGGATCGCGATGCCGGGCGTGCCGACGTACCACCAGGCACCGGAGGTCATGGCGCCCTGGTAGAAGGCGGCATTGAGCATGGAACCCCAGGAGACCCCGGTCGGGTCGCCGAGACCGAGGAAGGTCAGGGTGGCCTCGGAGAGGATCGCCGAGGCGACGGTGAGGGTGGCGGAGACCAGGATCAACGGAGCCACGTTCGGGAGTACATGACGGATCATCACCTGACGGTTGCCCGCGCCGAGGACCTTGGCGCGCTCGATGAACGGGCGGGCCTCCACGGCGAGGGTCTGGGCACGGACCAGGCGGGCTGTGGACGTCCAGGAGGTCACCGCGATGGCGATGGTGATGGACGCAGTGCCCTGGCCCAGGACCGCGGCGAGGGAGATGGCCAGCGGCAGGCTGGGCAGCGCGATGAACCAGTCGGTGACATGCATCAGGGCCTTGCCGAGCTTGCCCGGGTAGTGGCCTGCGAGCAGTCCGATCGTCGAGCCGAGCACCATGGTGAGCACGGTCGCGATGACGCCGATGGACAGCGAGGAACGCGAACCCCAGATCAGCAGGTCCACCACGGAACGGCCGGCCTGGTCGGTGCCGAGGAGGTAGCCGGAGCCGGGCGCGGAGAGCAGCGGGCCGTCGACCTTGGTGACGTCGAGCTGCTCGGGGCCTATGAAGAGCGGGGCGCAGAGCGCGAGGATCGTGGCGACGATCAGGATGCCCAGGCCGACGAGACCGGACGGGCGCTTGGCGTAGGCGCGCGCGAAGCGGCCGACGGAGGCCAGCCGGGGAGGCGAACCGGCCGGGGCTGCCGCGGCGGTGATGTCAGTGGTGTCGGAAGTCGTCATCGCACACGCACCCGGGGGTCGAGGAAGCGGTAGAGCACGTCGGCGAGGAGGTTCATCAGGATCACACTGGCGCTGAAGATGATGAACGTGCCCTGCAGTACGGGGATGTCGGGCACCTTGAGTGCCTCGATGGTCAGCGAGCCGAGACCCGGCCAGCTGAAGACGGTCTCGACCGTGATCGCACCGCCGACCATCGTGCCCAGGTGAAGAAAGATCACGGTGACCGAGGGAAGCAACGCGTTGGGCACGGCGTGCTTGCGGCGAACGGCGTCGTCGACAAGTCCCTTGGCCCGGGCGGTCAGCAGATAGGGACTGCCCAGCTCATCGATGATCGACGAGCGCATGATCGACACGTACTGGGCGAAGACCACGAGCACCATCGTCAGACACGGCAGCACCATGTGGCGGGCCACGTCGAGAACATGGCCGAAGCCGGTGGCACCGAGCGACGGGTCGGACATGCCGCCGGAGGGGAACAGATCGAGGCCGACGCTGAGCCAGATCAGCAGGATCATGCCCAGCCAGTAGGTGGGGACCGACCAGAAGGTGAGCGCTGCCGAGGAAGTGATCTTGTCGAAGAGGCTGCCGTGCCGCCACCCGCTGCGCACCCCCAGCCACAGGCCGACCACCACGGATATCGCGGTGGCCGTGCCCATCAGGAGCAGGGTGGGGCCGACGCGTTCGCCGATCAGGGAGGAGACGGACTGCTGGTACTGCCAGGAACGGCCCAGATCCAGGTGGACGATGTCGTTCACGAAGTGCAGGAACCGCTCCCACACCGGCTGGTCCAGGCCCAGTGTCTGGCGCAGATGAGCCATCTGCGCATCGCTGGTGGGCCGGCCGCGGGTCATCGTCTGGACCGGGTCCGAGGGCATCAGCTGGAAGATCACGAAGCCGATGCCCAGGACGATGACGAAGCTCACGGCGGCTGCGGCGAGCTTGGTGCCCAGGAAGCGGAGGAAGTCTGCCCGCCCCGAGCCCGGGCGGGAGGCGGCGTCGGCAGCGTCGCTCCCGGGCACGGGGCCGACGGCGCTCGCGCTGTCGGACGTATCGGACGTAATGGTCATGAGTTCTCGATCTGCTCGGTCTGGTGGACCCCGCGCACCCGGTGCTGCGACCGGGTGCGCGAGGCGGGCGAGGTGGTTACTCCCGCTCGTCGGCCGACGAGCGGCGCTTGATGCCGAAGGCGACGCCCGCCACGACGAGCACGCCGATTCCGATGCCGGCCCACAGAGTGGTGGAGCCCGACGAGGCTTCCTTGACGGCGGCGACCGGGGTGGCGCTGCGGAACTGGCCGAAGGTGTACTGCATCGGGTAGACACCGGCGGAGTCCGCCTTGCCGACCGCGAGGTTCTTCACGGTGCGGGCGTTCGTCGCGCTCAGGCCCGTGGCGTAATACAGGATGACGTTGTTGTCAGCCTTGTAGAGGATGTCCTGCATCTTGCCGACGGTCGCCGCGCGCTGCGCCGGGTCGAACTCGGTGACCTGCTGCTTGAAGAGCTTGTCGAACTCCTTGTCGCAGTGGAAGGAGTCCGTGGAGCCGTTCGTGCCGTCGTCCAGCGGCAGCGCGTCGCAGTTCTGGATGGAGAGCAGGTACGTCGGGTCGGGGCCGGTGCCCCAGCCGTCCATCAGCAGGTCCCAGTCGCCCTTGGCGAGATCGTCGTTGAGCTTGGTGGAGCTCAGCGGCTCCGCTGTCAGCTCGACACCGATCTGCTTCATCCACCCTGTGAGGTAGGTGGCGATCTGGGTGTCGGTGGCGGCGTCGGAGTGGGTGCCCAGGCGCAGCTTCAGCGGCTTCTTCGTCTTGGGCGAGACGCGTATTCCGTCCTTGCCCTTGGTGTAACCGGCCTCATCCAGCAGGGAGTTGGCCTTTGCGATGTCGTAGGACTGCTCGTCGCCCGGGGCGGGCTTCCACGCCCACTGCTTCCAGGTGGGCGGGATGTAGCCGGAGCCGACCTGGCCCAGGCCGTCGAGCACCTTGTCGACGAGGGTCTGCTTGTCGGTCGCCAGCGCGATGGCGCGGCGCACGGCGGCGTCGGCGAGAGCCGGGTTCCCGGTGCCGATCTTCTTGCCGGAGCGGGTACGGGCACCGGAGTTGAGGGCCACGCTCATCCAGCGGCGGCCGGCGTTCTGGAAGGCGGTGGTCCGCTTGTCGCTCTGCAGCGCCTTGAACTGGGTGGAATTCAGATCGGATACGTAGTCGAGCTGGCCGCTGCGCAGTGCGGCGACAGCACCGTCGACGGCCTTGTAGCGCTGCTGGACCAGGTGGTCGAACTTGGGGGCGCCGAGGACGAAGTCCTTGTTGGCGTCGTACTTGACGTACTGCTCGGCCTTGTAGGCCGTGAGCGTCCAAGGACCGTAACCGACGATGTCGCCGGAGTCGTTCTTGAAGTCCTTGAGGTCCGTGACGTGCTTTTCCCAGACGTGCTTGGGGACGATCGGCACACCGCTGTAGGGGATGGACACGAACGGGGTGTTCGCCTGGGGCTTCTTGGTCTTGATGACCAGCGTCGTGGCGTCGGGCGCGGTGACCGAGGCGAAGTTCTCGACGAGCGAGCCGTTGGCAGTGCCTGCCACCTCGTTCGTCCGGATCAGATTGAGGGTCCAGGCGGCGTCCTCGGCGGTGATCGGCTTGCCGTCCGACCACTTCAGTCCCTTGCGGAGGGTGAAGGTCCAGGTGAGCTTGTCGGCGGACGGCGTCCACTCGGTCGCCAGGTACGGCGCGGGGGTGCCGTCTGTGTTCAGGGAGTTCAGGGAGGGGTAGACAGCGCTGAAGACATCCAGCGAGCCGGCGAAGTACGCCAGGAACGGATTCAGCGAGTCGATGCCGTTGCCGGTCATCGCGGCGCGCAGGGTGGTGCCCTTGGTGTCGGCGGCGGCCCCGGGGGCCAGTGCGACCGAGCCGAGGGCGAGAGCACCGGTGAGGGCTGCGGCGGCCAGTGCGGTGGCACGTCGGCCTATCGCGCTGCGGACCATTGTGTGTGTCATTTCGTGCCAATCCAGGAGCGTGGGCAGGACGCGGACCACGGAGGTCCGCGTCGTACCGGTGAACGTGCTGTGTGCTGCCTTGCTGTGGCGAGCCGGGGCAATGCCGCGTGGCTCGCCTGTCGTTCGGCCGGTGACGGCCGTCGGGTCAGCCCGATGCGGGGCTGGAGGGATCCGCCCGGAGGAAGGTGTCCAGGACCCGGACACCGAAAGCGAGGCTGTCGGTGAGCACCTGCTCGTCGACGCCGTGTACGTAGTCCCAGCTGTTGAAGCCGGGCGGGGTGGTGCCGGGGGCGAAGCCGTAGCCGGCGATGCCCAGCCGGGCGAAGGCTTTGGCGTCGGTACCGCCGGACATGCAGAACGGCAGGACCAGGGCCTGCGGGTCGTGGGCGCGCAGGGCGTCCGCCATGGCCGCGAACTCGGGCGAGGTGTGGTCGGCGGCGACCGGCTCGGTCCAGCTGGCGAACTCGCGGGTCACCCTGGTACCGAGCACCGCGTCGACGGCAGCGAAGAACTCCTTCTCGGCGCCGGGCAGGACCCGTCCGTCGATGCCGGCGGTGGCTTCGCTGGGGATGACGTTGTGCTTGTATCCGGCGCTCAGTCGGGTCGGGTTGAGGGAGTTCGACATGGTCGACTCCACCAGCCGGACGGCCTCACCGAGTTGGGCGACGCTCGCCGGGTCGGCCGGGTCGATCGTGATGCCGAGCTCCGAACCGAGCCCGTCGAGCAGTGCCTGGACCGGCGGGATCAGATGAACCGGCCAGGTGTGCGCGGCCAGTTCGGCCACGGTGCGTACCAGAGTGGCCACGGCGTTGTCGGGGTTGCGGCGGGATCCGTGGCCCGCGGTGCCGTGCGCGCTGAGGGTCATCCAGGCGCTGCCGCGCTCGCCGGTGGCGACCGGGTAGAGACGGCGGCCGTTGGGCAGATGGACGCTGTAGCCGCCGGACTCACTGATGGCGGCGGTGACGCCCTCGAAGAGTCCGGGGTGCTTGTCGACGAGGAACCCCGCTCCGTACGCGCCGGTGTCCTCCTCGTCGGCGACGAACGCCATCACGATGTCGCGCGGCGGGCGGGTGCCGGTCCGGGCGAATCCGGTGGCGCAGGCCAGCATCATCGCGTCCATGTCCTTCATGTCCAGGGCGCCACGGCCGCGTACCGAGCCGTCGGAGATCTCGCCGCTGAACGGATCGAAGGACCAGTCGGAGGGTTCGGCGGGCACGACATCCAGATGGCCGTGGACCAGCAGTGCGGGGGCCAGCGGGTCGGCGCCCGGAATCCGGACCACGGTGGAGGCTCGGCGCGGCTCCGACTCCAGGACCTGCGGCGCGTATCCGGCGTCGGTGAGGACTTCGGCCACCCACTCCGCGGCTTCCCGCTCGCCGCGCGACTCGCCGCCGCCGTAGTTGCTGGTGTCGAAGCGGATCAGCCGCGAGCAGTGGTCGATCGTGTCGGTGGCCAGTGCCTCGTGGTGGGTGAACTGTTCCGCGGAAGGGTCGGTGGGCTCCTGGATCACGGAGCAGTCCTTTCAGGCGGGCCGGCGGGGGTGGCGCTCTCGCCGTCGCTCAGGGCCCAGGTGAGTGCGTACCGGCGCTGTGCGCGACGGGCCGCGCCCTTCGCGCCGGCCGCGGCAAGTGAGGCGAGCAGATGGCCGGTTGCGGTAACGGCGGTCGGCGAGTGGGTGCGCGACTCGCTTCGGGTGTTCACCGCGAGGACGTGGGTGGCGTACGCGCACACCGGGCTGTCGTAGCCGTCGGTGATCGCTACGACCGTGCCGCCCAGCGCATGGAACTCACGGGCCAAGCGCACGGTGTGTCGGCTGTAGCTGCGAAAGCTGAAGGTGATCAATACATCCTGGTCGCCGGCGTCGGCGAGCGCGGTGACGGCCGCTCCCACTCCCGGCTGGACGAGGGTGACGTCACGGAGCGCGGCGGAGAGATCGGCGGCAACCAGAGCCGCGTAGCCGATGGACTTCATGTCGCCGAACACCCAGCGGCGGCGGCCTGCTACCACAGCGCGCGCGGCAAGTTCCAGGGCGCCGTTGGCGTGCAACGCGTCGAGGGTGCCGGCCAGGTTCTCCTGCTCCCGGGCGAGAATGCGGCGCAGCGCGGTCCGGTCACCGGGCTCGCCCTCGCGGTCGGCGATGCGCTGGTCGGGAACGGGCAGCCGGCGGCCCGTCTCACGGGCGGCGCAGGCACGCAGGTCCTCGGTGTCGGCGAAGCCCGCCATGGCGAGCAGCTGGTCGAGATCCTCGGCGTTCGCGTCTGCGGCCCGCAGTAGCTGGGCGGGGCGCCGGGACAGTACGGCGGGGAAGTCTGCAGCGAGTACGGCGTGCAGGCGAGCGGCCCCGGGACCGCATTGGGCAGCAGCACGCTCCAACAGGCGGAGCGCAGGATCGGGCGTCAGGACAGACATCAAAACCTCCCTCCAAGCCGTGAACTCCACCGCTGCGACCAGGTATTTCTTCCCTGAGTATCACTTGCTGGCGGATACATTGATCTAAGGTGGCGCGAGTATTACTGTCACCGCATGCCTGAGTCAAGGGATGTTCCAGCCCCCGCCCCGACGACCGTCGACTCATCGGCCGAGGCGTCCGCAGCCGATCGGGCAACCGCCCAACTGGCCAAGGTCGTTGCCTCGGCGCGCAGGACGGCAGGACTGACGCTGGCCGCCACCGCGGCCGGGTCGGGCCTCTCGCCCGCATATGTCTCGCAGATCGAATCCGGCTCCGCGAATCCGACCGTCCGCAGCCTGGCGCAACTCGCCGGAGTGCTGGGGCTCGAACTGCACGAGCTGCTCGGCGCCGGACGTGGCGACACCTCCGACAAAAGCCCGTTCCCGGCGCGATTCACCACACTTCCGGGCTTGACCGCAATGTCGGACGGTCAAGGAATCTGGAACATGACGGCCCATGACGCGACCGTGCTCCATTCACGCCTGATAAGGGGCGAACCGGGCGATCACGCCCATCCGATCCGGCACGCCGGAGAGGAACTCGTGGTGGTGCTGGCCGGGCAGTGCCGGCTCCGTGTCTCGGACACCGCGCGCGTGCTGAATCCGGCCGACGCCTGCCATTTCGCCGCATCCGAAGAGCATCAGATCACGCAGACCAGCGACGACTTGCTCCTGCTCGTCGTCCTCACGAAGGAGTGACGCAGGTGGTTCCACCCGCCGACAACTCGGCCGACGCCGCCCCCACCCGAGCCGCGGGCCCGGACGAAGCACCGGACATCTGGCCGCTCACCGCCAAGGACATGGACGGCGAACTGCACGTGGGTTCCGTGCCGATGACGGGTCTCGCTCAGGCGTGCGGCACTCCGCTCTACGTCGTGGACGAGGCGGACTTCCGCGAGCGGGCCCGCCAGTGGCGGGAGTCCGGCGCGGACCGCGTGCACTACGCGTCCAAGGCCTTCCTCTGCCCGGAGATGGTCCGCTGGGTCGGCGAGGAGCGTCTGCACCTGGACGTCTGCAGCGTCGGTGAGCTCGAACTCGCCGTCGCCGCGGGCTTCGACCCCGCCCACATCGTGCTGCACGGCAACAACAAGCTCCCCGCCGAGCTCAGCTCGGCCGTGGCACACGGCGTCGGGGTGATCGTCGTCGACTGCGCCGAGGAGATCGACCGGCTCGCCGGCTACGCGGCCGACGCCGGCCGGGTCCAGGACGTGTATCTGCGCATCGCGCCGGGCGTCGCCGCCGCCACCCACGACTACATGGCCACCGGCAGCGACGACGTGAAGTTCGGCTTCCCGGTCAACGGTGGCTTCGCCGAACGGGCGGTCCTCACCGTCAACGGCATCCCCTCGTTGCGCCTGACGGGCATCCACTCCCACCTGGGTTCGCAGATCCTCGACCCGTCCGGCATCCGGCGGGCCGCCTCGCGGGTGGCCGCATTCGTCCGCATGCTCGCCGAGCGGCACAGCATCGGTATCGACGAGCTGGACCTCGGCGGCGGCGCCGGGATCGCCTATGTGCCCGGCCAGCAACGGCTGGCGCCCGCCGAGTTCGTAGCCGCGCTGCGGGCCGGGGTCGCCGAGGAGCTGGACCCTGCCTCCGTCCGGCTCGCGGTGGAGCCGGGCCGCTCGCTGATCGGCACCGCCGGCGTCACGCTCTACGAGGTCGGTGTGGTCAAGCAGGGTCTCGAGCGACGCTTCGTCTCCGTCGACGGCGGTATGAGCGACGCCCTGCGCCCCGCCCTCTACCAGGCCTCGTACACCGCCTGGACCGCAAACCGCAGGCTGACCGGCCGCCCCGTGCACTCCCTCGTCGTCGGCCGGCACTGCGAGAGCGGCGACATCGTCGTACCCGACATCGCACTCCCCGCCGACCTGTCCGTCGGCGATCTCCTGGCGGTGCCGGCGACCGGCGCCTACCACCACGTCATGGCCAGCAACTACAACTTCCAGCCGCGCCCCGCCGTCGTCGCCGTACGCGACGGCCAGGCGCGTCTCCTGGTGCGTCGCGAGACCCCCCGCCGACCTGTTGCTCCGCGACGGCGCCGGCGCCGCCATAGACCTCTCAGGAGACCTTCGATGACCGAGCGCCGCGTCCTCCCTTACGGCGAGTGGCCCTCACCGCTGACCGCCGATTCGGCCGCGTCCGGCTCCAGGGCCACGAGCTGGCCGTCCGGCGTCGGCGAGGAGACCTGGTGGTGCGCCAACGACCCGGCGACCGCCACCGTACGGCTGTTGCGCACCGGCCCCGGGCACGCCCCCGAGCCGGTGCTGCCGACGGGTGTCAGTGTGCGCAACCGTTCGCTGGGCTACGGCGGCCGCCCGTATACGGTCCGGCCCGGCCAGGACGGCGCCCCGCATCTGCTGGTCTTCACCGACCACCGTGACCAGCGGCTGTACGCGGCCGGCACCGCCCTGCTGGGAGGGGGCGGTGCGAGTGACCTGACCCCCCTGACCCCTGCCGACCCGCCCGAGTACGAGACCTGCTGGGCGGACCCGGTGTTCGCGCCAGGTGGCACCGAGGTCTGGCTGGTCCGGGAGGTCACCCGGTCAGCCCGGGAACCGGGCGAGGATCCGGCCCCGCGCACCCGTCGCGACCTCGTCGCCGTGCCGCTCGACGGCTCGGCCGCCACCGCGCCGGACCGGCTGCGGGTGGTCGGCGGCTCCCACCACTTCCTGTCCACCCCGCGGATCAGCCCGGACGGACGACACCTGGCGTGGCTCGGCTGGGACCACCCGCAGATGCCGTGGGAGACCACCGAGTTGATGGTCGCACCGCTGGCCGACGGAGTCGCGGGCGAGCCGGTGCGGGTGCTGGGCGGCGGTGCGGTGTCCGTGCCGCAGGCGGCTTGGGCGCCCGACGGCACGCTGTACGCGATGGCCGACCCGGACGGCTGGGCGAACCTCTTCCGGATCACCCGGGCACCCGACGGGGACTGGCACGCCGAGTGCGTACTTCCCATGGAGCGGGAGTGCGCGGGTGCCCTGTGGCGGGTCGGCGGGAGCTGGTTCGCGGCCACGGCGGCGGGAGTGGTGCTGCGGCACGGCGTCGGTGAACAGCGGTTCGGGCTGTGGGATCCCGCCGACGGCACACTGCGCGATCTGGCGCCCGAGTGGACGGAGTTCGGCTCCGACCTGTGGGCCGACGACCACGCCGCCGTGGTGCCGGCGGCCTCCCCCGCGCTCGGCCACGCCGTGCTGCGGGTGCCGCTCGACGGCAGCACTCCGGTGCGCTGCAACGGTGAGCGCGACACCACGTACGACGCCTGGCGGGCGGTGCCGGAGCGGCGGGTCGCCAAGGCCGCGGACGGCGGCGAGGTGCAGTACGTCTACTACCCGCCCACCAGCCCGGACTGCACCGGCCCGGCAGGCGAGGCACCGCCGCTGCTGATCCACATCCACGGCGGGCCCACCAACTCCAACGGCGCCGCCCCCGATGCGGAGTTCTCACTCTTCTGCAGCCGGGGCTTCGCCGTCGCCGCCGTCGACTACGGCGGCTCCACCGGCTACGGCCGCGCCTACCGGGACCGGCTGCGGCACACCTGGGGTGTCACCGACGTCGAGGACTCGGTGACGGTCGCCTCGGAGCTGGCCTCCGCCAGGCTCGCAGACCCGTCGCGTACCGCGATCCGCGGCGGCTCGGCGGGCGGCTGGACAACGCTCGCGGCACTGACGTCGACCGACACCTTCTGCTGCGGAGCGGTGTACTACCCCATCAGTGACCCGGAGACCTGGATCTACGGACAGACCCATGACTTCGAGTCCCGTTATATGGAGTATCTGGTCGGGAAGTTGCCCGAGGACCAGGAGCGGTTCGACCGGGTGTCGCCGATCCGCAAGGCCGGGCAGATCACCAGCCCGCTGGTGATGCTCCAGGGAGCCGATGACTTCATCTGCCGCCCCGACCAGGCCGAACGCATCGTCGACGCAGTGGCCCGACGCGGGCTGTGGCACCGCTACCTGCTCTTCGAGGGCGAGGGGCACGGCTTCCGCCAGGCGTCCAGCGTGAGCGCCTCACTGCGCGCCGAGGCGGAGCTGTACGCGCATGTGATGCGCATCCACGTCGATCTCTCGGACACCAGCGGCGCAGCGCCGGAGGCGCAGGGCTGAGCAGCCTCCCGCGCCCGGAGGAGTGTCACGGTTCGGCCCATCCGGCCGGTTCGTTCGCCCTCCGGGCCGGGTAGGCACGAAGGCGGAGTCAGCAGCTGAAGCGGGCGGCAGCCGGGGCCCCGGTCAACGGCTCCGGCAGCCGCAGCGGCCCGTGACCCGGGCTGATCCGGCCCAGCAGCCGCCCTCCCGTCGCCCCGGTTCAGCTGGGCAGCGTCCCCGGCAGCCCGCGACGGGACGACTGGTTTCGGTTGCAGTTGTCAGGAGGCAGCGGGAGCGCGCTCCAGCTCGGAGACGGTTGTGGGCTCCTCGGTTCCCGCTTCGTGGCGTCGGGTGAGGTGGCGGTCCAGCAGAACGCTGCCCATGTGGGCGACCCCGAAGGCCGCGCCGATCCAGGCCGTACCCGCCGGCCCCAGGTGGCCGCGGGAGCTCAGCGACACGATCCGCGCGTTGCCGGCGGCCGCGAGCGCGTCGTGCAGGCCGAGCGCGAGCGCGAAGTGGCCGAGATGGTTGGACGCGAACTGCAGCTCCCAGCCGTCCGGTGTGGGTTCGAGCGTGGGCAGTGCCATCACGCCGGCGTTGTTGACGAGGATGTGCAGGGGCCCGGTCCAGGCGTTCGTGAAGGCGGCGATCGACGCCTGGTCGGCGAGGCCGAGCCGGCCGACATGGACGGCGTCGTTTCCGGTGGCCCTGCGGATGTCGGTCGCGTTGCGCTCGCCGGCGTCCGTGTTGCGGACCGCGAGGGTGACCGAGGCACGGGCGCCCGCGAGGGCGCGGGCGGTCTCGGCGCCTAGACCCGAGGCGGCGCCGGTGACGACCGCGTGCTTGCCGGAAAGGTCGATGCCTTCGATGGCGTCGGCGGCCGACGACCCTTCTCCGAAGGGAGTCTGGATGAGCGTGGACGTCATGGCCTCAAGTCCTCGTCACTGATCGGCTGCCTGTTCCTCATCAGCCGTACGGTGCCTGGGAGGGGGCGGCCTCGTGTGTGTTCGTCGGTGTGGTCCAGCCGGCGAGCAGGCGGAGTGTTTCCGCGGAGGCGGAGCCGGGTTCGGTGGCGTAGAGCACGATGCTCTGGTCGCGCGCGCCGCCACTGAAAGCCGCCTCCGCATCCTCGGAACGCAGACGGGCCCGCCGCGAGCGCAGGAAGTCTCCCAGTTCGCCGTTGTCGTTCATGCGGCCAGTGTGCTCCCCATAGCGGCGTGACGGGCCGCTGAAGGTGGACCAGCCAGACCTAGGTTCAGCAGGGCGCCCTCGGAGCGTCCACACGCACGCAAAGCAGGTCATACTGACTGAAAAGCGGCTATCTTTTTCCGGCGAGGAAGCCAGAGGACCTCCCGGCACCGGGCTGGAGAAAGGAGCGGCTGTCCTGCACCGGCCCGCTGTCGCCTCGAAGACCGCGCTGCCGCAGGCCAGGCCCGAGCCAGCCCTCACGTGGCCCTTCAGGACCCCATCACAAGACGCCCCTCCGCCCCAGCCCTGGGGCGGGCCACCCAAAGGAGATCACCATGACCGAGTTCGCGCCTGTACCCGACTTCGCCCTGGGCCCGGACATCCCGGAGTCCGGGTATGTCGTCCAGGACCTGGGCGGCGGTGCCCACTTCGTCACCCAGGGGATGATCAACACGATGTTCGTGGAGACGAAGAACGGTGTCGTCCTCGTGGACGCCTCACCGTTCCTGGGGGACAAACTGCTGGAGGCGATCGAGTCGGTCACCCCCAAGCCGGTCACCCACCTGATCTACAGCCACGCGCACGCCGACCACATCGGGGCAGCTCACCTGCTGAAGCGGGACGGACTGAAGATCATCTCCCATGAGATCACCGGCGAGTTCATCAAGGAGGTCAAGAACGACGACCGGCGCCCCCTGCCCACCGAGACCTTCAGCGGCCGGCACAAGCAGATGGACATCGACGGGGTACGGTTCGTCCTCGACTACACGGGAGACTGGCATCAGGCCGGCAACCTCTTCATCCACCTGCCGGAGCTGAAGCTCATGGGAGCGATGGACAGCTTCGCTCCGAAGAGCGCGCCGTTCTTCCGCCTGTACTTCTCCGCACACGTTCCCGCGTACTTCGACGCCATGGACCAGTTGCTGGACTACGACTACGAGACCATCGTCACCGGCCATATGGCCCTGCCCGGTACGCCCGAGGACGTGGCGACGAACCGGGAGTACATCCGGGACCTGCGCGCCGCTGCTTCCGAAGCACTGCGCACGGTCGACATGAAGGAAGCCTCGGCCGCCGCCAAGGTGCCGGCCGACAACAAGCAGGCGGAAATCAAGGTCTGGATGGATGCGGTCACCGCCCGCGCGGCCGAACTCATGCCGTCCTGGGAAAAGCGCCTGGGAGGAACCGACATCTTCCTCTCCGACAACCTCAACGCCACCGCGTGGAGCGCCTTCATCGACTAGGACGACGCCCTACGAATGAGGGGCGAACCGCGGTGATTGCGTTCGTCGCAGTCGACTTCGCAGGAGGGATGCCGCATGCTGCCGGCGACGAAGGTGGAGCAGTTGGCGCAGAGCATCGATCTGGTCGTGGACGCCGTGCGCGGTGCACCGGTCGACCAGTATCACAACCTGACGCCGTGTTCGGCGTGGACGGTGAAAGACCTCGTCAATCACATCGCCATGATGCTGCTGATGACGAGAGACGCGGGCACCCGCACTGCATCGGATCCGGGCCTGCTGACCGCGAACCCGGTGCCCCTCCTCGCCGGGCGGCCAGAGTCCGAGTGGGCGTCGCTCCTGGCCGGCAGAGCGGAACCGGCGGTCAGGGCCTGGTCCGAGCCAGCAGCGTGGGAGGGCGAGGCCGGCCTCAGCGGACCGCCCATGCCCGCGACCGCGCTCGGCGGGATCCTGATCGCCGACTTCACCGTCCACGCCTGGGACACGGCAGCGGCCACCGGGCAACGGCGCACCATTCCCGCGGCCTTGGCCGAAGCCACGTTCGCGACATACTCGCGTGAGGCACCGCGCATGCGCAGTCTCGGCCTTCTGGGTGACGAAGTACCCCAAGACACAGACGCACCCGTGTTCGACCGCGCACTGGCCCTCAGTGGCAGAGACTCCCGATGGACACCAGTGGCGCATCAGGGTGTGCCCGACGGTCCACCGGGGCCTTCATCGCCAGCGAACCTTCCTGCCTCGCGTAATACCTGATGCGTGATTCACAGGACACTGCCTAGATCCGGCGACGCCGTGGGCCAGACCCTACGCACGCGAAGCCGCCCCGGACTCAATCCGGAGCGGCTTCGCTGAACGGGCTGCCCGCTGAACGAGGCGAGGTTGCCTGGGGCGCTTCAGCGTGTCGGGCCGGTGGTGAACTCGGCGCGTACACCGGGTCTGAGCCGACCCCTCCACGAGCTGGTCACGGAGACGTCGGACAGGAAGCCAGAACCCCAATTGCACGCAGCTCGTTACGCCTTGTCGGTCGCGATGCGACCCATCCCGCCGCTGGACCCGCTGGTGTCCGACCAGAAGCTATAGGTATGACCTTCTGTCAGATTCTTCGTCCCGGGCGTGCACTTGCCCTTTCCGCCAGCCTTGACGGTGTAGATCTTCTTTCCGCCTGCGGACTCGTCGTACACCGTGACCGAGACGCTGTATCCGTCTGCCACGGTGTCACAGACCGTGAGCCGGTCGCCCTTGGCGACGAAGGACGCAGAGCCCGCGACCTTTCCCGAGGGCTGCACGCGGATCGCCCTGCCGCTCCAGTTGGCATGCGCATTCCCGGCGCTCAACGCGAGGGCGGCGATACCTGCAACACCTATCGTCAGAGCCTGAGAGACCCTGGATCGACGACTGATCATGCGTCAAATTCCCCCATCAATGAACCTTCGGCTTGGATGGACAAGCCGCCGGAAGCCTAACCTCCGCGCACGCCATGGCTTTTCGGCGGGCCGGTCGGTCAGGGCGCGGCGGTCAGTCTTCGTCGCCAGGCGCTGGGAAGCTGAGTCCCAGGACTCTCACAGGGTTCCTTTCTGAACATGGGTGCGGGCGGACCCGCCCCATGGATGGAGCGGGCCCGCCCGATGCCGGGGCCGGAGGTCAGACGGCGGCCGGCGCGATCTCCACACCGACCACACGCCGCGCCGTGGGGTGGAAGCAGGCGTGCAGTTGCCCGGACTCCCCCACCGCTTCGAGGACGGGCCGTTCGGCCGTGCAGTGCTCCGTGGCGAAGGGGCAGCGGGGTGCGAACAGGCAGCCGTCCGTGGCCACCTTCTCGTCCAGCGGGGCCAGTGGCGCCAGCCGGTCGGGGCCGGGCTCCTCCAGACCCCGCATGATCGGGATCGCCGACAGCAGGCACTGCGTGTAGGGATGGACGGGCCCCTGGATGACGTCGTCGGTGAGGCCACTTTCGATGACCTGGCCTCGGTAGATGACGTGCAGCTCGGCGCCCTCGCCGACGTACCGCGCCGTCGCCACGTCGTGGGTGATGAACACCAGCGAGATACCCAGTCGTTCGCGCAGGTCGTGGAGCAGGGCGAGGATGCCCAGGCGCATCGAGACGTCGATCATCGAGACGGCCTCGTCGGCGATGAGCACCTCGGGGTCCACGGTGAGCGCGCGGGCGATGACCACACGCTGACGCTGACCGCCCGAGAGCTGGTGCGGGTACTTGGGAAGGACCCCGTCCGGCTCCAGACCCACCAGTTCAAGGAGTTCCGAGGCCCGTGCCCTTACACCGGACGCCGAAGCGGCGCCGCCCGTCTCCTTCGCGCGCATCCGCAGCGGGTCGCCGAGGATCTGCTCGATCGTACGGGTGGGGTTGAGGGCCGAGTACGGGTCTTGGTGAATCATCTGGATGCGGCGGAAGTACGGGGCACGCTTACGCGGCGAAAGTTTGGAGAGCTCCACGCCGTCGACCACGAGTTCGCCGCCGTCGAAGGTCTCGATCCCTGTAAGGATCTTGCCCAGCGTCGTCTTGCCGCAGCCCGATTCGCCGATGAAGGCGACGGCACCGCCCTTGGGGAGCGTGAAGTCCACGCCGCGCAGGGCGTGGACCGTGCGCTCGCCGGTGAAGGCCCCGCGGGAGTGGTAGGTGCGGGTGATGCCGCGCGCCTCGATCACGACGCGTCTCCCTTCGAGGTGGTGGGGCTGACCACGGCGGCGTCCACGTGGCACGCCCGCCGGTGGCCTGCCGAGTGCTCCGCGAGCTGCGGCTCGTCCTCGGCACAGATGTCCGTCTTGAAGACGCAGCGGTCGCGGAACACGCAACCCGTCCTCGGGATGGTGGTGAGGTCCGGCGGGCGGCCCGGCAGGGCGCGGGCCGCGGCCGGGTCGCCGACGATGCGTGCCGTGGCGCCGATCAGAGCCTTGGTGTAGGGGTGGGTGGGGTTGCGGAGGAGATCCAGCGTCGGGCCGTGTTCGACGATCCGGCCGCCGTACATCACGGCCAGGTTGTCGGCGAGCTCCGAGACCACGCCCATGTCGTGGGTGACGATGAGGGTGCTGAGGTTGTTCTCGTCGTGCACCTGGCGGATGATCTTCAGCACCGCGGACTGGGACAGTACGTCCAGAGCCGTGGTCGGCTCGTCCAGGATGAGGACCTTGGCGTTCAGAACGAGAGCGAAGACGATGCCCAGGCGCTGGCGCATGCCGCCGGACAGCTCGTGCTGATAGGAGTCCAGAACGCGGTCGCCGTCCAGGCCCATCCGCTCGGCGAGCTGTTTGGCGCGGGAGAGCAGGCCCGGGAGATCCTTGACGTCGTGCGAGCGGCCCAGATCCAGGATCTGCTTGCCGATGGTCTTCAGCGGGTTCATGGAGTTCTGCGACGCCTGGAAGACGTATCCGAGCGCCGAGCCCCGTACCGCCCGCATCGCCTTGGCGCTGAGGGTCGTCACGTCACCGATGCCGTCGACGTGGATGGCGCCGCCTGCGATCCGGCCCGGCTCGGGCACGGCGTTCATCAGGGACAGGGCCAGGGTCGACTTGCCTGAACCGGACTCCCCCACCAGGCCGGTGATCTCACCGCGGCGCAGGTCGAGGGAGGCGTTCGCGACAGCCGGGTACTCGGTACCGTTGATGCGGTAGTGGACCCTGAGGTCGCGCACGCGGACCTCGGCCTCTCCGGCCTCGGGCGCGGACTTCCGCGTCGTCGTGGTCATCAGCGCTCCCTGAGTCGCGGGTTGAAGAGCTCGTCGATCGCGTCCAGGAACAGCACCACGCCCATGATCAGGAGCAGGATGCAGGTGAGCGGGGCCAGCAGGTAGAAGATTGCCTCGGGGCTCTGCAGCGCTCCTCCGGAGAACACCGCCTGGTTGATCATCACGCCCCAGTTGGTGCTGGTGAACGGCACGATGCCGAGGAAGAACAGCCCGACCTGGGCCTCGACGAAGCCGATGACCGACAGGAGCAGGTGCATCGCCACGTACGGGGCGATGTTCGGCAGGAGTTCGCGCAGGATGATGTGCCGGCTGGGCAGCCCGAGGCCGCGTGCGGCCTCCAGGAAGCCGCGCTCGCGCAGGCTCAGCGCCTGGGATCGGACGGCGCGGGCGATGCCGCCCCAGCCGACGACGCCGAGCACGAAGCCCATCTCCAGCGGGCTGTCGAACTTCCACACGGTGGTGAGCACGACGAGCAGCGGCAGGCCGGGGACCGTGAGTACGAAGTCGGTGACGCGCATCAGCGCGGAGTCGGGCAAGCCGCGGTGGAAGCCTGCCAGAAGCCCGACGGTGGTGCCGATCGTCGAGGCGAACAGAGCGGCGAGGGAGCAGGTGAGCAGTACATAGCGGCTGCCGACGACAGTGGCCTGGAGCACGTCGGAACCGGCGAAGTCGGTTCCGAGCCAGTGCTCTGCGCTCGGCGGCTGATAGATCGAGTCCGGGTCGATGGTGAGCTGCTCGCCGTAGAGCATCGGGCCGAAGGTGCCCATGAGGACGAACAACACCAGGATGGACAGGCCGATGATCCGGCCGGGCTTGCGCGTGAGGACGCGCCGGATGCCGGTCCAGCGGGAACGCCTCGCCGAGGGGGCATCAGCCGGACGGGGCGGCTCGGTGAGCGTCGCGGTTGTCATTGGTCAGCGCCTCACTCGGGGGTCGATCACGGAGTAGAGGAGGTCCGCGACGATGTTCGCAAGCACCACCGCGGTGGTGATCAGCAGGAAGGCACCGGTCATCAGGGGATAGTCGCGCTTGCCGATGCTGTCCAGCAGCAGTTGCCCGACGCCGGGGTAGTTGAAGGTGGCCTCGATCAGGATCGCTCCGCCGAACAGGGTGCCGAACGAGAGGGCGAGGGTGGTGAACAGCGGCAGGATCGCGTTGCGGCCGATGTAGCGCATCCTCGTGCCGGGGGTGATGCCGCGCAGCTCGGAAGCGAGGATGAAGTCGTCACCGAGGACGGACACCACGCTGGAGCGCATGCTGAGCATCCAGCCGCCGTAGGAGATGAGGACGTACGTGGCGACCGGGAGGATCGCGTGGTACGCGATGGACGACACGTACTCGACGTTCCATCCGGGGTCCACCAGGAGCGTCTCGGAGACGGTGCCGCCGTACGGCAAGGCCCCCAGGTTGGTGTAGAAGACGGTGATGAGCAGGATCGCGATCACGAACGACGGGATGCCGGCGATCATCGAGGCGGCCAGGCTCAGCCCGCTGCCCAGGCGGGACGACCGCTTCACCGCCGCGACCACACCACTGCTGACACCGATGCAGAAGCTGATCAGCAGGCCGCTCATGATGGGGATGACGGTCCACGGCAGGGCGTCGCCGATGACATCCGCGACCGGCACTCCGCTGTAGGAGATCGAGATCCCGAGGTGACCGTGGAGCAGGTCGCCGATGTACTGCGTGTACTGCGTGAGCAGGGGGTCCTGCGAGGTGAACCCGTAGATGATCGAGGCCTTGGCCTTGGCGTCCTGGGAGTTCATTCCCATCGCGACGTACTTCTCGTACGCCACGTCGCCCGGTTTGCCGGGCAGGGCGTGGACGAGGAAGAACGTAAACGTGGCTACGATCCAGATCATGACCGCGCCGCCGACCAGTCGGATCGCGATGGTGCGCGCCAGTCCCTTCACGTTCCTGCACCTCCTTCCTTGTCGTAGGGGTTGTTGTGGATCAGCGCGCGAGCGGGGCGACGGCCTGGTGCGGCTGCCGCCCCGCGGTGGTGCGCCGTGCGGTAGTTGCTCGGTGCGGTTACCCGGCCTGGATCACTTGCCCTTGGCCTGGATGTAGCCCTGCATCATCCACACGCCGGGCTGGTTGGCGAGGATCTCGTCCTGCCCGTTCTTCGGCCAGTTGGTGAAGTTCTTGTCATAGGTGAACTTCACGTTGGTGTAGTCCCAGATCGGGAGGACGGGAACTTCCTGGTTGGTGGCCTTGACCAGCTGCGAGATGACGGGCTTCTTGGCCTCGGTGTCGAGGCCGGCGAGGCCGGCCGTCAACTGACCCGGGTTGATGGACTGCCCGTCGACCGTGAAGGTCTCGTCGCCGTGCATCCAGTTGCCGTCACCCTTCTTCTCGGTGTGGGTGACCTTGTTGCCGTTGGCGACGAAGCCGTCGCTCTCGCCGTACAGGCGCTGGAAGTTCTGGCGCGGGTCGGAGCCGACGGCGGTCAGCCACCAGCCGACGTCGAACTTCTCGGCGGCCATGTCCGTCTGGTAGGCGCCGAAGTCGGCGGAGAGGGACGGCTTGGTCTCGATGCCGAAAGCGGTGAGCTCATTGGCGACGACGGTGGAGGCGGCGATCCAGTCACTGAAGCCGTTGACGGTCTGCAGCGTGATCTTCCACTGCTTGCCGTTCGCCAGGTACCACTTGCCGCCCTTCTGCTTCAGGCCTGCGCCCTTCAGCAGCTCGGCGGCCTTCGCCTCGTCGTGGGCGTACGGGTTGAGCTTGCCGACCGCGTCGGCGCCCAGCCACTGCTCGGTGGACTTGCGGATCATGCCGGCGGGGGCGGTGGAGGCCATGCCGCCGACCGGCTGGCCCACCTTGGTGATGGCCTCGCGGTCGAGGATGTACGCCAGGGCCTGGCGCACCTCCTTCTTGTCGTACGGCGCCTTGCTCTGGTTGAAGGCGATGGAGGCGTTGACGTAGGAGGTGCCGTCGGCGCGCTTGTAGCCCTTGGCCAGGATCTGGTTCAGGACGTTCGTGGGGATGGCGGTGAAGGGCGCGGCATCCAGGTCACCGTTCTTCATGAAGCCCCAGATCTGCTCGTTGCCGGAGTAGTGGCGGATGACCACCTGGCTCGGAGCGATCTTGTCGAGGTCGTAGAAGTACTTGTTGCGGACGAGGATGGCCGAGCCGGGATTGACGCGCTTGACCACGAACGGGCCGGCCGAGACGTCCGTCTTCGGCGCGAAGGCCGCGATGGCCTTGCCGGTCTCGTTCAGCTTGTCGACAGCGGACTGGGCGGCGGTCGCCTGGGCCGCGTCCACCTGCTGGCTTGCGGCGATGGTGTCCCAGATGTCGGCCGGCACGAGGTGGCCGTAGACCGACTTGGGGACGATGGACTGGCCCAGGATCTGCTTCGCGAAGTTCGCGTTGTTGGTTCCGGCGGCCTGCTTGAACTCGATGTCGTGCTTGCCGACGGAGGTCACGGAGGCGACGTTGAGGCCCTCACTCAGCTGGCCCGAGCCGACCGAGGCAGTGCCCTGGGTGAGCGCGATGGCCATGGACATCTTGATGTCCTCGACGGTGACCGGCTTGCCGTCGGACCACTTGGCGTCGGGCTGCATGTGCGCGACCAGCGTGTCGCCCTTGATCTCCCAGCTCTTGGCGAGGCCGGGGAAGGCGTCGTTCGCATCCATCGGGTTCTTCTTCTCGAACCCGAGGCGCATCGAGTTGTAGCTGAGGAACGTGTTCCCGTTCGGGCTGTACGGGTTCATCGGCGCGCCCGGGGTGATCGGGTTGTTCGCGTCGACCGTGGTGAAGACGCCACCGCCGTTGGCGCCGTTCTTCGCACCGGAATCCGGTGCGCACGCGGCGAGGGTACCGAGGGTCGCGAGGGCGGCGGACGCTGCGACAAAGTGCTTGAACCGGACCATAGCGCGTGGTCTCCGATCGGCAGGCTGAAGTGGAGTGTGTGGGACAAGGCCTGGGGGGTGTGCAGACCGTAGGAGCGGCGCCATGGGTATGTCAATGAGTTGCGTTGGCTGAATCCAGTTCGTAATTTACCGCCACACGCGAGGGCCGAGATCGCCCGAATCGCGGCGAGAGGTCGACAACGGCCCAGCACGCCCTGGCGGAAACTTACGCTCAACTCTCAATCCATGTGGCAAAGTTACGCGCGCTCACCGCCCCGCCCTCCCACCGAGAGGAAACCGCGATGCACCCGCAGCTTCCGGTACGAATCGACGCCCCCACCGAACGCCGTAACCCCCGCACCCGCGACATCGACGACGTGCCCACCCTGGAGGTGCTGCGTCTGCTCAACGCCGAGGACCGGATCCCGGCCGAGGCAGTCGCCGCCGTACTGCCCGACATGGCCCGGCTGGTGGACGAGACGGCGCGCCGGATCCGGGCCGGTGGCCGGCTGCACTACTTCGGCGCGGGCACATCGGGCCGCCTCGCGGTGATGGACGCCGCCGAACTGATCCCCACCTACAGCCTCCCGCCCGGCGTCGTGGTCGCCCATCACGCGGGCGGACTGCGCGCACTGGTCGAACCGGTGGAGGGCGTCGAGGACCAGGAGTCCGTCGGGGCGGCCGACGCTGCCGAGGTGGGACCGGGCGACGTCGCGGTCGGCGTAGCCGCCAGCGGCCGCACTCCCTACGTCGGCGGCGCCCTGCGCGCCGCTCGGGCGGCGGGCGCCTTCACCGCACTGGTCAGCGCCAACCCCGGGGCCGAGCTGGCGGACCAGGTGGACGTCCATCTGGGGGTGGACACCGGTCCGGAGGCGATCGCGGGCTCCACCCGGCTGAAGGCCGCCACCGCGCACAAGATGGTGCTCAACAACCTGTCCACGGCCGTGATGGTGGCGCAGGGTCGTACGTACTCGAACCTGATGGTCGATGTGGCCGCCACCAACGACAAGTTGCGCGGCCGGGTCCTCAACATCGTGGTGGAGGCCACCGGGCTCGACGAGGACCGCTGCGGCGCTGCCCTCGCCGCCTCGGGAGGGGAGTTGAAGACGGCTCTGGTCGGCCTGCTCGCCGACTGCTCCCCGCAGCAGGCGCGCGAGGCGCTGGAGGCCGGCGGCGGGAGCGTCCGCGCGGCCCTGCGCACCCTCACCTGAGAGCGGGCGAGGATGCCCCGCGACCCGGTGGGTCGCGGGGCATCCTTGTCACCGGGGACCGGTCACTGCGGGGATCGCCGCCGGTGCACCGCCGTGTACGTGCGCTCCAACGCACGTGTCGTACGGCTGTAGTTGCGCTGGGCCACCCCGACGAACAGGCAGTCCACCAGTGTCAGCGCGGCGATCCGGCTGGACATCGCGCCGGACCGGAAAGTGGTCTCACGCACCGCGGTGGTCAGCACGTGGTCGGCCACGTCGGCGATGGGCGAACGCGGGAAGTTGGTGATCGCGATCGTGGTGGCACCGTTGTCCCAGGCCTCGCCCAACGCTGCCACGGTGTCCTCGGTGGCGCCGGTGTGCGAGATACCGATCGCCAGGTCCCCGCGGCCGAGCAGGGCGGCGGACGTGAGCGCACCGTCGGGGTCGGGCCAGGCGGTCGCCCGGCGCCCGATGCGGTGCAGCTTCTGCTGGAAGTCGAGCGCGATCAGCGCGCTCGCGCCGACGCCGTACAGGTCCACCGCGCTCGCCCCGACCACCTCGTCGATGGCCCGCTGCAGGATGTTGAGGTCGAGCTGGGCAATGGTGTCCTCGACCGCGTGGGCGTCGGCGAAGCCCAGCTTGCCGACCACGTCGGCAAGCGAGTCGCCGGGCCCGATGTCGCTGCCGGCGCTGGACCAGGCGGGGCCGCTGTCCTCGCTGCCGGCCGCCGAGGCCAGTTTGATCCGCAGGTCGGGGTAGCCCTTGAGGCCCACGGCCCGGCAGAACCGGACGACGGTGGTCTCGGAGGTGCTGCATTCCGCGGCGAGTTCGCTGATGGTCTTCCCGGCCACCCCGACCGGATCGGCGATCGCGGCTTCGGCGACCCGCCGCTCCGAGGGTGGCAGAGACGGCAGCAGGGCCCGGATCTGCACCAGGACCGTCTGTGGCGGCGTCGCGCGCTCTGCGATGGGTGCTGCGGAGCGCCGGGAGGCGTCGCCGCCTCCGCGCTGTCGGTCACGTGAGGCAGCCATGTGGGAATCCTACGGGTTCGTTGGGGTACGCGTCGCTGAGTATCCGGGATATGTACGATTCGGGCACGTGATGCACCACTTGGCGCTCAGCCGCGCACAGGCTCGGCGCGGGCCGCCACGGCGGCGTGCACAGCACGTCGCAACTCCTTCGCCCGCGCCCCGCGTCCGTAGTGCACGGCGTTGGTCAGCAGCACCACCCAGATCCCGGTGACCGGGTCGAGCGCCAGACTGGTGCCGGTGAAGCCGGTGTGCCCGGCCCCGGTCGTTGGCCACTGCGGGGACATGTGGTCCCAGACGTCGCCGGGCAGCGTCCAGCCCAGCCCCCGCGCGCCGTCCAGCCCCACGGTCTGCAGGCTGAGCGCCTCGGAGCGGGTGCGGGCCGACAGCGGCGACTCGTCGGCCAGCCAGCAGGCACGAAGGTAGTGCGCGAGGTCGGGCGCAGTGCCGAACAGCCCGGCGTGCCCGGCCACGCCGCCCAGGCTCTCGGCGTTCTCGTCGTGCACCACGCCACGCTTGGGCTCTCCGCCGGGCGGTGCCTCGGTCGCGGCGGTGACCGCCCGCCAGGCCGCGGGCGGCAGGTAACGGGTGGCGGTCAGGCCCAGCGGGTCGAGCACCAGCTCCCGCACGGCGGTGTCGAGCTGCTGTCCGGCCACCTTGGCGACGATCTCGCCGAGCAGGATGAACCCCAGGTCGGAGTAGTTGACGACAGTGCCGGGCAGGTGCTCGAGGGGCTCCGCGAGGACGGCGGCGAGCCGGTCTGCGGGGCCGCCGGGAAGCTGCCAGTAGTCCCGGTGCGGAGGCAGTCCGGAGGAGTGCGACAGGAGGTGACGGATCGTCACTTCATTCTTGCCGGCCCCGGTGAAGCCCGGCAGGTAGCGGCGCACCGGGTCGTCCAGCCGCAGCGCCCCCGTGTCGGCCAGCCTCAGCACGGCGGGCGTGGTGGCCACCACCTTGGTGAGGGAGGCCAGGTCGAAGACCGTGTCCGCGGCGACCGGGCGCCCCGACGGACCGTCGGCGGTGGTGCCGAACGCGGCGGTACGGACGGGACCGTGCGCACCGCGACCGGTGATCAGGACGGCTCCGGGCACGACACCCTGCCCCACCGCGTTCCTGACGAGGTCTGCTGGATCGGGGAGACGTGCGGGATCTTCGCGGACGGTCATCACGGCCTGCTTTCCGGTGGGGCGCGGGGGGCTGACAGCCCGATCATCCCGCTGGTAAATTTCCACCGCAATACCGAGCCCCGATGTCATTCACTTACAATCCGGTGTCCCCGGAGCGAACCCGAGGTGAGCAGGCATGACGAACCTTCCGGCGGCACGCACCGCGACCGAGCACGACCTGCCCGCCCTGCGAAGCCTCGCCCGCGCAGCCCTTGCTCACGACAGCGACGCCGAGGACGTATTCGATCTGCTGTGGGCGCAGGCCGCGGGCCACCCGCAGCTGCGGATCCTCGCCGAGGACGAGGGGGAGCCGGTCGGCGTCGCGCTCGCCGCACTCCGCCCCGCCACTGCGAGCGCCCCCGCCACGGGCCACATCGACCTCGTCGCCGTGCACCCCGAGGCACAGAGCCGCGGAATCGGCCGCGCTCTGCTCACCCACGCGGAGGAGCTCCTCGTCACCGCCGGGGCCGACCGGCTGATGATCCGCGGCAGGCCCCCGTACTACGCCTGGCCCGGCATCGACATCCGCTACACCCGCGCCGTCTGCCTGGCCGAATCCAGTGGCTACACCCGGGGCCCCGAGGGCCTCAACCTGGGCGTCGACCTGCGCACCGCCCCGCTCGGCACCGCCGAGGACGAGGCGCGCCTGGCGGCTGCCGGGGTGCAGGTCCGCCGCCTCACGCCCGCGGACGAGAAGCCGTTCCTCGCCTGGATGAACCAGTGGGGCGGCTCCTGGGACGGTGAAGCGGCTCGCGCCCTGACCTACTCCCCTCCGCGCGGCCATGTCGCCGTCCGCGAAGGTGCCGACGGCCCGGTGTACGTCGGCTTCGCCTGCCACGGCGTCAACCGCCGCTCCTGGTTCGGCCCGATGGGCACCGAATCCTCGGAACGCGGCCTCGGTGTCGGCACCGTGCTGCTCCGCCGCTGCCTCGCCGACCAGCGCGCCTCCGGACTCGACGAGGCGGAGATCGGCTGGACCGCACCCATCCACTTCTATGCCCGCGCCGTCGACGCACAGCTCGGCCGGGTCTTCTGGACGTACAGCAAGGACGTCTGACCTCTCGGTGGCCCCGACCGCCCCGGGCCGTCCCGAGGAACCGACCGTCCAGCCCGAGAGGAACCGCCATGCCGCCCACCCCCGCCCCCCGTCCCACCCGGGCCGACGGTGAACTCCTCGCCCTCGCCGACCGGGTGCTGCAGCCCGGCTTCCGTGGCACCACCGCCCCCGACTGGATCCGCCGCCGACTGGCCGGCGGACTCGGCTCGGTCCTCCTCTTCGGCCCCAACATCCGGGACCGCGCGCAGACCGCCGCGCTCACCGCCGCCCTGCGCGCCGAGAACCCCGATGTACTGATCGCCGTCGACGAGGAGGGCGGCGACATCACCCGGCTGGAGACCGTGACCGGATCCTCCTATCCGGGCAACCTCGCCCTCGGCACGGTCGACGACCTCGAACTCACCGCCGCCGTCGCCACCTCCATCGGCGGCGAACTGCGCGCCGTCGGCATCGGCCTCGACTACGCCCCCGACGCCGACGTCAACTCCAACCCCGACAACCCAGTCATCGGCGTCCGCTCCTTCGGCGCCGACCCCACGCTGGTCGCCCGGCACACCGCCGCCTGGGTGCGCGGGCTGCACGACGCGGGGGTCGCCGCCTGCGCCAAGCACTTCCCCGGCCACGGCGACACCGACACGGACTCCCATCTCGACCTGCCCACCGTCGCCATGGACGCCGACCGCATCGCCGAGCTGGCCCTGCCGCCGTTCCGCGCCGCCCTCGCCGCCGGCGCCCGCGCGGTGATGACCGCCCACCTGCTCATCCCCGCCTACGACGCGGACCGCCCCGCCACCGTCAGCCCCCGCGTGATCATCCAACTGCTGCGCGAAGAGCTGGGGTTCGACGGGCTAGTCGTCAGCGATGCCATCGAGATGCAGGCGGTCCGTGCCCGCTACGGACTGGCCGGCGCGGCCGTCCGCGCGCTGTCCGCCGGGGTGGACCTCGTCTGCCTCGGTGACCGATCCGGCGACACCGAGTTCGCCGGCCTGCGTGCCGCCGTCGCGGACGCGGTGGTCCGCGGCGAACTCCGCGAGGAGCGGCTCGCCGAGGCCGCGGCCCGTACCGCCGAGTTCGCCACCTGGCAGCGGGCCCTGGCCGGGGCCGTTCCCGCGCCGTCACCCGATCGGGCGCTCGGGCTGGCCGCCGCCCGCCGCGCGCTGCGCATCAGCGCCGATGACCCTGCCGCGCTGCCGCTGCAAACCCCCGCCGTCCTGGTCGAGTTCGGCGTCCCCGGCACTGTGGTCCAGGGTGACGCGGTGCCGTGGGGTCTGGGTCCCGCTCTCACCGCGCTGATGCCCGGGACCGTACGCACCACCCTGCCCGCCCTCGCTCCCTTCGATCCGACGCAGGCCGACCGGATCCTCGCCGAGGCCGCCGGCCGGCCACTCGTCCTCGCTGTCCGCGACGCCCACCGTCGGCCCGCCGTGCGGGACTGGCTGCGGGTGCTGCTCGCCCGACGCCCCGACGCGATCACGGTGGAGCTCGGCGTCCCGCACCCCGGCCCGGGCGGCGCCGTCCGCATCGACACCTACGGAGCCGCCCGCGTCTGCGGGCAGGCGGCCGCGGAGGCCCTCGCAGGGCGGACGCTTCCCGGAGTGTGACCGGCGCTGTGCAGTGATGCCGGCCGGTCGCGACCGGCCGTGCCGCGAAGGGCAATCTTCCGGTGTACGTACTCGACCTCGGCGGCAGGAACGCGGCGCCGGGCAGGATCGGGAGCGACGGTCCCGATCTGAAGTAGGCGCGGGCACCGACAGGGGTGACGGGCGTGCTCCGGGCACGCCCGTCACCTGCGGCGACGGCTCAGCGCGCGGACGCGTCGAGGTGCGGGAACCGGAACTCGGTGCGGCTGCGCGCGACGTCGCCCGGCCGCAGCACGGTGCTGGGGTATGCGGAGCGGTTGGGTGAGTCGGGCAGGTGCTGGGTCTCCAGGCACAGCGCCCCGTGCCGCTCGTGGCGCCCGCCCGCGGTGTCGGCGAGCGAACCGTCCAGCTGGTTGGCGGTGTAGACCTGGATGCCGGGTTCGGTGGTCCAGACTTCCAGGATCCGGTCCGTCGTGGGGGCGGTGAGCCGGGCGGCCCGTCGAAGGGCTTCCGGGGTCCCGGGCGCGCGGACGACCCAGCAGTGGTCGAAGCCGCCCGCCATGCGCAGTTGTTCGTCCGGCAGCGCGATCCGCTCCCCGATGAGCTGCGGGGCGGTGAGGTCGAACGGCGTGCCGCGCACGTCGGCGGCGGGGCCCTGCGGGATGCCGTCCGCGTCGACGGGCAGGTAGGTGCCGGCGTCCACCTGCAGCGTGTGGTCGAGGATGTCGCCCTCCGCGGTCAGGGCGAAGTAGGCGTGGTTGGTGAAGTTGACGACCGTGGGACGGTCGGTGGTCGCGGTGTAGTCGAGGGCGAGTGTGCCCGCGGTGTCGAGGGTGTACGTCACGGTGACGTCGAGCGCTCCGGGGAACCCCATGTCGCCGTCGGGGCTGTGCAGGGTCAGCCGGACGACCGCGGCGTCGTCGCCGGTGTGACCGGTGGCCTGCCACATTCTGGTGTGGAAGCCCTCGGGGCCGCCGTGCAGTGCGTGGCCACGGTCGTTGGCTGGGATCTCGTGGGTGGTCCCGTCGAGGGTGAAGCGGCCGTGCGCGATGCGGTTGGCGAAGCGGCCGATGAGAGCGCCGAAGAAGGGGTTCTTCCCCATGTAGTCGTCGAGCGTGGCCAGGGACCGGACGACCGAAGCGGCGGCTCCGTCGGTGTCGGGCACGGTGAGGCTGTGCAGGATGCCGCCGTAGGTGAGGATCTCGGCCTGGACTCCCGTACCGGAGTCGAGCGTCCAGACATCGACGTCGGAGCGGCCGCGGGCAGCGCCGAACGGTTGGTGGTGCACGGTGGGGCGAGGCATCGGAGATCCTTCTTGGGAGAACCTGGTGACGGGCGGCGGACCAGGCGATTTTACGGACGGGCCCCGGACAGCCCCGGGGGTGTCCGGCCGGCGGGCCCGGCTTGCTCGGCCGGACAGGACCCCCTCAGGGTCCGGACTGCTCGGCGGGCGGCCGCATCACGGTCGATTCGCGGACGATGAGCCGGTAACCGGGACGGGGCCGTCGAGGTTCGGGTACCGGGCTGCCGGAGAGCCGTTCGACGAGACTGTCGACGGCGAGCCGGGCGATGGCTTCCTTGTCCGGTGCGATGGTGGTGAGCGTGGTGGCTCCGTACAGGCTCTCCTCGATGTTGTCGAAGCCGACGACGGCGACGTCGTCGGGAATCCTCAGCCCGCGCTCGGAGAGGGTGCGCATGGCGCCGATGGCGATGAGGTCGTTGTACGCGAAGACGGCGTCGGGGCGTTCGCCGCGGTCGAGGAGGGCCGCCATGGCGACGGCCCCGTCCTCGCGGCCGTATCCGTCGGTGACGACGACCAGGGACTCGTCGGCCTCGATGCCCGCGGCGGCGAGCTCCTCGCGCCAGCCCCGCAGCCGCAGGTGGGCGGGCTGACGCTCGCGTCCGGTGCGTGAGCCGAGGAACGCGATCCGGCGGTGCCCCAGGTCGATGAGGTGCCTTACGGCGTCGCGGGCGGCCGCCACATTGTCGATCGCGATGTGGTCGTAGGGGGCCTCGTACTCACGCTCGCCGAGCAGGACCAGTGGCGCGGTCTCCGTGCGCGCCATCAGGTCCTCGGTCTCCAGATGGATGGGGCTGAGGATGAGGCCGTCGATGACATGGGACCGGAAGCCCTGGCTGACCAGGAGTTCCTTCTCCCGGAGGCCGCCGGTGTGGTCGACCAGCACGGTGTAGTCGTGCCGGGCCGCCGCGTCGACGACCGCGCCGGCCAGCTCCGCGAAGTACGGGTTGCCGAATTCGGGCACGGCAAGGGCGATGATGCCGGTGCGGCCCTTGCGCAGATGGCGTGCGGTGAGGTTCGGACGGTAGCCGAGTTCGTCGATGGCCTGCTGCACCTTGGCGCGCATCTTGGGTGTGACGTGCTGATAGTTGTTCACCACGTTCGACACGGTCTTGATGGACACGCCCGCCCGTTGCGCAACGTCCTTGAGGCTGACGCCCACGGCACTCCCTGACTCGACTCGGCGCGCGGTGTCGCGCATGGGATCGCTTGCTCCGGCCCGGGACCGGCGGACCCGGGCCCGGCACGGTTCAGGTGGTTCTGCGGCTGCGCGCCAGATAGCGCTGTGCCACGACGACAACGATAAGGAACCCACCACTGACCACCGACTGGTAGGAGGAGTTCAGCGAGCCGATCTGGTTGATCAGATTCTGGATGACGGCGAGCAGCAGGACACCCCAGAGCGTGCCGCTGATCGATCCGGCGCCGCCGATGAGGAGGGTGCCGCCGATGACGACGGCGGAGATCGCGTCCAGTTCCATGCCCACGCCGATGATGGTGACGCCGGAGGACAGTCTGGCCGCGTTGAGTGCTCCGGCGAGTCCGGCCAGCAGACCGCTGAGCGTGTAGACGAGGATCTTCGTACGGGCGACGGGGAGGCCCATCAGGGTGGCCGCGTCGCTGCTGCCGCCGACGGCGAAGAGCGTCTGTCCGAACGAGGTGCGCTGCAGGAGCAGCCCGCCGCCGCCGAACAGCACCAGGGCGATCAGGATCGGATAGCCGAAGCCCCAGATGCTGCCCTGCCCGAGCTCGGCGAACGCGGAGCCCTTGGGCACCAGGTACGTGGTCGCACCCTCGTCGGTGAAGGCGAGGAGGATGCCGCGGGCGGCGAGCAGGGTGGCGAGCGTGACGATGAACGGTGCCATCCCGGCGCGGGCGATCAGGAACCCGTTGAGCAGACCGATCGCCGCACACACCAGGAGTGGTACGAGCAGGGCGGGCAGGAGACCCCACTGCGAGGCCCAGGCGGCGAGTACTCCGCCCAGGGCGAAGACGGATCCGACGGACAGGTCGATGCCGCCCGTGATGATGACCATCGTCATGCCGAGGGCGACGACGGCGAGGAAGGACGCCTGCACGGTCACGCCACGGGCGTTGTCCAGGGTGGCGAACGTCGGATACACGAACGAGGCGACGATCACGACCGTGAGCAGTACGGCGAGCACGCCCTGGCGCTGCACGAGTTCGGCGAGCCGCTGTCCGCGGGTCGGCTCGGTGCCGCTGGACGGCGGGCGGGGCACGGTGCGGCCGGCGGACGCGGGCGTCTTCTGCGGCGCGAGCGCCGGGGCTGCGGGGGCGGGTGTGGTTTCGTTCATCGGGACCGACGCTCCCGGGCGACGTAGACGGCGGCGATGATGATCGCCGCCTGGGCGATCTGTGCGGTGGAGTCGGGCAGGTCGTGCTTGACGAGGGTGGCCCGCAGCAGCTGCATCAGCAGGGCGCCGGCGACGGTGCCGAGCACCCTGATGGAGCCGCCGTTCAGCGGGGTGCCGCCGACCACGACGGCCGTGATGGCGGAGAGTTCCATGAGGGTGCCGAGCGAGGAGGGGTCGCTGGCGGTGAGCCTGGCGGTGGCGAGGATGCCGGCCAGGGCGGCGAGCACCCCGCAGAGCACGTACACACCGATCAGTACGCGCCGGACGGGCAGCCCTGCGAGGGCGGCGGCGGGCCGGTTGCCTCCGACGGCGACGATCTGACGGCCGAAGGTGGTGCGCTGCACGAGGAACGCGACGGCGACGGCGAGCACTGCGGCGATCAACACGACCAGCGGGATGCCGAGGAAGGACCCGGTGCCGAGCGAGAGCAGATCGGGGTTGACGATCTGCTTGAGCTGACCGTCGGCCATGACCAGGGCCAGGCCCCGGCCGCCGACGAACAGGGCGAGCGTGGCGACGATCGGCTGCAGCCCGATCAGCGAGACCAGGGTGCCGTTGACCGCTCCGACGACCGCGCCGGCGAGCAGCGCGACGGCGAGCGCCGGCACGAGCCCGTATCCGAGGTAGAGCGGGAGGAGGGCGGCGGCCAGCGCCATGGTCGAGCCCACGGACAGGTCGACGCCCTCGGTCCCGATGACCAGGGCCATGCCCAGGGCGACGATGACGATGGGGGCGACCTGGACCAGCTGGGTACGGAGATTGCCGGCGGTCATGAAGTGCTCGGTGAACACGGCGTTGAAGACCAGCAGCACGGCCACGGCCGCGTACACGCCGTACTCCTGGTACCAGGCGGGGTTCCGCAGCCACGCGAACGGACGGGCGGGTGGGGCGAGTGTCGCCTGGGTGGTCATCGCGGGTCCTCCTGAGCTGCCGGGGCCTTCCCGGTGGGCGCCGGTGCCGACTCCACGTCGGGGCGGGGCGCCGGTGAGTGGTCGGCGAGCACTTCGAGCAGTTGGCTCTCGCCGACGTCGTCGCCCGTCAGTTCGCCCGCGACGGATCCGCCGCGCAGGACGACGATGCGGTCGGCGCCCTCGATGAGTTCCTCGATGTCGGAGGAGATGAGCAGGACGGCCAGCCCCTCGCCGGCGAGGTCGTCGATGAGGCTCTGGACCTCGGCCTTGGCGCCGACGTCGATGCCGCGTGTCGGCTCGTCGAGCAGGAGGACCTTGGGCTCCAGACAGAGCCAGCGGGCGAGGAGGACCTTCTGCTGGTTGCCGCCGGAGAGTTCACCGACCTTCTGCTCCGGGCTCGCCGCCTTGATCCGCAGTCGCTTCATGAAGATGTCGACGATGCGGTCCTGCTTGGCGCGGGAGACAACACCGGCGCGGGACAGGCGGGGCATGGCGGCCAGCACGATGTTCTCGCGCACGGAGAGACCGGGGACGATTCCTTCGGCCTTGCGGTCCTCGGGCAGCAGACTGATGCCCGCGCGGATGGCACCCGCGGAGGTGAGCCGGCGCAGCCTGCGGCCGCCGACGGTGAGCTCGCCCGCGTCCAGGCTCAGGGCGCCGGCCAGGGCCTTCGCCGTCTCGCTGCGGCCCGAGCCGAGGAGGCCGCCGAGTCCGAGTACTTCACCGGCGTACAGCGACAGGGATATGTCGTGGAGCTGGCGGTCGCGGGAGAGCCCGTTCGCGGTGAGTACGGGGGTGCGTGCCGCATCGTGTCCCTCGGCGGCGAAGCCGGTCGTGCCGTTGCGGCGGACCTCGGCCAGGTCGCGGCCGAGCATCATCGAGACGAGCTGCATGCGGTCGAGGTCGGCGAGGTCGCCGGTGTGGATGTGGCGGCCGTCGCGGAGCACGGTGACGCGGTCGCAGATCCGGTAGAGCTCGTCCATGCGGTGGCTGACGTAGAGGACGGCGATGCCCTGGCCACGCAGGTTCTCGATGACCCGGAAGAGCGTCTCGACCTCGCGCGGTTCGAGCGAGGAGGTGGGCTCGTCCATGACGACGACCCGGGCGTTGACGGAGACGGCGCGGGCCAGCGCGACCATCTGCTGGGTGCCGATTCCCAGGGTATGCAGGGGCCGCCGGGGATCGACACGTACGCCGAAGCCGTCCAGCAGGTCGGCCGCTTCGCGGTGCATACGGCCGAAGTCGATGAGGCCGATGCGGTTCTTGGGCTCGCGGCCCAGGAAGATGTTGCGCGCCACGCTCATCAGCGGGACGAGGTTCACCTCCTGGTAGATCGTGGAGATACCGGCCTGCTGGGCCTCGAACGGCCGGGTGAACCTGACCTGTTGGCCGGTCATCCGCAGTTCGCCCTCGTCGGGCCGGTACACGCCGGTCAGCACCTTGATCAGGGTGGACTTGCCGGCGCCGTTCTCACCCACCAGCGCGTGGGTCTCCCCCGCGCGCAGGGAGAAGGTCACGTCGTCGAGAGCGACGACGCCCGGAAACCTCTTGCTCACCGAGCGGGCTTCGAGGACGGTGTCGTTCCCGGGCGGGGCAGTCGCCTCCGGTGCCCGAGGTACTGCTTCGGGTGGTGCCATGGGTCTTGGCCTTCCGCTGTTCCAAGGTGTGGCCCGGAGCCGCCGTGGCGGGTGGGAGCGCCACGGCGGCGGTGAACCTGAGGAGTCGGTACGGGAGTCGGGACGGCTCAGAACGCGCCGCCGAGCGAGGCCTTGGCGTTGCTCTCGTCGTACGCGCGGTCGGAAATGATCACGTTCTCCGGGATCTCCTCGCCGCCGTAGAACTTCTGGGCGGTGGCGAAGGCCAGCGGACCGAAGCGCGGGTTCGACTCGATGACGGCGTTGTACTCGCCGTTGACCAGTGCCTGGACGGCGTTGCGGGTGCCGTCGACGGAGACGATCTTGACGTCCTTGCCGGGCTTCTTCCCGGCGGCCTTCAGTGCCGTGACGGCGCCGAGCCCCATCTCGTCGTTCTCCGCATAGACGGCGGTGATGTCGGGCTTGGACTGGATGAGCTGCTCCATGACCTGCTGCCCCTTGTCGCGGGCGAACTCACCGGTCTGCTGGGCGACGATCTCCATGCCGGGCGCCTTCGCCTTGATCTGGTCGACGAAGCCCTTGGTGCGGTCGGTGGTGACGTTGTTGCCCGACGCTCCGAGGAG
This sequence comes from Streptomyces sp. NPDC051664, assembly GCF_044453545.1. NCBI lineage: Bacteria > Bacillati > Actinomycetota > Actinomycetes > Kitasatosporales > Streptomycetaceae > Streptomyces > Streptomyces sp. NPDC051664. The sequence goes on along the minus strand of NZ_JBITCU010000013.1, from coordinate 151,754 downwards.
GATGGCGATCTTGCCCTTGCCGCCGGTCGTCTTGATCATCGCGTCCGCGGCGCGCTTGCCCTGCTCCACGAAGTCGGAGCCGAGGAAGGCCACGTAGTCCTTGCAGGCGGTGGAGTTGACCTTGCGGTCGATGGTGAGGACGGGGACCTTCTTCGCCGCGGCCGCCTTGAGGGCCGGCTCCAGGCCGTCGGAGTTCAGCGGTGCGACGATGAGGAACTGGGCTCCCTGGGACAGCATGTCCTGGATGTCGCTGATCTGCTTGGAGAGCTGCGACTGCGCATTGGTGGTGAGCAGCTTCTTCACGCCGATCTTTGCGGCCTCGTCCTTGATGGACTGGGTCTCGGCGATACGGAACGGGTTGGCCTCCTTCTCCGACTGCGAGAAGCCGACCACCGCGTTCTTCAGGTCCAGCTTCGGCGCGCCATAGGTCTGCAGCGAGCAGCCGGAACCCGAAGCGGCCTCGGGGGTCTTGGCGGCCTGGGCTTCCTGGCTGCTGTCGCCGCCGGCGTTGTTCGAGGTCTCCGACTTGGAGCAGCCGGAGGCGGCCAGCGTGGCGGTGGCGGCGAGCAGGCAGGCCGCGGCGAGGGTACGGGTTCGACGCTGGATCATCATGCGCGGGGACGCTCCTTGGCGGGATGACGGCACACCGGCGGGCGTGCGGTCGGGGCATGGCTGGACGATGCATCAGCCACTCGGCGGCTGATGTCACTGCATTCCTCACGGCCCCGCTTCGAGCTGCACGGACTGCTGCTTCCAGCTGCGGTCGTGAGAGCCTGCGCGGCCTGTCGGCGGCTCGGTTTACAACGTTATATAGGCGGTGCGGCACAGGCGGCAAGAGCGTTGTCGATGCGTTTCCAAAATGTGTCGGCGCCGCACGCCCGCGACTGCCCAAGACCGGCCCGTGGAGGGCCAATCGATGGCGCGACACCTCTGGACAGCCTCCGAACGGCGTGCTGTCATACGGCCGAACGCCAAATTTCCAACGTTGCAAGGCCGTTGACGTCCGAGCCACGCCCGGCGCGACGGCAGTTCTTGTCATGAGGGGAAACGGCGGCCGGTCCCGGACCGGCTCGTCACGGCCGCACCACGCGTCCCCTTGCCCGCACAGCCGGCAGAACAGGAGCTCTCCCGCATGCCCCTGAACCGCAGACAGCTCATGACCAGCGCACTGGCCACCGCGGCCGCCACGACCGCGACCGGCCGCTGGGCCACGACCGCGACCGCCGCCGAGAACCGGGCGGATGCCGCCCACGGAGGCCACTACTCCCCCAACGCCGCTCCTCTGCATCCGACGGCATTCCTGAAGCTGCCGCCGGGCCGGATCACTGCGCGCGGCTGGCTGGCCGGTCAACTCCGGCTCCAGCTAAACGGGTTGTGCGGCCGCTACGAGGAGTTCTCGCACTTCCTCGACTTCACCGCCACCGGCTGGGTCCGCCCCGAGCTGGGCGGCTGGGAGGAGGTCCCGTACTGGCTGCGCGGGTACACCGATCTCGCGATCGTCACCGGGGATGCCACGGCCCTGGCATCGGTACGCCGCTGGTTCGACGCGATCCTCACCACGCAGCAGCCCGACGGCTTCTTCGGTCCCAAGGCGCTGCGTACCTCGCTGAACGGCGGCCCGGACTTCTGGCCGTTCCTCCCGCTTGTCCAGGCGCTTCGCTCATGGCAGGAGTACAGCGGGGACAGCCGCATCATCCCGTTCCTCAGCAGGTTCTTCCGCTACATGAACGCCCAGGGGCCGGGCGCGTTCAACACGAGTTGGATCGCACTTCGTTGGGGCGACGGCCTGGACAGTGTGTTCTGGCTCTTCAACCGCACCGGAGACTCGTTCCTGCTCGACCTGGCCGACAAGATCCATACCAACGGGGCGGACTGGGGCGACAATCTGGTCAACCTGCACAACGTCAACATCGCGCAGGGCTTCCGCGAGCCCGCCCAGTACGCGCTGCGCAGCGGTTCGTCCGACGACACCCGGGCCACGTACGGGACGTACGGCAAGGTCATGGACCGGTACGGGCAGTTCCCCGGCGGCGGCTTCGCCGGCGACGAGAACGCGCGCCCCGGCCACCGCGATCCACGGCAGGGGTTCGAGACCTGCGGCATCGTGGAGTTCATGGCCAGCCATCAGCTGCTGACCAGGATCACGGGCGACCCGCTCTGGGCCGACCGCTGCGAGGAGCTGGCCTTCAACTCGCTGCCCGCGTCGCTGGATCCGTCGGGACGGGCGATCCACTACATCACCAGCGCGAACAGCGTCGATCTGGACGACGTCCCCAAGAGCGGGCGGCAGTTCCAGAACGGCTTCGCCATGCAGGCGTATCTTCCGGGCGTCGATCAGTACCGCTGCTGCCCGCACAACTACGGCATGGGGTGGCCCTACTTTCTCGAGGAGCTCTGGCTCGCCACCCCGGACGGGGGCCTGGCCGCCGCCATGTACGCCGCGTGCGAGGTCACGGCAAAGGTCGCCGACGGCACGGAGGTCACCGTCACCGAGGAGACCGGCTATCCCTTCACGGACACGGTCTCGCTGACCGTGAGGACGCCGAAGCACCTGCGCTTCCCACTGGTGCTGAGGGTTCCCGCCTGGTGCTCCGAGCCCGAGATCACGGTCAACGGGCGTCGCGTCGACGCACCGGCGGGCCCGGCCTACACCCGTATCGAGCGGAACTGGTCCGACGGGGACAAGGTCACCCTGCGCTTCCCCCAGCGCACCACCGTGCGCACCTGGGCGGACAACCACGGCGCGGTGAGCGTCGACCGCGGGCCGCTCACATACTCGCTCCGCATCGGGGAGGAGTACCGGCGCATCGGCGGCACCGAGCAGTTCCCGGAGTACGAGGTGCACGCCACCGGCGCCTGGAACTACGGGCTCGTACTGGACAAGCAGCGGCCGACCGCATCATTGCGGCACCGCTCCACCGGCCGCTCGCCCGGCGACAACCCCTTCACCCTCGAAGGCACGCCGCTCACCATGACCGCACGCGCGCGCCGTATCCCCGAATGGACCGCGGACGGCGAGCATGTCGTGGCACCGCTCCAGGACAGCCCCGCGCTGAGCACCGAGCCGGTGGAGGAGGTCACACTCGTCCCGATGGGGGCGGCCCGGCTGCGCATCACAGCGTTCCCGACGGCTGAACCCGACGCTTCCCGGTGGCTGTCCGACGGCTGGTTCCGGATCCGCAATCTGCACTCGGGCAAGGTCCTCGGCGTCGACAACATGTCCACCGCCGACAGCGCCCACGTCGTCCAGTTCAGCGACAACGGCACCGACGACCACCTCTGGCAACTCGTCCCCAACGGCGACGACTGGTACCGCATCCGCAACCGCAACTCCGGCAAGGTCCTCGGCGTCGACAACATGTCCACCGCCGACAGCGCCCACGTCGTCCAATTCGGCGACAACGGCACCGACGACCACCTCTGGCAACTGCTGGCGCCGTGATCTGACGGACCGCTCCGGACAGAGGCCGGCCCGGCAGCGACGGTGTTCCGTCGCTGCCGGGCCGGCCTGTGTCGTGCTACGGCTGCTCGCTGTCGTGGAGTGCGCTCACCTCGTCGGCGGTGAGAGCCCTGTCGAACACGCTCACCTGGTCGATGGAGCCGTTCCAGAAGTCGCCCTTCTCCGCCGCGTACTGGGCACGCCCCACGGAGAGCGGTCCGGTGCTGACGTCGGCGGGACCGGCCGCGGCGGTCGACACGAGTTTCCCGTCGAGGTAGAGCTTCACCTCGTCACCGTCGCGCACACCCACGAGGTGGTACCAGGTGCCGAGTTCCGGCTTCATCTCCAGCCGCGCCCGGTTGCCGCCCGGCGTGCTGAACGCGAAGGCGCCCTGCCCGTACTGGAGGTAGAACGGATTCTCGGTCCGCCTGCCGTCCTGGCTCACGGCGGTCGCGTAGTTGCCCGGGAGCGAGTCCAGCGACACCCATGCCGAGACCGTGTAGTTCCCGGTGGTGTCGACGGCGGGACCACTGGTCTGGGCGTACTGTCCCTGACCGTTGAACTTCAGCGCGGAACCGTGCACACCAGGCGTCCAGGACGTGCCCTCGCTCAGCGTGAGGCTGCTGTGGTTGGGGCCGAGGTCGGCGGAGGTCGCGCCCTTGCCCTCGTCGAGCGGCCAGTCGGCGCCGCCCTTCACCTCGTCGCGGTGTCCGGCGGCCGCGCCGGCGGCGATGACCTGCTGGTTGATCTGCCGTACCTTCTTCGGGTCGACCTTGATCTCGCGCCGGTCGTAGGTCCAGAGTCCGTTCAGCTCGTTCTCCAGGTCGCTGACCTGGGTGTAGACCGAGCCGGACAGCTCGGCGTTGGCCGCCGCGAGATAGTACGTGCGGGTGTTGTCGACGTACTTGGCCGTCAGGGCGTCCTTGTCCGCCACACCGCTGTAGATCGCGGCGGGCGCCCCCGGCCACATGTGTCCGGGGGTACGGAGTGTGAAGCCGCCGTGCTCACCGTCCATCGCGGCACGGTCGTCCGGGAACGGCGCCTCGCGGTTGAGGTAGTCGTGGTGGTCGATGATGTCGCCCTTGCCCGAGTCGCCCTTCGAGGAGCAGCAGTTGACACCGCTGTGGGCGTTGACGACTCGGGACGGGTCGGCCGCCTTGACCGACTCGGCGATCTTCCCGGTCTCGGTGCGGTCCCACTCGCCCCAGCCCTCGTTGAAGACGATCCAGCCACCGATCGACGGCGAGTTGTGGAGCTGCTGCATCATCTGCTTGCCCTGGGAGAGGAAGGCCTGCTGCCCCTTCTCACCGGTGATGTCGCTGGAGACGAAGTCCTGCCAGACCAGCAGGCCGAGCTGGTCGGCGTGGTAGTACCAGCGGGCGGACTCCACCTTGATGTGCTTGCGCACGGCGTTGAAGCCGAGGTCCTTCTGTGCCTTGAGGTCGAAGGTGAGCGCGGCGTCGCTGGGCTGCGTGTAGAGACCGTCGGGCCAGAATCCCTGGTCCAGCATGGCGAGCGAGTAGAACGGCTTCCCGTTGAGAACGAGCTTCTGGTAGCCGCCCACCTTGGCGATCCCGATGGAGCGCATCCCGAAGTAGCTGTCGACGGTGTCCTTGGAACGGCCGTCCGTCAGGGTGACGTCGAGGTCGTAGAGGTACGGGTCGTCGGGGGTCCAGAGATGCTGCTTGCTGACGGGCAGGCTCAGCGGGGTGTTGGCCCGGCCGCTGACCGTACCGACGACCCGGCCCTTCGTGTCGCGGGCGACCGCCGTGACGCGGGCGCCGGACGAAGCGGCGGCGGAGTTGACGGTCAGGGCGAGGGTGCTCTTGTCGATGTCCGGCGTCGTGGTCAGCGAGTCCACGGAGGCCGCGGCGACCGGCTCCATCCACACCGTCTGCCAGATTCCGGAGGACGCGGTGTAGACGATGCCGCCCGGGTTGCCGGACTGCTTCCCCTTCGGCTGGTCGGGGCCGGTGGTGTCGGTGGCGGCGACGACGATCTCCTGCGGGCCGCTGCCCTTGATCGCGTCGGTGATGTCGGCGCTGAAGGAGGTGTAGCCACCGGTGTGTTCGGCGACCTTCGTGCCGTTGACCCAGACCACCGACCGGTAGTCGACGGCGCCGAAGTTGAGCTTCAGCCGCTTGCCGTCCTTGCCCTTGCCGACGGACCAGCTCTTGGGAACGGTCACGAGCTTGCGGTAGAACATGTGGTCTTCATGGCGTTCGAGTCCGGAGAGCTGCGACTCGACCGGGAACGGCACGGTGATGCGCTCGCCGAGCTTCTTGCCGAAGACCGGCTGCTCGTCGGCGGTGGCGCCGGCGAACTCCCACGGGCCGTTGAGGTTCTTCCACCGGTCACGCACCTGCTGCGGGCGGGGGTACTCGGGCAGCGGATGGTTGCGGTCGAGCTTGTCTCCCCAGGTCGTGGTCAGCCGGTGCGTGGAGAGGTTCTTCGCCGTGCGGCTGATCTGGGGAACCGTCTCGCCGCCGGACTGGAGCCCGCCCTTCCCGTCGTACGCCACCCGGACCTGCTGGCCCTTCTGGACGGGCGCGGTCAGGTCGACGATCACGGCGTGGGAGTTGTTGGACGCCTTGACCACGGACTTCACCGGCATGGGCGAGGTGTCGGCCTCGATGGCAAGGTGGTCCTGCACGGAGCCGAGGTTCTTGACCTCGTCCTCGAAGGTCGCCTGCAGGCGCTGTCCGTCCTCCGCAATGCTCAGCGCGACCGGGTAGACCTCGAAGTCGGCCGGCGGCGTGAAGGCCGACTCGGGCACGATCTGCTTCTTGAGCTTCGCGCTGGACCAGCGCAGGAACATGTTGGCGCCGCCGGTGTCCTGGAACATCTCCAGGCGGAACTGGTGCGGCTCGCCCGCAGTGAGGGCAACCGGCTTACTGGTCTGCTCGTTGTCCCAGTCCGGCAGCCAGTGGTCGATGACAACGTTTCCGTCGATGGAGAGCCTGAAGCCGTTGTCGCCGCTGGCGGCGAAGGTGTAGTCACCCGTCTCGGGAGCTGTGATGCTGCCGGTCCAGCGGGCTGTGGTGTTCTCCGTCCTGCCCGTAGTGGACTCGAACGCCCCGGTCAGACCGGGAAAATTGATCTCCGGGTCGAGTGCGACCCCGCCGAGCTCGGCGAAGTCGCGGGCGCCCGGGGCGGACATCCGGAAGTACTCGCCCTTCAGCCCGTGCACATCGGCGGTCGGGTCGTCGTCGGCGAAGGCCTTCGCGGTGGCGGTCGATGCGGCGCTCGCGGGGACGGTGGCAGCAGGGGCGGCCGCAGCGGCAGGGACCAGAGTGGCCCCGAGGGGAACCAGCAGCGCGGCCGTACAGGCCATCGATCTGAACAGGACTCGGGGGCGGGGCAGTTGTCGTCTCAAGGCGTCGTCCTCGTCGAGAGCTGAAGTGCCTCGCACACAACGAGGCACGCACACAATCGAACATTGAGCCACAACGTCAAACGCATAACAACGGTCGTGCACAGAGAATTTTCAACGATAGAAAACGGTGACCGGCACCCCGGCGAGCAGGCCGTGCGACCCGCTCGCTTGGATCCGGAACCGATCGGTATGCCCCTACCGCGGCAGTCCGGAAGTTGCCGTGCCCCAGCTGGAGTTGGGTGCTTCAGCCAACCGGAAGGCGAGGGTGCCGCCACGGGTGACCAGGCTCGCGTCCGTCCAGGACCGGGCGCTGCTGCGCCCGTCGACCCGAACCGCGTCGACGTACGGATGGCCGGCATCGGCGTCCGGGGCACCGATCGTGATGTCCCTGCCGTGTGCGCGGTCGATCAGCGCGTCGGGGAAGAGCAGGGCGCCCAGCAGCATCGTGGCGCTGCCCGGCGTCTGCGGGTACAGCCCGAGCGCCGAGAAGACGTACCACGCGGACATGGTCCCCAGATCGTCATTGCCGGGCAGGCCGCCGGGGCCCGTACCGTACACGGCGTCGAGGATCTGATGGACCGTCGCCTGCGTCTTCCACGGCTGCCCCCGGGCGTTGTGGAGCCAAGGGGCGTGGATGCCGGGCTCGTGGGTCGGGTCGTAGCGCAGCGCGTCACCGCCCTTCACCGACCAGGATCCGTCGGCCTTGTGGAAGAAGGCGTCGAGCCGCTCAGCGGCCCGGTCCCGGCCGCCCATGGCCTCGACCAGGCCCTGGACGTCCTGCGGAACCATCCAGGTGTACGTGGCGCCGGTGCCTTGCGCGAAGCCGAGGTCGCTCCCGGGGTCGAACGGGGTCACCCACGAACCGTCGGCTACCGCCGAGGAGAGCCGCCGATCGTCAAAGAAATGGAGCGCGGTGTCGAACCGGCTGTGACAGGGTCCGGACGAGGGTGTGCCCCCGAGAGGGTGTCCGCACAGTCCGACAAGCCACTCCAGGAGCGTCCGATGGCGACACCACCACGCCTGATCCCTCTGCTGCAGCAGTTCGACTTCGCGCGGGGGCGCCTCGCCGACCGTATGACCGGCCCCCTCGTGGACAGCGGCAACGGCACGGACGTCGAGGTCCCGTCGATGACCGACGAGGAGTACCTCTGGGAGCCGGTGCCGGGCTGCTGGTCGGTCCGGCGGCGCGCGGCGGGACCCGGGCCCGGAGCGACCGTTCTCGTCGGCGCGGGTGACTGGGGCCGCGACTCGGCGCAGCCGCCGCACCCCACGCCGCCGCCGTTCACCACCCTGGCGTGGCGGCTGAGTCACCTGAGCGAGTTGCTTGCCCTCCGCGCCGACCACACGAACGGCAGCCACACCCTGACGCGGGACGACTTCGTGGTCACCGGGGACGTCGCCGGGGCGATCGCGGCCTTCGAATCCGCCGCCACCGCTTGGCGGGAGGCGCTGCTCGGCGCCGACGACGCGGCGCTCGACACCGTGGGGCACAGTACGTACCCGTATGGCAGCGACCCGGAGGATCCGTTCATCGATACGGTCTGGTGGGTCAATCAGGAACTGCTGCACCATGGGGCCGAGATCGCCCTGATCCGCGACCTGTTCCGCGCGCGGCGGGGCTGACGCCGAGCCCTGCGTCGCGGCCGGCCGCAACGTACCGGGCCCCCGTCGGATGTCCGGCGGGGGCTCGTGGTGTCAGACGGCTCGAAGGTACTGGGCGGGCTTGTGGACATCGCCGCCCAGTTCGCGCGCCGCGTGCTGCGCCCACGACGGGCTCCGCAGCAGCTCCCGCCCGAGGAGCACGGCGTCGGCCTGCCCGTCGGCCACGATCTTCTCCGCCTGCTGCGGCTCGGTGATCAGTCCCACGGCCGCGACGGGCAGCGAGGTCTCCTCGCGCACCCGGGCGGCGAAGGGGACCTGGTATCCGGGGCCCGTCGTGATGCGGGCGTTCGGAGCATTGCCGCCGCTGGAGACGTCCAGCAGGTCGACGCCGTGGGCCCGCAGCTCCTTGGCCAGCCGTACCGTCTCGTCGACGGTCCAGCCCTCACGGTCGTCCTCGTCGTTCTCGGTGAGCCAGTCCGTGGCCGAGATCCGGAAGAATACGGGCAGGTCCTCGGGCCATACCTCGCGCACGGCGTCGACGACCTGCAGGGCGAACCGGACGCGGTTGTCGAAGCTGCCGCCGTACTCGTCCGTGCGCCGGTTGCTGTGCGGGGAGAGGAACTGTCCGACGAGATAGCCGTGGGCCCCGTGCACCTCGGCGACCTCGAAGCCCGCCTCGAGCGCCCGGCGAGCGGCTTCGCGGAACTGGTCGACGACGCCGTGGATCTCGTCCACGGTCAGCTCGTGCGGAACGGGATGACCCTCGTCGAACGGGAGCGGGCTGGGGGCGACGGGCTGCCAGCCGTGCTCGTCCGGTCCCACGGGCCCTCCGCCCAGCCAGGGGGCCGCTGTCGATGCTTTGCGCCCGGCATGGGCGAGCTGGATGCCGACGGCGGAGCCCTGGCTCTTGATGAAGTCGGTGATCCGCCGGAGGGCGGCCACCTGGGTGTCGTTCCAGATACCGAGGTCGGCGGGGCTGATCCGGCCTTCCGGGCTGACGGCCGTCGCCTCGGTGAGAATGAGGCCGGTCCCGCCGGCGGCGCGCGCCACGAGGTGGGCGAAGTGCCAGTCGGTCGCGACGCCTGCATTCGGCCCCACCGCTTCCGCGCTGTACTGACACATGGGCGCCATCCACACCCGGTTGGGTATGACAAGCGACCTCAAGGTGCAGGGCTCGAACAGGACACTCACGGCGGACTCCGTTTCGCCGGGACGACAGGATCGCTAGTACGATACCTCCCGTACTACGACGCCCGTCAAATTACGATGGTTCCCGTACAACGCGAGAGTGCGGACGAGGCCCTCCCCGACTCCGGGAAGGGCCTCGTCCGCGAGCCGTTCGCGACTCAGGCGCGGCGCCGCAGCGTGATCTCCACGTCCGCGTCGTAGCCCTGGGTCCAGCTGCGCCCGGCGCCCGACTTCCAGGTGACGTAGGCGGTGGCCCCGTCGACCCTGACGGCTTCCACCGTCATGGCCCGGTCGCCGTCCCGTACGTCACCGCGGCGCAGCTCCTGCGCCGTGACGGTGACGGGCTCGGCCGACTGCGCGCTCTCCACCTCGTCCGCCGCACGGGTAAGAGCCGCAGCCAGTTCCCGGGACCGGGCAGGGGTGCAGATCAGTGAGAGCTCCCCCGAGGGACCCGCCACCCGGACCTCGACCCCCGCCCCAACGGGGGTCACGCCCAGGATGGCACCGTGTCCGTCGGCGTCCTCGATCTCACTCTTCATCGCTCTGTCCCCTTGCCCGTCCCATGGCTCACTTCAGCCGGAGGCTCTCCTGCGGGCCCAGGTAGCTGGGCTTGAGGCCGCCGGTGTCGACCACCAGGTTCTGCAGCACCACCGTCGGGTCGACCATCCAGAATTTCAGCACATGCACACCGGCTCGGCCGATGTGGTGCACCGTGCTGGTGCGGTTGACGTTGTCGGAGGTGTTGCGCGCCCACTGGACGTTCATGGTGCCGTCGTCGGATCCCGTCACCGCCGTGACGTTCACACTCTGCGGCGCGTCGTCGTCGAAGGAGACGGCGTACGTGAGGCCGTCGGACGCCAGCGCGTTGTTGCGGGGCGACAGGTACGCATGCACGGTGACCGGCCCGGTCGTGAACAGGCTGACCTTGTACTCCAGCCGCGGGCTGCTGCCGCCGGGGGTCTGGCGGGCGGAGGTGACCGGGAAGGGTTCCATACCGGCGCCGGTACGGCCGATGCCCGGGATACGCGTCCAGGTGATCCCGTTGCTGCCCACGGACCGGGAGTAGTGGTCCGCCTCGATGGAGACGTACCCGTTGGCCTCGACGAACCCTTCGAGCTGCGAGCGCCGCTCCTTGGGGTGGTCGATCACGGCGCGGACCACGACCTCGCGGCCGTCCGGACCGCTGACCGTGATCGGCACCTCCGTGACACCCTTGGGAGCCCGCGACCAGTCGACGCGGAAGGTGATCCGGTCCTGCTTGTAGACCCGCCCCCTGACCCGGTCGGCGACGAGCCAGGAAGCCCCTGTCCGGACCCGGTAGTCGAACGGGGCGGCGCCCCGGTTGAACACCTCGATGTACTGCGCGGCCTGGCTCTGGTACGGGCTGAAGGCCGGCAGCACGGCCGGGGAGCTCTCCTCGGGCCACCACTTGTCCGAGCCGTCGACGGCCACGCCCATCTCGGCGCCGGCCGGGAGGTCGATGCGCTTGACCGCGGGGAACAGCACGTCCTTGAGGGCGACGTTGTTGAGTTCGGGCTGCTGCCAGGGGGCGTTCGGCCCGTAGCGGGCCACATCGCCGTAGTCGATGTGCGGCTGGGTCTGGAACCCCTGCCACTTCCCGTCGGCGACCTTCGTGTTGAAGCGGTCCGACAACGCCAGGTCGTCGGCGAGTCGGGCCTCGGCGGCGGCCGCCAGATCGTTGGTGAGAGCCCGGCCCTGCGCCGCATAGTGCAGGTTCTTGAACTCGGCCTCACGCAGGGCGTACAGGTTGGCGGTGGCCTGCACCTCGTAGCCGACCAGCTCGTACCAGGCGTCCTGGACGGAGGCGGGGAGCTTGCGGCCGATCCGTTCGGCGTCGGCCCCGAGCTGCTGCCACTCCTCGGTGACGCGCTCCAGCTCGCGGTAGTCGGTGAGGCTGAACGGGCTGGCCTGGTCGTCGTTGCTGATCGCCGACGCGTCCTTGGCGGGGTCCTTGGCCGGGTCGAGGGTGATCTTCCGGTTGAGCAGCTCGGGCTTGCGCCGGGACTGCAGCTGCGCATATGTGCGGAGCACCTCGGCGATGTCCTCGGCCTGCTGCTCGCCGAAGTTCTGCCGGGCGTACTGCTCCTCCCACTCCGGCAGCCGGTCAAGGGTCCAGCGGTCGGGGTTCCAGGCGTACTCCAGGAAGAACTGCGTGGGCAGTTCGTTGCCCTTGAAGTCACCGACGTTGGTGATCCAGAGGCCGTGGTTCCCGTAGGCGACGGACTGGTGGAGCTGGTCCCACATGTTCGGCAGCGAGGTGGTGTCCACCCACTTGTAGTTGCGGCCCGCCCCGACGTAGTCGAAGTGGTAGTAGAGGCCGTAACCGCCTTCGCGGGCATCGCTCTTGAGGTCGGGGACCTTGCGGATGTTGGCCCAGTTGTCGTCGGTGAGGACGACGGTGACGTCGTCCGGCACCCGCAGACCGCGGTCCCAGTACCGCTGGACCTCCTTGTAGAGCGTCCACACCTGCGGAATCGTGGTGACGTCCTTGCCGGAGACCTCGGCCAGGATCTGCCGCTGGGTGGCGATGATCTCGGTCATCAGCTCGATGCCGTCGCCGTCGGGCAGGCTGACGTCGCCGTTACCGCGCATGCCGAGGGTGACGACGCCCTCGAAGTCCTCGTCCTTCATCCGGCGTATGCCCTCGGACCAGTACGCCTTGAGCGCTTCGGCGTTGTGGCGGAAGGACCACTCGCCGGTGCCGCCGTAGGGGTCGTGACCAGGCGTGGTGATGTTGCCCGCACTGTCGCGCACAGCTGCGACGGCGTGCCGGTTCCACTCCTCGATGCCGCGCATCATGGGCGCCTCGTGCGAGGTGCCCATGACGACTCCGTACGCCTTCGCGGTGGCGTGGTTCTGCGGGTCGTCCTCGGCGAACGCGCGTCCCCAGACAGCCGGCCAGAGGTAGTTGGCCTTGAGCCGCAGCATGACTTCGAAGATCTTGGCGTAGAAGTCGGCGTTGAAGCCGTTCTCGAAGCCGGGCGCCTTGCCGGGGCCGAAGAACGCCGGAGCCCAGGTGCCGAGCGCCGGGTTCTCGTCGTTGATGAAGAATCCGCGGTACTTCACGGCCGGGGTGCCCTGGGTGTGGCGGCCGGGCAGGACGTAGAGCCCGTCCCGGTGCACGGGGGTGACGTCGTCCCACCAGTACCAGGGCGATACGCCGATTCCGCGGGAGACGTCGTACGTACCGTAGATCGTGCCGCGCTGGTCGCTGCCCGCGATCACGAAGGCACGGTCGACGCCGGGCAGCGGCTTCTCGACGATGGTCTGGAGACTGGTCTCCCACTTGCCCTTGATGCCGGAGACGTTGAGCTTGCCGGCGGCGATCAGTCCGTCGATCAGCGGGCTGCGCCCGATGGTTCCGACGATGACGATCTCGCGGCCCTTCGGGGTCGCACCGCGCGAGAGGACCGGGCGGACGCCGGTGACGCGCTCGATGTCGGCCTGGAGGTCACCGGCCACCCGGACGACGCCGGCGTAGTCCCGGTCGCTGACCAGGATCGGGGCCGCCGTGCCCGCTCTGAAGAGCGGGAAGCTGCCGGAGCGGGGCGTGAAGGAGATGTACGCGCCGGGGTCGGTCGGAAGTCCGGCCGCGCCCGGCGCGGCGGCCAAGGCCTCCGACGAGAGACCGAGCAGCGATCCGAGAGGTGTTGCCGTCAGGGCGGTGAGCCCCAGTCCGAGCCCCAGAATCGATCTGCGGCTCGCGTGTTGCGGGAAGTGCTTGTCCATACTGCTCTCCCTGATTTGTTCACACTCATGACAAATAGGACGGATGTATGCCCTGCCGATTTACCGAGGGCGGCGGGTCGGGATTCGGACGCCCCGTCAGTCGCTCGCGGCCGGCACCGCGGTCTGCGGTGCCTCGGCAGCCACGAGCTCGCCCTCGCCGTCGGAGCCGGGGGAAACCGCGGCCACGATCGCGTCGGCCGTGGCGTCGGGCTCGGGGCTGAGCAGGCCGACCACCACGTACACCACCAGAGAGGTCACCAGCGGGGTCGCGATGATGGCGGTCTGGTCCGCGCTCCCCAGTACGAACTTCACCAGGACGTAGCCCAGCAGCCCGAGCGCCCACGAGGACAGCGCGGCGCGCGGACCGCACTTGCGGAAGGCGGGCAGCAGACCGAGCAGCATCGGGATGGAGATGGGGCCCATCACGGCCGCGACCAGGCCGACGATGATGCCGAGCACACCGCCGAAGTGATCGGCCTCGATGGCGACGAGCATGCTGACGGTGATGAACACGACCGTGCACACACGGGCGATGAACAGTCCGGTGGCCGCCGGGAGGTCCTTGGCGCGGCGCACGACCGCCGGGATGATGTCGCGGGTGACGACCGCGGAGACCGCGTTGGCGTCCGACGAGGCCATGGCCATCGTGTGCGAGAACATTCCGGCGAGCGTCAGACCCACCAGTCCGGCCGGCAGGTACGACTCCGCCATCAGCGCGTAGACCTTCTGCGGTTCGGTGATGTCCGGCAGGAGGACGGCCGCGGCGACGGGCGGGAACAGCAGGACCGCCGGCCAGATCACGTACAGCACCGCGGAGAGCCCGGCCGAACGGCGGGCGGCCTGCGGGGTGTCCGTGGCCATGTAGCGCTGGGCCAGGTTCCACATGCCGCCGTTGTACTCGAAGAGCTTCACGACGACGTACGCACCGAGGAAGGTGGCGGTGTAGGGGTCGACCAGCGGGTGGCCGTGTCCGTCGGGCAGCTTGTGCCAGATCGTGCCCAGTCCGGATATGCCGTCGCCCAGACGGTCCAGCACCACCCAGACCATGGCGAGCGCCGCGATGCCCTGGATGACGAACTGGCCGAAGTCGGTGAGTGCATCGGCCCAGAGCCCGCCGACGGTGCAGTAGAGCAGGGTGACGACGCCGGTGATCAGGATGCCGGCCGTCATCGACATGCCGGTGAACACATTGAGCAGGATGGCGACGGACGCCCACTTTGCGGCCACGTCGAACACCTTGAGCAGGGCGCCGCTCCAGGCGAGCGCCTGCTGGGTGGGCACGTTGTAGCGCTTGGCGAGATATTCGAGCGGCGAGGCGACCGCGTACCGCTGCCGCAGCCGGTTCCAGCGCGGCGCGAACAGCCAGGCACCCACACCGGTGGCCAGCGCGAGCGGCAGGAACGCCCAGATGTAGACGGTGATGCCGACGCTGTATGCGATGGCCGCGTAGGCGACGAACACGGCGGCGCTATAACCGGACATGTGGTGGGAGATGCCGGAGAGCCACCAGGGCATCCGGCCGCCACCGGTGAAGTAGTCACTGACATCACCGACGCGTCGGTGCGACCAGAGGCCGATCAGCAGCATCACCAGGAAATAGCCGCCGAGGGCGACCCAGTCGAGGAAAGCCATGAATGCTCCTTGAAATGCTGTGGAACGCGCGGGGAGTGCGGCGGCCGTCGGCCGCCGCGGCTCACCAGCGCGGAGTCTTCTTCTCGTAGTGGGGATCGATCCGCTGCATGTACCCGGTGTCGTCACGGTTGCGCAGACCGCAGGTGAGGTACTGCTCGTGCAGGCGGGCGAGCGCGTCCCGGTCGAGTGCGACGCCGAGGCCCGGCCCCTTCGGGACCCGCACGGCGCCGTCGGTGAACTGCAGCACACCCGGTTCCACGACTTCCTCGGTCTTCCACGGCCAGTGGGTGTCACAGGCGTAGGTGAGGTTCGGCGTGGCGGCCGCCAGGTGGGTCATCGCAGCCAGACTGATCCCCAGATGCGAGTTGGAGTGCATGGACAGGCCCATGGAGAAGTTGTCGCAGATGCCCGAGAGCAGCTTGGAACGGTGCAGGCCGCCCCAGTAGTGGTGGTCGGAGAGCACCACCTGGACCGACCCCTGCTCGACCGCGGGCGCCAGATGCTCGAACGCGACGACGCACATGTTGGTGGCCAGCGGGATCGGGGTCTGCCTGGCCACCTGCGCCATGCCGTCCAGATCGGGGGTCGGGTCCTCCAGGTACTCGAGGACCCCCTCCAGGCGGCGGGCCACCTCGACCGATGTCTCCACGCTCCATGCCGCGTTGGGGTCGAGCCGCAGCGGTACGTCGGGGAAGGCCTCGCGCAGCGCGAGGACCGCCTCGACCTCCTCCGCGGGCGGCCGGACACCGCCCTTGAGCTTGATCGCGGTGAAGCCGTACTCGGAGATCATCCGGCGCGCCTGGGCGACGATGGCCTCCGGATCCAGTGCCGCGCCCCAGTCGTCCGGCTCCTGTCCCGGGTGCGCGGCCCACTTGTAGAAGAGGTACGCGCTGAACGGCACGGATTCCCGCACCGCCCCTCCGAGCAGGTCGCTGACCGGGCGACCGGCAGCCTTGCCCTGGAGGTCCAGGCAGGCCACCTCGAACGGGGAGAACACCCGGTCCACGGCGCTGCTCGTGGTGATCATTCCGGTCAGTCCGGAGCCACCGACTCCGCTGTCTCCGGAGAGGACTTCGGCGACCTTGCGGTGCATGGCACCGAGCGCGTACACGTCCATTCCGACGACGGCGTCCGCGACGGCCCGCAGCCGGCTCAGATGCCCTTCGTCGGCATAGGTCTCGCCGAGGCCGACGAGGCCCTCGCCGGTGTCCACCTCGACGATCGCGCGCAGGGCGTACGGTTCGTGCACGCCGACCGCGTTGAGCAGGGCCGGGTCCCGGAAGGCGACCGGGGTTATCTTCACTGCATGGATCCGGAGGCCGTCCGTCACTGTGCTGCCTCCTCGGTGCTGTTGATCATGTGCGCTCTCAGTCCCTGCCTGCGGCCAGCGTGAGGTCGTCGCTCATCGCGTTGTACGCGGCCTTGGCCTTGTAGTTCTCGTCGAGGACGTTCGCAGCGCCCTCGCCCGTGAAGACGCCGGGAACCCAGGAGTACTTGTCGGTGAAGCCCCACACCGTGAAGTCGGTGCAGTGCTCGGTGAGCAGGCAGCCGCGCAGCAGTACGTCGTAGGCCTCCGCCTGCGCCTCCACCTC
This sequence comes from Streptomyces sp. NPDC051664, assembly GCF_044453545.1. Taxonomy (NCBI): domain Bacteria; kingdom Bacillati; phylum Actinomycetota; class Actinomycetes; order Kitasatosporales; family Streptomycetaceae; genus Streptomyces; species Streptomyces sp. NPDC051664. The sequence goes on along the minus strand of NZ_JBITCU010000013.1, from coordinate 135,175 downwards.
GGTGTTGTCGGCGGGCATCGGGATGCGGACGTCGGCCTCGGTGATCGCGGTCTCCAGACCGAGGTCGTCGAAGCGCTTCATGTTGGTGGCGATGTCGTGCGGGGCGTTGTACTGGACGTCCAGGTGTCCCTGGATGCCGACGCCGTGAACCGGCACGTGCTCCTTGCGGAGCTGTGCGACGAGGTTGTAGAGGGCGGTGCTCTTCGCGTTGACGCTCTCGATGTTGTAGTCGTTGATGAAGAGCGTGGCCTTGGGGTCGGCCTGGTGCGCCCATCGGAAGGCGTCGGCGATGTAGCCGGGGCCGAGCTTCTGCAGCCAGATGCTGTCACGCATGGTGCCGTCGTCGTTGAAGGCCTCGTTGACGACGTCCCACTGCCAGATCTTGCCCTTGAAGTGGGTCACCTCGTCGGTGATGTGCTTGTGCAGGATCTCCCGCAGCTCATCGGCCGTGAAGTCGCCGTTGTTCAGCCAGGCGGGCAACTGGCTGTGCCAGACCAGGGTGTGGCCCCGGACCAGCTGGCCGTTCTCCTTGGCGAAGTCCACCAGCTCGTCCGCGGGGGCCCAGTTGTACGTGCCGCGCTGCGGCTCGACGGCCTCCCACTTCATGACGTTCTCCGGGGTGACGGAGGAGAACTCGCCCGCGGCCTTGGCCCGGTAGGTGGCGTCGGAGGCAAGTGCCGACATGTCGACCGCGGTTCCGATCCGCACGTTGGCACGCTTGCCCAGAGCGCCGAGGGTGTTGGCCGCGGCGTCACTCTTCGGCTTGGTGTGGTGGGCGGCGTGCTCGGGGGTCGCGCTGGCGGCGACGGTGAACGTGGAGACCAGCAGGGCTGCGGCGGCGGTGCCGACGACGGCAGCCTGAGTTGCCTTGCGCATGACATGTCCCTTCGATGGAATGTACCGCGTCGAAAGTTTCGGGATCCTCCCCGCAGCTGTAGCGGGGAGGCCCGGGCCCTCAAGTAACAGGCAGATTCAGATCAGTTCGATCGACGTGTCGCAGACGAGCCGGCGCCGGTGATCGACCGTGCGCTCGGGACCGGTGAGCCGCAGCTTCACGGTCTGCTTGACGTCGTCGGCCGCGCTGGATGTCGCGAGCCGCAGTTCGAGATCGCCGGGTTCGACGATCCGTCGGCCGCCGATGCCGGTGAAGGACACCAGATCGGCATGGAAGTGGAACCGCACGCGGCGGGCCTGCCCGGCGGCGAGCTGCACCCGGGCGTACCCGATCAGCCGTGACTCCGGGCGAGTGGTCTGGGCGACCGGGTCGTGCGCATAGAGCTGCACCACCTCGGCGCCTTCGCGGTCCCCGCTGTTGCGGACGGTGAGTTCGATGTCGGCGGAGCCGTCGGTGGGTAGCTCGGCCGGGGCAGCGGCGCCGGCCTCCCACTCGAACGAGGTGTACGACAGACCGTGTCCGAAGGGGTAGAGCGGCGTCGGGTCCAGGTTGCTGACCCCGCTCGCCAGCCCCAGCGGCGGTTGCAGATACGTCCACGGCTGGCCGCCCGGGCCGTGCGGGACACCGACCGGCAGCCGGCCGGAGGGGTTGACCCGGCCGGAGAGCACACCAGCCAGTGCCGGACCGCCCTCCTCGCCGGGGAAGAACGCCTGCACGGTGGCAGCCGTCCGGTCCGCCCAGCGGCCGAGCGCATACGGACGGCCCGTCAGCAGCACCAGGATCACCGGGGTTCCGGTGGCCAGCAGTGCGTCGAGCAGCTCGCCCTGGACACCGGGCAGGGCGAGGTCGGCGGCGTCGCAGCCCTCACCGGAGGTGCCGCGGCCGAACAGCCCGGCCCGGTCGCCGAGCACGGCGACGCACACATCACTGTGGCGGGCGAGTTCGGCCGCCGCCTCGATGCCGGAGGTGTCCGTGCCGTCCACGTCGCAGCCGGCCGCCGAGCCGATGTCCGCGCCGGGGAACTCCCCCCGCAGCGCTTCGAGGACGGTCGGAATGTCGATCCCCATCGGCACCTCGGGGTGCGAGACCCCGACGTGGCTGGGGAAGGAGTAGCAACCGAGCATGGCCAGCGCGTCGTCGGCGCGCGGCCCGACGACCGCGATCCGGCCGTCGCCGCGCAACGGCAGCGCATCGCCGGGGTTGGCGAGCAGCACGACTGCCTGCTCGGCCAGCTGCCGGGCGAGTGCCCGGTTCTCCGGCGGGTCGAGGTCCACCGTGGCACGCGCCTGCTCGGGGTCGGCCCCGATCAGCGCGGCCGGCAGCGGCGACCATTCCGGGTCGAGGAGTCCGAGTTCGCACTTCTGCAGCAGGACCCGGTTCAGCGCCCGGTCGACCAGTTCCTCGGCCACGGAGCCGTTCCGTACGGCAGCGACGAGCTCATCGCCGTAACTGCGGACGGTGGGCAGTTCCACGTCGACCCCGGCACTCAGCGCGAGGCGGGCGGCATCGCCGCGGTCCGCGGCGACCTTGTGCAGTGTCTCCAGGAAGCCGATGCCGAAGTAGTCGGCGACGACGGTGCCGTCGAACCCCCAGGTGTCCCTGAGCAGTTCGGTGAGCAGCGCCGGGTCGGCCGCCGCGGGGACACCGTCGATCTCGGCGTACGAGTGCATCACCGAGCGGGCGCCCCCCTCCCGCAGTGCCATCTCGAAGGGCGGGAGGATGACGTCGGCCATCTCGCGCGCACCTGCCCGGACCGGAGAGAGGTTGCGGGCGCCCGCCGAGGCGGCGTATCCGGCGAAGTGCTTGAGAGTGGCGACGATCCCGGCGGATTCCAGGCCGCGGACATACGCGGTGCCGATGGTGGCGACCAGGTACGGGTCCTCCCCGATGGTCTCCTCCACCCGGCCCCAGCGCAGATCGCGCACCACGTCGAGGACCGGTGCGAGTCCCTGGTGGATCCCCACCGACCGCATGTCGCGGCCGATCCGGTGGGCCATCTCCGTGATCAGAACCGGGTTCCAGGCGGCTCCCCAGGACAGCGGGACGGGGTAGGCGGTGGCGCCCCAGGCGGTGAAGCCTGCGAGGCACTCCTCGTGGGCGAGCGCCGGGATGCCGAACCGGCCGGTCTCCACGATCCGCTCCTGGGCGCGGGCCAGTGAGACGGCCCCGACGCCGGGGTCCACCGGGGCGGTGCCGAACGGCCTGGTCAGCTGGCCGAGGCCGCGAGTGGTGAGCTCGTCCCAGTCGACCGGGTCGACCATGTCGTTCTGGTGCGGTGCGACCCCGTCGCCGTCGGCGTCGGCGCCCACCCAGACTCCGTACAGCTGCGCGGCCTTCTCCTCGAGCGTCATCCGGGCGACGAGGTCGGCCACCCGTGTCTCGGGGGTGAGTGAAGGGTCGCGCCACGGCCCGTCGACGGCGCTGGGCCGGGCGGCCCGGTGGGCATGCGGGACAGGGGGGATTGCCATGGGGGCAGGGGTTCCTCTCAAGAGTGCGGTAGTGCGGGGCGGCGTGGGTGTGTTACTTGCCGCCCACCCCCATCAGTCCGTTGATCAGCGCCTTCCGTGCCACGAGGTACACGGCGAAGATGGGTACGACGGAGAGGACGATCGCGGCCAGAACGGCGGGGATGTTGACTCCGAACTGGGTCATGAAGTTGAAGAGACCGAGGGTCAGTACCCGGTTCTCCTCCGACTGCGTCAGGATCAGCGGGAAGAGGAAGCCGTTCCACGCCTGGAGCGCCGTGTAGATCGCCACCGTGCTGATGCCGGCCTTGGACATGGGGATCGCCAGCTGCCACAGCATCCGCAGGGGCGAGGCGCCGTCGAGCGCCATCGCCTCGTACATCTCCTCGGAGACATCGCGCATGGTGCCGCTGAGCACCAGGACCGCCACCGGCATCGCGAAAGCGGCGGTCGGCAGGATGATCGCGGGCAGCGTGTCGTAGAGCCCCATCTTGCCGATGAGCAGATACAGCGGCACGATCACCGCCTGCGCCGGGATCGCCACGCCGAGCAGGAAGGTCCGGAAGGCGAGCGAGGAGAGCCGGCTGCGGGTGCGCACCGCCACGTAGGCGACGGGCACCGCGAGCAGCAGCACGATGGCCACGGTGGACGCGGCGACGATCGCCGTGTTGGCCAGCATCGTGGAGAAGCCGCTGTGCAGCACGGTGTTGTAGTTGTCGAGCGTCGGGTGCGTGGGGAAGGCCAGCGGGTCCCCGTTGAGCGCCTCGTCCTGGTGCATCAGCGACGAGGAGATCAGCGTGTAGAGCGGTACGACCACGATGATGAGCCAGACCAGCGAGCCCAGTCCGGCCAGTGGGTTGCCCCAGCTCCTGCGGCGGCGGGCGGCGGCCCCACGGCGTCGGATCGCGGGCGACATGGCCGACGCCTCGGGGCGGGTGTCGATTGACATCTCGTCACATACCTTCCCGGGTGGACCGCATGTTCCCGAAGCCGCTGAAGCGGACCAGGATCAGCGACAGGGCGGTGGCCACCACGACCAGGGCCGTGGCGATCGCCGCGGCATAGCCGAGGTCGTAGGTCTGGAAACCGGTCCGGTACATCAGGTACGGCAGGACCGTGGTGTCCGTGCCGGGACCGCCCTTGGTCATGATCAGCACGGTGTCGAAGTACGTCAGCGAGCCGACGATCATCAGAACCGACGAGGTCGTGATGGTGTGGCGCAGCTGCGGCAGCGTGATGTGGAAGAACTGCCGGAACATGCCGGCACCGTCCATCTCGGCCGCCTGGTACAGCACCTCGGGTATCTGCCGGGCGCCGCCCTGGTAGATCAGGGTGTGGAACGGCATGAACTGCCAGCCGCCGACGAACGCCACAGTGAGCAGGGCGCCGGTGGAGGATCCCATGATGTTCGGGTCGATCCCGAACCAGGGCCCGATCTCCTTGATCACGCCGAAGTTGGGGTCCAGCAGGGCGTGGAAGAGCATGGCGATGGCGGTGGTGGAGAGCAGCAGCGGGACGAAGAAGACCGCGGAAAGCACGGCCCTGCTGCGCTGCCGGCCCGCCGCCCAGACACCGAGGAGCAGTGCCACGGGGGTCTGGAAGGCCCAGCTGACGGTGGTCAGCAGAAGGCTCAGCCAGGCGGCCTGGCGGAATTCCGGGTCCTTGAACAGCCGGGTCCAGTTGTCCAGGCCTGCCGGGGTCGGGGAGTTCAGCCCGTCCCACCGGCAGAAGGAGAGATAGACGGCGATCGCCAGCGGGACGATCGCGAAGACGGCGAAGAAGAGGATGCCGGGCAGCGCCCAGCTGACCGGAGGACGGCCGACGTTGCCGACGGCCGTCTTCCTGCCCCCACGCGTCTTCACGTGCGGAGTGTGGTGGGACATGCTTAGTTGACGGCCTTCATCGCTGCGACGAACTGCTCAGGGGTGGACTTGCCGGCGAACAGCTTGCTGATCTCGGTGAGCAGCGGGGTGGCGTACTGGGCCTCCAGCGCCTGGTCCCACGAGAGCGTGAAGCTGGGCGCCTTCTGGACCAGGCTGTACTGGTCGTTGGCGAACTGCGGGTTGGGCGACGTGGTCAGCATCGAGGCCGCGTTGGCGGTGGTGGGGATGTCGCCGTTGTCGACCAGGGCCTTGGCGTACTCCTGCGAGGCCATCGTCTTCAGGAAGGCGATCGCGGCGTCCTTGTGCTTGGTGCGCGCGTTGATCGACCAGTAGTTGGTCGGGTTGCCGACCACGTCCGCGGCGTCGCCGACGCCGCCGGCCACGGTCGGGAAGGCGGTCCAGCCGAGGTCCTTCTCGGCGAACTTCGGCGCCTTGCCCAGCTGGGTCGAGTACTCCCACGAGCCCATGAGGTGCATGGCGGCCTTGCCCTTGTTGAGGAGCGTGGGCGCGCCACCGTTGCCGTAGTCGACGGAGTTGAAGTTCTTGCCGAACGCACCCTGGTCGACGAGCTCCTTGACGGTCTGGGCCGCCTTCAGCACCGCCGGGTCGCCCCAGCCGGAGGTGTCGCCGTTCTGGATCTTCTGGAAGACCTCGGGTCCGCCGATCCGGTCGAGCAGGTACTCCATCCACATCAGCTCGGGCCACTTGTCGGCGCCACCGAGAGCGAAGGGCGTGATCCCCTTGGCCTTGAAGGTGGTGATGGCGTTCTGCAGGTCGTCCCAGGTCTTGGGGGCCTCGAGCTTGTTCTCGGCGAAGAGCGACTTGTTGTAGAAGAGCATCACGGGCTGCATGCCGCGCATCGGCACCCCGTAGATCTTCCCGTCGAGGCCGCCGGCCGTCATGATCGACGGAAGGAATCCGTCCTTGAGCTCAGGGGTGCTGTTGACCGTCGACGTGAGGTCGACCAGCTGCTTCGCGTCGACGTACGGCTTGATCGAGCCGCCGCCCCAGTTGAAGAAGACGTCCGGGGCACTGGGCGAGCCCATCGCGCTGCGGAGCTTGTTCACGTAGTCGGTGCCGGGCACCGACACCAGCTTGACCTTGACCTTCGAGGTCTTGTTGAACTTCGTGACCGCGGCCTGCTGAACCTTGACCGCGTCATCGCCGTAGACGTATGCGGTAATGGTTCCACCGTCGCTACCGCTGCCCCCGCTCGTACCGCAACCCGCCAGCAGACCGGCCATTACCATGGCCGCACCCGCTGCGGTCCATCTCGCCGTACGTGTGCCCTGAGTAAAAATGCCCGACCGCATGACCGCACCTCTGTCGAATGTTTCGGGGTGTCTTTCGAATGTTGCCGGAACCGTACGGGCGTGTTTCGGGCACGTCAAGAGGTTGAGGGAAGGATGGGGGAAGGATTTTGCGAACCCTGACCCCTTCCCCGATCCGGGCGACATGAAGCTACGATTCCCGCATGAGCCCTGCAAAGGTCCAGTCACCACAGGAGAAGGCGTCGGCCGACGTGCCGTCGCAGAGCGCCGCCACGTTGGCGGAGATCGCTCGCGCGGCCGGAGTCTCGGCTCCGACAGTTTCGAAAGTGCTGAACGGCCGAGCCGACGTCGCCCCCGGTACGCGTACCAGGGTGGAGGAGTTGCTGCTGCTCCACGGCTACCGCCGCAGGCGGGGGTCCACGGCACAGTCGCAACTGATCGATCTGGTCTTCCACGAGCTCGACAGCAGCTGGGCCATGGAGGTCGTCCGAGGCGTCGAGAACGTCGCCCGCGAGGAGGGGCTGAGCCTGGTGCTCTCCGAGAGCGCCGGCCGGCTGACCCCGGGCCAGACCTGGGTGGACGGCGTGCTGGCCCGTCGCCCGGTGGGCGTGATCCTGGTGCTCTCGGATCTGACCGCGGCCCAGCGTGCCCAGCTCACCAGCCGCAACATCCCGTTCACGGTGGTCGATCCGGCGGGCGACCCGGGTGACGACGTGCCGTCGGTCGGGACGACGAACTGGCAGGGCGGACTGGCCGCCACCCGCCATCTGACCGGTCTCGGGCACCGGCGGATCGGCGTCATCAGCGGCCCGTCCCGGATGATGTGCAGCCGGGCCCGGGTCGACGGCTACCGGGCCGCGATGGAGACCGCGGGGCTGCCCCTCGATCCCGATCTGGTCCGGGAGGGCGAGTTCTCACACGAAGACGGCTACGCCGCAGGGCTGGAACTCCTGCAGCTGCCTGAGCCTCCCACCGCCATCTTCGCGGGCAACGACCTGCAGGCACTCGGCGTCTACGAGGCCGCTCGCCAGCTGGGCCTGCGTATCCCGGAGGACCTCAGCGTCGTCGGTTTCGACGACCTGCCGCTCACCCGGTGGATCGGGCCGCCGCTCACCACGGTGCGCCAGCCGCTCACGGAGATGGCCGAGACGGCGGCCCGGCTGGTTCTCGATCTCAGCCGGGGCCAGCAGCCCGCGACCACCCGGGTCGACCTCGCGACCAACCTGGTGGTGCGCAGCAGCACGGCGTCCCCCCGCCTCTGACGTCTCGTCCCACCTGCGGCCGGACCCCCAACGGTTTCGCCGCCGAGGTGATCGATCGTCCGGGGGCGGGCAGCAGGTCGCGGGCGCCGCCGACGACGGCCTCGGTGGCAGCGGTGGGCACCCGCCGGCCACGCCACGGGCGACAAGCCCTGCGGACGGGCGTCGCCGACGAGGACAGGGACCGGCAGGGCCACGATCCGCCGGAGGGGCACGGTGACGGCCCCACCCCCGGGGTACCGCGCCTGTTGCCCGTGCAAGCAATACTCCTCCGAATTCTCGTATGGACATAGCTGATAAAAATGAGTTATGGGCGGCTTTGGCAGATATGTGGCAAGGCTCCGATCATCGCACCCTGGTCACTCCCACACCTTGCTCGGCGTGCGCTCCGTGGCCGGGCAGGTGCTGCTGCTGGAACTGGCCATCGTGGTGCTGCTCGTCGCCGTGGCCGCGTTCTCGCTCGTGTGGCAGGGCCGGCACGCCGCCATTCAGGAAGCCCGAAGCCGTTCGAACGCCGTCGCCGTCACGTTCGCCCACTCCCCGGGCATCGTGGCGGCGCTGGACGGCCCCGATCCCACCACCACGCTGGAGCCGCTCACGGAAGAAGTCCGGAAGAGCACACACGTCGAGTACGTCGTCGTGTCCAGCACACGCGGTATCCGCTACACCCACCCCGATCGCGCGCTGATCGGCAAGCACATCCTCGGCCCGTACAAAGAGGCGGTTCTCGGGCACGGCTTCACCCGAACGTTCCCGGGGAGCCGGGGGCCGGCCGTGAACTCGGTGGTGCCCGTACCGAGGGCCGACGGCTCGACCGCCGGCCTGGTGTCCGTCGGCATCACGGTCACGAACGTGACCAAGATGGCCGACCGCGAACTGCCGGTGCTGGCCGGCTCCGCGGCGACCGCACTTGCCCTCACGTCCGGCGGAGCGGCGCTGGTCAGCCGACGTCTGCGGCGGCAGACGCACGGCCTCGGCCCCGCCGAGATGACGCGCCTGTACGAGCATCACGACGCGGTGCTGCACTCCGTACGCGAAGGGGTGCTCATCATCGACGGCGACGGACGGCTGGTGCTGGCCAACGACGAGGCCCGGCGGCTGCTGCGCCTGCCCGCGGACGCCGAGGGGCATCCGATGACGGACGTCGGCCTGCCTCCTCCCCTCGCGGAACTGCTCGCCTGCGGCCGTGTCGCCTCTGACGAGGTGAGCGTGGCCGGCGACCGGCTGCTGGCCGTCAATCTCCGGCCCACCGACGAACACGGCGGACCTGCCGGGACGGTCGCGACCCTGCGGGACACGACGGAACTGGCCGCCCTTGCCGGCCGGGCGGCAGAGGTACGGGGGCGGCTGCTTCTGCTCCACGCGGCCGGTGCGCGCATCGGGACGACCCTGGATGTGACCCGGACCGCGGAGGAGCTGGCGGAAGTGGTGGTCCCCCGTTTCGCCGACTTCGCCTCGGTCGACCTCGCCGAGTCCGTGCTGCACGGTGAGGAACCGCCGGTGCCGCTCGGCACCGTGCTGGACATGCGGCGGACGGCCACGGCAGGCGTGCGCGGCGACCACCCCTTCTATCCGATCGGAAGAATCATCGGGTTCGTTCCCACCAGCCCGCCGGCCCTGGGCCTGATCAGTGGGCACACGATGCTGGTGCCGGACCTGTCCGCCGAGCCGCGCTGGCAGGGACCCGACCCCGGACAGGCGGCGAGAATCCTCGCGTACGGTGTCCACTCCCTGCTCTCCGTTCCGCTGCATGCCCGCGGTGCGGTCCTGGGCATGGCGAACTTCTGGCGCGCGGAGAATCCGGAACCCTTCGACGAGGACGATCTGACGTTCGCCGAGGAACTGGTCGCCCGGGCAGCCGTATGTGTCGACAACGCCCGCCGCTACACCCGCGAGCACGAGATGGCGGTGACGCTGCAGCGCAGCCTGCTGCCCCGCGGCCTGCCCGAGCAGGACGCTCTCGACGTCGCCTACCGCTATCTGCCGGCTCAGGCGGGGGTGGGCGGCGACTGGTTCGACGTCATTCCGCTGCCCGGCGCCCGCGTCGCCCTGGTCGTCGGTGACGTCGTCGGACACGGTCTGCACGCCGCCGCGACGATGGGCCGCCTGCGCACCGCGGTCCACAATTTCTCGACGCTGGACCTGCCGGCCGACGAACTCCTCGCGCGCGTCGACGAACTGGTGGCGCGCATCGACCTGGAGGAGCAGGCCGACGGCGACCGCGCGGAGGTCACGGGGGCGACCTGCCTGTACGCCGTCTACGACCCGGTGGCCGGCACCTGCTCCGCTGCCCGGGCCGGCCATCCCGGTCCCGTCCTGGTGCTGCCCGACGGCACGGTGCAGTTCCCCGACGTCCCCGCCGGCCTGCCTCTGGGCATCGGCGGACTGCCTTTCGAGGCAGTGGAGTCGCCACTGCCGGAGGGGACCCGTCTGGTGCTCTACACCGACGGTCTCGTCGAGTCGCGCGAGCGGGATTTCGATACCGGGCTCGACACGTTGCGCGACACGCTGGCCGGACGGCACCGGACTCCGGAGGAGACCTGCGACGACCTGATCACTGCGCTCCTGCCCACCCCTCCGGGTGACGACGCCGCCGTCCTGGTAGCCGCTACGCGCATCCTCGCCCCCTCCCGTATCGGCGAATGGGACATCGAGCCCGACCCGTCGGCCGTCGCCGGCGTCCGCAAGGAAGTGTCCCAGTGGCTCACCGAACGGGGGCTGGAGGAAGAGATCTTCGCCACCGAGCTGATCCTGAGTGAACTGGTCACCAACGCCATCCGCTACGGCGGCGCCCCCATCCGCGTCCGGATGCTGCACGACCACGCGCTGATCTGCGAAGTGTCCGACTCCGGGAGCACCGCACCACATCTGCGCTATGCGTCGACGACGGACGAGGGCGGCCGCGGCCTGTACCTCGTCGCCCAGTTCGCCGACCGCTGGGGCACCCGGTACACAGCCGAGGGCAAGGTCATCTGGTCCGAACAGACGCCGGGCTCGGGTGGCACGCCGGCATTCGAGTGGGCCGACGACGCCTTGGGGCTCTGAGCGCACCACCAGGAGCACCGGAGGCCACGGAGCACGGCAGAGTGCCCACCGGCTGCGGGTCGCACCCGGTGAGCACGGCCTGCGCCGCCGCCCGCCGTGGAATCAGCCGCTGTAGACGTCGAGACGGCCGCACATTCCGAACTTTCCGTACGCCGACGGCTGTTCGGCGTACACACGGGCACGGGCGAGATGGCCACCGTCCCCCTGCGCCAGGGAGTCCAGCTGTTCACCGGTTGCCCGGGACGCTGCGGCGGCGCCCTGTTCCCAGCGCCCCCGCCAGTCGTCCGTCCGACGCCTCACGAGCGCGGCGGCCGCCCGGTGGAAGGCGGCGAGCGGCTCGGGGTCGCCGGCCTCGGTGGCGCGGCGCAGCGCGAGAAAGCCCTCGACGGCGAGATCGCGGCGGGCGCGGGCGGCGCGTTCCTGTTCCTGCTCTGCCGCGTCGGCGGGGATTGCGGCCGCCGCGCGGTAGGTGTCCGGGTCCGTCAGGTACCGGGGCGGCAGGGTGAGAACGGCATCCCCGGCTTCGGGCAGTCCGCTGTTCTGCATGAGGACGACGATGCGCAGGGCGTCGTCGTTGACGAGGCGGTGGATCGTGCCGGGGGTGAACCACACCAGGGACCCGGCGGCCAGGGGCGTCTGCCGGAAGCCGGACGCGGTGAGGGTCTGCACGGAGCCGGCGCCGCCGACCACCACATACCCCTCGGAACAGGTGAGGTGGAGGTGGGGCGTACCACCCCGCAGTCCGTCCTCGGTGGGCCAGTCGTAGACCCGGAGGTGGGAGACGGCCACGGCGCCGGGCAGTCCTTCGAAGGTCACCACAGGTGCTCCTGGGTCCGGATCGACGACGGGGCAAGCGCTTTCTTCCGCACGCTACGGCCCGCTCCGGACGGTGGTCAAGACGGCCCGCGCGGGTGGCATCCCCCCTGCCGGAGGTCCGACCCTTCGCCCGCCACCCCCGTCCGACCTGCACAGACATCGTGTCTGCACACCACTGTCAGTGGCCGGGTGCAGACTGGCCCGTGTCCGCGACAAAGGCGTTTCGGGAGGTGTCGGCCATGACCGACGTACTGCTCACTGTGGGAACCCGTAAAGGACTTTTCATCGGCCGAAGGCGTGGTGACGCCTGGGAGTTCGGCGCTCCGCACTTCAACGCGCAGGCGATCTACTCGATCGCCATCGACACCCGCGGTCCGGTGCCCCGGCTGCTGGTCGGCGGGGACAGTGCGCACTGGGGGCCATCGGTGTTCCACTCCGACGACCTGGGCGCGACATGGGTCGAGCCGCAGCAACCTGCGGTGAAATTCCCGGCGTTCACCGGCGCCTCCCTGGAGCGGGTCTGGCAGCTGCACCCGGCGGGTGCCGAGGCGCCCGACGTCGTGTACGCGGGGACCGAGCCGGCCGCGCTCTTCCGCTCGGAGGACCGTGGGGAGTCCTTCGAGCTGGTCCGCCCGCTATGGGAACACCCGACACGTTCGAAGTGGGTGCCGGGCGGGGGCGGCGAGGGGCTCCACACGATCCTGACCGATCCGAGGGATGCCCGGGACGTGACGGTGGCGGTCTCCACGGCCGGGGTGTTCCGCACCAAGGACGGCGGCGCGAGCTGGGCCCCGTCGAACAAGGGGGTGTCGGCGGCCTTCCTGCCGGATCCGAACCCGGAGTTCGGCCAGTGCGTCCACAAGGTCGCCCGGGACGCGGTCGATCCGGACCGGCTCTATCTGCAGAACCACTGGGGTGTGTTCCGCAGCGACGACGCCGGGGACAGCTGGACGGACATCGGCGTGGGGCTGCCGTCCGACTTCGGCTTCGCCGCTGCGGCCCACCCGCACCGGGCGCAGACGGCGTACATCTTCCCGATCAATGCCGACGTCGACCGTGTCCCGGCCGAGCACCGCTGCCGGGTGTTCCGCACGAGCGACGCCGGCAGCAGCTGGGAGCCGCTGTCCGCAGGACTGCCCGAGGAGACGCACTACGGCACGGTGCTGCGTGACGCGCTCTGTACGGACAACGCCGACCCGGCCGGGATCTACTTCGGCAATCGCAACGGCGAGGTGTACGCGAGCAGGGACGACGGGGACAGCTGGGAGCAGCTCGCCTCGCATCTGCCGGACGTTCTCTGCGTTCGGGCGGCGGCCGTCGGCGGTTGATCGGTCCGGTCGTATGAGCAGTAGAGTGCGGCCCGTGGCAGCAAGACCGTTGAAAGAGATCATCGAGCCGGGATGGGCTCAGGCCCTGGAACCCGTGGCCGAACGCATCGCCGCGATGGGCGACTTCCTGCGCGCGGAGATCGCCGCGGGGCGTACCTACCTGCCCGCGGGACCGAATGTGCTGCGGGCGTTCCAGCAGCCCTTCGACGAGGTGCGAGTCCTGATCGTCGGTCAGGACCCCTACCCGACGCCGGGACATGCGGTGGGGCTGAGCTTCTCGGTGGCACCCGATGTGCGGCCGCTGCCGGGCAGCCTGGAGAACATCTACCGGGAGCTGCACACGGATCTGGGACTGCCCCGGCCGTCCAACGGCGACCTGACGCCCTGGACCCGGCAGGGGGTGCTGCTGCTCAACAGGGCACTGACCACGGCGCCACGGCGGCCTGCGGCGCATCGCGGCAAGGGCTGGGAGGAAGTGACCGAGCAGGCGATCCGGGCGCTGGTGGCGCGGGGCACACCGCTGGTGTCGATCCTGTGGGGGCGTGACGCCCGGAATCTGCGGCCGTTGCTGGGGGACTTCCCGGCGATCGAGTCCTCGCACCCCTCCCCCATGTCGGCGGACCGTGGGTTCTTCGGCTCGCGGCCGTTCGGCCGGGCCAATGAACTGCTGGAGCGCCAGGGAGCACAACCGGTCGACTGGCGGCTGCCGTGACCGCCGCCGCGAGGCCGTACGTCCTCGGGGTGGACTCGGGCGGTTCGGGATTGCGGGTGGCGCTCGGCGTGGTCGGGACCGAGAAGCCGGTGGCCACCGCGGTCTGCGCCGCACCTGTGCGTACCGGACCGGCCGGGATCGATGCCGGACACCTGCTGGAACAGCTGCTTCCCGCCACCCGGGAGCTGCTCGCCCAGGCCGGTGAGCAGGAGCGGGCCGCCGAGGGAGCCTCCATCGCCGCCGTGGCGATCGGCGCTGCCGGCATGGCGACGCTGGGGGGCCAGCTGCGCGCCGAGCTTCCGGCGGCCCTGGAGAGCGCGCTCGGGGTACGACTGCTGGCGCTGGCCGCCGATGCGGTGACCGCGTACGCCGGAGCGGTCGGACAGCGACCGGGGGCGGTCGTCGCCGGCGGCACGGGCATGATCGCGCTGGGCACGGATCTGACGAGCTGGCGCCGGGCCGACGGCTGGGGTCATCTGCTGGGCGACAGCGGTGGCGGCGCCTGGATCGGCCGGGCCGGTCTCGATGCCGCCATGCGCGCGCATGACGGGCGGCGCGGCGGATCGGCCGCGCTGCTGGCCCGGCTGGAAGCGGTGTTCGGTCCGGCGGCGGACCTGCCCGGCGTGCTCTATCCGCGTACCGACCGGCCCGCGCTGCTGGCTTCGTTCGCCCCCGAGGTCGCCGCGTGCGCCGGGGACGATCCGGTCGCCGCCGGCATCCTGCGGGACGCCGCCGGACATATCGCGGAGGCGGCCGCGGCGGTGTGCCCGCGGCGCGGGACGGACGACGAGCGGTGCGAAGTGGCCCTGACGGGTGGCTTGTTCCGGATGGGCGACCCGCTCCTCGTACCGCTGCGCGAAGAGCTCGCCCGGCAACTGCCGCAGGCGCGGACGGTCCCCGGTTCGGGTGATCCGCTGACCGGTTCGCTACGCATCGCCGAGGCGCTGGCCACCGGTGATCTGCGGCTGCCGCTTCACCCGACGATGCTGTGCGTACCCGCCTACGGGCCCGGACAGGAGGGACCGTAAGGACCGACAGAGCAGGGCAGTTGGCCGGTAAGCCACTCATCGGATAAAAGCGGACAGATAACGCCCGACTGGACCCTCCCCGAACAGTGGGGCACCCAAAACCAGTAGCATGCGGCGCCATGAGCACCCCCACTGGGCCCGCTTCCGGCCTGCCTGTACGAATGCCGCGACCTCGCCAGTCCGGACGGCACCGCCGCCCGGAGCCCGTGGTCGCACCTGAGGGCGCTGCCGCGCTCGTTCTTGCCGTTCCCGGTACCCCCTCGGCGGCCACCCGAAGCCTGGCCGAAGAGGTCATCAGCATTGCCCGGTCCGAGCTGCCCGGTCTCAATGCCCGGATCGGTTATCTCGACGGCGACGACGCCGAATACCCCACGCTCGCCTCCGTGCTCGCGAACGCAGCCGCCGAGCGCATCGCACGCTTCGAGCAGGCGAAGGCCGCAGGCCGTGAGGTCGCCGAGCCCGAGGGTCCGGCCGCCGTCGTGGTGCCGCTGCTCGCGGGTCCGGACAGTGCCCTGGTCCGGCGGATACGCCAAGCCGTCATGGACAGCCGCGCGCAGGTCGAGCTGACCGATGTGCTCGGTCCGCACCCGCTGCTCGCCGAGGCGCTGCACGTACGCCTCTCCGAGGCCGGTCTGGCCCGCGCCGACCGCGCCAGGCTGTTCACCGTGGCCACGGCCGCCGACGGCATCGTGCTGGCCACCGTGGGTGGCGAGGAGGGTGTGCAGGCCGCCGGGATCACCGGCATGCTGCTGGCTGCCCGGCTCGCGGTGCCGGTGATGGCCGCGGCGCTCGATGTCGAGGGTTCGGTCGCGTCGATCGCCGAGCAGCTGACGGGCTCCGGTTCGGTGCAGCTGGCCCTGGCGCCGTACCTGGTGGGTCCCGAGATCGCGGAGGGGCTGCTGGACGCCGCCGCGAAGGAGGCGGGCTGCGCGACGGCCGAGCCGCTCGGTGCGTACCCGGCGATCGGCAAGCTCGTGCTGTCGATGTACATGACGGCGCTGGGCATCGCCCCTGGAACGCCGCAGGGGGCCCAGGCCCTCTGACCTGGCCGGCACAGTGCAGCGGGGCCCGCACCGGAGGATTCGACCGGTACGGGCCCCGCTGTGTGCTGTGTGGACGCGTGCTCCGTGACGGGCACTGCGCGCTGTGTTCGGCCGGGTGATCCGTCCGCGTCAGCCGAAGACGACGCAGGAGGCCGCTGGAGCTGTCAGGGAACCCCTGTGGCACGGGATGCCGGTCGTCGCGTCCACGGCGAACCAGCTGACGTTCCCGGCCCGCTCATTGGCCGCGTACAGCCACTGGCCGGTGGGGTCGAGGGCCAGGTCGCGCGGCCAGTGGCCACCGCAGCCCACGTTCGTGACCAGGGAGGCCTTCTCGCCCGATTCGTCGAGAGCGAGGACGGCGATGCTGTCGTGCCCCCGGTTGGCGGCCCAGAGGAACCGTCCGTCGTACGAGACGACCACCCCGGACGGGTAGACGACGGCCTCGGGGTCGGCGACCACGTCCTCGGGCACGACGGCCGTCTCGCCGAGGGGTTCGAGGACTCCGGTGGCCGGGTCCCAGCGGCAGACGGTGACGGTCGGTTCGAGCTCGTTCAGGACGTAGGCGTGCGCGCCCGCGGGGTGGAAGGCCAGATGCCGCGGCCCGGTGCCCGGCCGCAGCGCGGTCTCGCCGTGCAGCCGCAGCGTCCCGCTGCTCGGGTCGAGGGCGCAGATCCGTATGGAGTCGGTCCCGAGGTCCACGCTCAGCACCCAGTTCCCCGATGGGTCGGGCTGCACCTGGTGGGCGTGCGGGGCGTGCTGGCGGTCGGTGCGCGGACCGCTGCCCTCGTGCTGGAGCACGGAAGCGGCGGCGCCCAGCGATCCGTCCGCGCGCACCGGGAGGGCGGTGACGCTGCCGGAGCCGTAGTTGGCGGTGATCAGATGGCCGCCGGCGAGTGCCAGATGGGTGGGGCCGTCGCCCTCCACGGGCCGTATCTCACCGAGGGGCTGTGGCACATCGCCGGTGATGTCGAGCGCGGCGGCCGCGCCGGTCTCGGTCTCACTGACCGCGTAGAGGGCGGTGGAGCCGGATCCGGGGCCCAGGACGAGATACGAGGGATCGGGGACGGCGTCCGTCGCACCGAGGACGGTCAGTGCCCCGGTCTCCCGGTCCACGGCGGCGACGGTGACCCCCCGCCCGCCCGCCGACGTGAACGACCCGATGAATGCCCGTCCGGCACCGTTGCTGTTCACCGCTGCTGCCCCTTTCCGCCGACTGATCGCGACGGTCCGGGTCGCGATCTTCCGGGGCGACGGTAGCAGTGCACCCCTTGCGGTCTAGACCAGGGCCGTGACGTCGTCGACCGTCTCCGCGGAGCCGCAGGTCAGGCGGGGACGAGCGGGGACCGCGGCGAGGTGTGCAGGGGTGCGGCCAGCTCTGCGAGGGCCCCCTCCAAGGCGTGCAGATGCGTGAGCGCGGCCTCCGCGCCGGGGTGGTGGTGCGGCGCGTGCGCGGGAGCGACAAGGAGCTCCGTACGGACCGGGCGAGGCTGCGCCAGAGCCAGCACCGCGGACTCGACCCGGCGGCAGGCCGCGTCGAGCCGGGCGTCGTGCGAGGCGTCCGGGTCGGCGGCCACCGCGGCGAGGCCGCGCACCTCACGTGCGCAGAGGTCCAGCAGTACGAGGACCTGCCGGGCGCGCGCCTTGCGGGCCCGCAGCGGGTTGAGGGGGTGCACCAGCGGGGCGAGCGAGAGCCGGACCCGGCCGAGCAGCGCCTCCAGTTCGGTCACTCGCGGGGCGGGGTCGGCGGTCGGGGAGCCGGCGAGGCGCGCGGCGGCCTCGGCGGTACACGCGTGCACGCAGTGCAGCGCCCGCTGGATCCAGGCGTCGGTGGTCGCGTGGAGGGTGACGGGCAGCACGAGGAGGACGGCGAGCGCCGCCCCGAGAGCTCCCGCCCCGGTCTCCGTGAGCCGCAGGACGAGGAGTCCCGGGTTCAGTACACCGAGCAGCCCGTAGAGCAGTCCGGCCATCACGGTCACGAAGAAGACCATCCAGCTGTAGGAGACAGCGGCGGTGTAGAAGATCCCGAAGACGCAGACGGCGACGAGGACGGCGGTGAGAGCCGTGTCCCCGTGCAGCGGGACGGCGACCAGCAGCCCGACGGCGATGCCGACCACCGTGCCGAGGACCCGGCGGAAGCCGCGGACCAGCGTCTCGCCCCGCGAGGCGGTGTTCACGAAAATCCACCAGACGGTGCCGACGGCCCAGTACCAGCGGTCCGCGGAGAGAAGCTGTCCGACGCCCAGCGCGAAGGCAGTGGCAGCGGTCGCCTGGATCGCCTGTCGCGTGGTCGTGCGGGCCAGACCGATGCCGCCGTGAAGCGCGGGCACAGCAGGCACCGGCAGTCGCCGTTCGTAGCACCAGAGACCGAAGCGGACGGTCGACGACGTGACGAGGGAGAGCGCGACGGCGGCGTACAGCTGGGGCAGCTGACCCGGTACGGCGTGCAGGAACTGCGCCATGAAGAACGCCATGAACGCGAAGATCCCGAGGGCATGACCGCGCGGCCCCCAGCGGCGCGCGTACACCCCGGCACACACGACGGCGAGGAACGCCAGGTCGCGCGCGAGCGGATGGTCGTGCAGCGCCGTCGCCAGCGCCAGCACCGGAAAGCCGACGAGAGGCAGCAGCGAGGTGGTGAGCGCCTGGTCCCTGACCCTGGCGTCGGTGACCGTGAAGAGTGCGAGCAGTGCGGCGAGGCCGCCGGCGACGGCCGCGGGAAGTGAGTGCGAGGCGAGGCCCGAGAAGGTTACGGCGAGGCCGATCCCGAAGACGGCCCGGGTCGCGTTGCGCAGCCGCAGCCGTCCCGGGTCCGGAGCCACCAACATCCGCTTCAGCACCGCTTGGCTCTCCCCACTACGTCATGGCATGAAAAAGGCGCCGCGGGATCCGCAGCGCCATCGACTGGGTTCATGACAGCATCCGAACACCACCCGGCTCAAGTCATGTCGATCCGACTGTGCCATTGGCACAGTCGGCTGCCCTTTCGGTGTGCCACGGGAACACCAATGGACGGTGCCGGGCCGGACCGTCCCGCACAGCTCACCCAGGCGTGACCTCCGATGCTGCCGGGCGGCGCCCGCAGGCCCGGCCCTCCGCCGCGACCGATGCGGCGAGCGGCCCGCGAAGACAGCCTTACCGGTCACGGTGGCAAGCCTCCCGCACACGGTCCGGGCCGATGCCGTCGAACGGGCCCCACACTCCTCGCGGCCCCCAAGGCAAAAACCACGCAACGTGACCGGTAACACTCTGCGCTTCCCGTCGCGACCGGTCCGCTGATCGCCCCCACTTCCACGTCCTACATATCGCAGGCAACTGTGCCGAAAGACATCACATTCGAAGGTCATAAGCGCGAAAGTGGCGCCGATTTCGCCAGTCGTCAATATGGCGTCAACAAGGCCGTCATCTACGAATACCGCCAGCAGATGGCTAGAAGGCAACGAATTCCGAAGGTAATTGACGGTTGACGTGACGGATCCCACAGGTTTCGATAACGCGCCGGGAGCAGACGAAACCAACATCGCAGCAAGCCACGGAGGCGATAGCGCTCCCGCCGTCACCCGTCACACCCAGTCGATCGGAACCGCTCCATGACCGACATGCTCAGCCAGCCCGTCACCTCCGGCGCCGCACCGGCGGCAACCGATCCCGGCGGCCAGGACGGCCCGCGCGCCCTCAAGCGTTCCATCGGCGTCGTCGGCGGAACCCTGCTCACCCTGTCCTGCGTGACACCCGCCTCCACGCTCTTCGTCGTCGTGCCCGACCTGTTCGGCGACCTCGGGACCGCCACCGCGCTCACCATCGCGATCGGCTCGCTGCTCTGCATCGCCGTGGCGTTCTGCTACTCGGAGCTGGGCACGCTGATCCCCAGCGCGGGCGGCGAGTACGCCATGGTCACCACCCTGACCGGCCGGCTCGCCGGCTGGCTGGTGTTCGTGCTGTCGCTGCTGGTCGTGATGATCGTGCCGCCGGTGATCGCCATGGGTACGGCGGACTACCTCGCTCCCCTCGTCCATGTACCGGCGGAGGCCGCCGGCGCCGGGGTGATGGTGCTCGCCACCCTGGCCGGTCTGCTGGACCTGCGTGCCAACGCCTGGATCACCGGTGTCTTCCTGGTTCTCGAAGTCATCGCGGCGGCCGTGGTGGCGGTGCTCGGCTTCGCCCACACCGAGCGCGGCGCCGGCAGCCTGGTGCACGGTGTGGTCGCGAGCGACGGCGGGGCGTCCCGCCCGGTCACCGCGATGCTGGTGGTCTCGGGTCTGGCCATCGCGCTCTTCATCACCCAGGGCTTCTCGACCGCCGTCTATCTCTCCGAGGAGCTGGAGGACCCGCGGCGCAACGTCTCCCGTACAGTCCTCGCCACCCTCGCCATTTCGACCGCCGTCATCCTCGTCCCGGTGGTGGCGATCACCATGGGTGCGCCCGACCTCGCGGCGCTCACCTCGGGCGACATCGGCCGGATGGTCACCACGTGGAGCAACTCGGCGGTCGGTACGTTCGTGAGCCTGTGCGTCGCACTCGCGATCATCAACGCGGGCATCGTCATGGTCATCCAGAACTCCCGGGTGCTGTTCGCGTCGGCCCGTGACAAGGCGTGGCCCGAGCCCGTCAACAACTCCCTCGCCCGCCTCGGCCGCTTCGGTTCGCCGTGGGTCGCGACGCTGGTGGTGGGGGTCCCGGGCGCGGCGCTGTGCTTCGTCAACCTCGACACCCTGTACGGCGTGACCGGCGTCTCCGTGACGGGCATGTACCTGCTGGTCGCGGTCGCCGCGCTGGCAGCCCGCCGCACCTCTCACAAGGACCTGCCCGCATGGCGGATGCCGCTCTGGCCGGCGATGCCGGTGGCGCTGATCGCCGTACTCGTCTACATCCTCAGCCAGCAGGAGGCCAAGTACCTGCTGTGGACCGGTGGCATCATGGCGGCGGCCACCCTCTACTGGGCGTTCTACCTCCGCCCCCGCAAGGACACCCGCTGGCTGGTCACCCTCCCCGAGGACGCACTCCCCGGGAATGCCAGCCTCTGAGGCGAGTGGTACGACCGGATGGCGCGACGGTGCGCCATGGGTACAGTCGGAGCCCGTACCGACCGACCGGGAAGGGGCCATCGGACCATGGCGGTGGACGCACTGGACACCCGCATCCTGCGGCTGCTCATCGAGCAGCCGCGGACCAGCGTGCGTGAGTACGCGCGGATCCTCTCCATCGCCCGGGGCACCCTCCAGGCCCGGATCGACCGGCTGGAGCGCAACGGCGTGATCACCGGTACGGGTCCGGTCCTCTCACCCGCCGCGCTCGGCCACCCGGTGCTCGCCTTCGTCCATCTGGAGGTCACCCAGGGGCATCTGGACGAGGTGGGCGAGGCCCTCGCCGCCGTCCCGGAGATCGTCGAGGCCTTCTCGACCACCGGCGGAGGGGACCTGCTGACCCGTGTCGTGGCCCGCGACAACGGGCACCTGGAGGATGTGATCCAGCAGCTGATCCAGCTGCCCGGCGTGGTCAGGACCCGTACCGAGGTGGCCCTGCGCGAGCGGGTGCCGCACCGGCTGCTGCCACTGGTCGAATCGGTGGGCCGGGCCACGGCCGGCCCGACGGGCTGATCACCGGCTCGGCAGCTGCTTCTCCGCGGTGGGCAGAGCGAGTTCACTGCGCCGGTCGCGTACGACCGGCCGGCCGGAGCTCGGCCTTCTTGATTTTTCCGGTGGCGGTCATCGGGAAGCTGTCGCGCAGCGCCGTCGCCGCACGCTGGAGGACCTGATCGTCTCCACCCCGGCCGACGGCATGGTCACCGGCACCGGAACGGTCAACGGCGAACCGTGCGTGGCCATGTCGTACGACTACACGGTCCTGGCCGGCACCCAGGGTCACCAGAACCACCGCAAGACGGGCCGGATGCTCTCCCTCGCCGAGCAGCGCCGTATGCCGGTGGTGCTCTTCGCGGAGGGCGGCGGCCGTCCCGGTGATACGGACACCACGGCGGTCGCGGGACTCGATGTGATGACGTTCCACCAGATGGGAAGGCTCAGCGGGCTCGTCCCCCTGGTCGGTATCGCTTCCGGCCGCTGCTTCGCCGGGAACGCGGCGCTGCTCGGCTGCTGCGACGTGGTGATCGCGACGCCGGAGGCCACCATCGGCATGGGCGGCCCGGCGATGATCGAGGGCGGCGGGCTCGGTACGTACCGGCCGGAGGAGGTCGGGCCGCTCTCCGTCCAGGTGCCCAACGGGGTCGTCGATCTCGCAGTCGCGGACGAGGCCGAGGCAGTGGCGAAGGCACGGCAGGATCTCTCGTACTTCCAAGGACCGCAGGGCGATTGGGAGGCTCCGGACCCGCGCGTCCTGCGCCACACCGTGCCGGAGAACCGGCGGCGTGCATACGGTGTGCGGGCCGCGGTGGAGGGCGTGGGGGACACCGGCTCGGTGCTGGAACTGCGGGCCGGGTTCGGCACCGGCATCATCATGGCGCTGGTCCGGATCCAGGGCCGGCCGATGGGTCCGATCGCCAACAACCCGGAGCATCTGGGCGGCGCGATCGACCGTGAGGGGGCCGACAAGGCGGCCAGGTTCCTCCAGCTGCGCGACGCCTTCGCCCTGCCCGTGGTCTCGCTCTGCGACACACCCGGCTTCATGGTCGGCCCGGATGCAGAACGGACCGCGACCGTCCGGCACTTCTCCCGGCTCTTCGTGACGGGCGCGAATCTCCGCGTACCGCTGGTCTGCCTGATCCTGCGCAAGGCGTACGGTCTCGGCGCGATGGCCATGATGGGCGGTTCGACGCGCACACCGGTGGCCACGGCGGCGTGGCCGAGCGGCGAGCTGGGCGGAATGGGCCTGGAGGGTGCCGTACGGCTCGGCCACCGCAGGGAACTGGCCGCGATCGAGGACCCGGCTGACCGGGAGCGGGCGTTCGAGACGCGGGTCACCGAGCTGTACGAGCACGGCAAGGCGGTCAATGCGGCGGCGGCGCTGGAGAACGACGCGGTGATCGACCCGGCGCGGTCCAGGTCCTGGATCCTTTCGGCACTGGACGGGTGGTCGGCTCAGGAGGCGTGGGACGCGGGCAAGCGCCGCCCGTTCATCGACACCTGGTGAATCACCACCGGAGCCGGGGTCGGGTCCGGCCACCACCGTCACGAAGGGCAGGCCCGGCTCCCGAGTCCGCCGTAGCTCTCCGTGTGTGGTCGTACCACCCCGCATCGATCAAGACGTATCCGAAGCAGCGCTCCTACCTGCTGTTTTCACCTCTCAGCTCACCTGCGGTAAACCTGCACACCTCGTGCCCAGACCGGTCACCCCCGCCCACCTGGACACCCTGGTCCGGACCAGTTGCAGGGAGGTTTGAACAGGAGTGTCCCAGTTGAAGTAAATGGACTTTCAGGCAAAAGGAATTCAGACGGTGAAGCTTGTGAAGGAGTCGCCGTCGACTCATGAACACATCTGCACGCAGCGCTAATTCATTGCTTGAAGAACCCCTGATCAGCACCGGTCCGATTAGCTGCGCATGGCGTCAACGTGCTTTGATCCTGCCCAATGCGGCGGCCACACCAAGGGGTTACCGCTATGAATTACCAAGCTGAAAGGCAGCCTTCATCATGAACCACACCCCCCAGGTCGAGACCCTCGAGATTTCCGACAACGACCTCGACAACGTGTCCGGCGGTCTCGTCGGCGGCCTGCTCGGCAACGTCACGGGCACCGTCGACTCCGTGGCCCCGGTCTCCGGCGTCGTGGGCTCGGTCACCGGCCTCGCCACCTCGACCACCGGTGTCAACGCCGGTGCCGTCACCGGCCTGGCCACCGGTCTCATCGCCGGTCTCTGAGACGGCCCGTGAGCCCCGGAACCTCATGGTTCCGGGGCTCACTGCTCACACCTGACAGCAAGGGAAGAGTTCCGTGCAGTTCCGCCAACAGGCCCTTTCCAAGCTGCAGTCGCCGGAGGAACTCGACCTGCCGGTACGTTTCGCGCGCCCGCAGGGCCGGCTCGCCCTCGGCATCACCGTGCTCGTCATGGCCGCCGCCGGCTTCTGGGCGGTGACCGGAACCGTCTCGTCCACACTCCAGGCACCCGGCATCTTCACTCACGCACGGGGCAGTTACATCCTGCAGAGCCCTGTTGCAGGCCAAGTCACCGCCGTACTCGCCAAGGAAGGCGAGACCCTGCCCGCCGACGCACCGCTGCTCAAGGTCCGTACCGAACAGGGCGACCGGGTCGTCCGCACGATCGCCGCAGGACGGGTGACCGCCCTGACGGCCTCGATCGGAGCGGTGGTCACCACCGGTGCGGACGTAGCGAGTGTGGAGCGGACCCGTGGCGCCGACGATCCTCTGATGGTGATGCTCTATGTGCCGGGCGACAGCGGACCGGGCATTGCGGTGGGCGCCTCCGTGGATCTCACCGCCCAGTCGGTGCCGGCCCAGAAGTACGGAGTGCTGCGCGGTCGTGTGGCCGCGGTCGGCAGGAATTCGCAGACACCCCGGCAGATCAGTGGCTTTCTCGGCGACGGCCAGCTGGGCGAGCAGTTCTCGCAGCACGGCAGGCCGGTGGCGGTCCTGGTGCGGCTCGACCGGTCGTCCGCCACGGAGTCCGGCTACCGGTGGTCGTCGGCCCAGGGCCCTCCGTACGCGATCGACTCCATGACCCTGGCCACCGGCGCCGTCCACCTGGCCGACCAGCGTCCGATCGATTGGCTGCTCCCGTGACCGCACCGCACACCTCTCCCGCCGCACCGCAGCTGCCGCCTCCCGGCCGCGGCCGGCACCGGCCGGACAACGCGCCGGGCAGCAGGCGACGTTCGGGTCCGCGGCCGGCACCGAAGGGCAAGAAGGCCAAGACCGTACGCAGCCCCACCGTTCTCCAGATGGAGGCCCTGGAGTGCGGTGCTGCCTCGCTGGCCATGGTGCTCGGTCACTACGGCCGTCATGTACCGCTGGAGGAGCTGCGCATCGCCTGCGGCGTCTCGCGCGACGGATCGCGGGCCAGCAATGTGCTGAAGGCGGCGCGCAGTTACGGGCTGCAGGCCAAGGGCATGCAGATGGAGCCGACGGCCCTCGCCGAGGTGCAGGCACCCGCCATCCTCTTCTGGGAGTTCAATCACTACGTCGTGTACGACGGCATGGGCCGCCGCTTCGGGCGGCGCGGCGTGCACATCAACGACCCGGACAAGGGCCGTCGTTTCGTGACGGCCGAGGATTTCGACACCAGCTTCACCGGCGTCGTCCTGGTCCTCGAGCCCGGCGACGGGTTCCGCCGCGGAGGCAGGAAGCCCGGGATCATGGGCGCCCTGCCCGCGCGGCTGCGCGGCACCTCGGGCACGATGCTGGCCGCGCTGCTCGCGAGCCTGCTGCTCGTCGCCGTCGGCGCGACGCTGCCTGCACTGAGCCGCGCGTACATCGACATGTTCCTGATCGGCGATCAGACGTCGTTGCTGAGCGTCCTGTTCGCGGCCATGGGCACCATGGTGGCGCTCACCGTCGTGCTCACCTGGCTGCAGCAGGCGAACCTGCTGCGCGGTCGCATCATCTCCTCCACACTCAGCAGTGCCCGTTTCTTCCGGCATCTGCTCAGGCTGCCGGTCACCTTCTTCTCCCAGCGCAGCCCCGCCGATCTCGTCCAGCGACTGCAGTCCAACGATGTCGTGGCCGAGACGCTGGCCCGCGACCTCACGGCCGTCGGCGTGGACGGAGTCGTCGTCCTGCTCTATGCAGCCCTGCTGTGGATCTACGACCCGCAGTTGACAGTCATCGGCGTGGGGCTGGCGCTGCTCAATGTGGTGGCGATGCGCATCGTCGTGCGCCTGCGGGCCACCCGTGCCCAGAAGCTGCGGGCCGACAGCGCAAGGCTGACCAACACCTCGTACACCGGGCTGCAGCTGATCGAGACGATGAAGGCCACCGGCGGCGAGAACGGATACTTCCGCCGCTGGGCGGGGCAGCACGCGACCACGCTGGAGGAACAGCAGCGCCTCGGTGTGCCGAGCGCCTGGCTGGGTGTTGTCGCCCCCGCGCTCGCGACCCTCAACAGCGCCCTGATTCTGTGGATCGGAGGGCTGCGGGCCGTCGACGGCCATATTTCGATCGGTCTGCTCGTCGCGTTCCAGGCGCTGGTGACCCGTTTCACGGCTCCGGTCGCACGGCTGAACTCGGTGGCGGGCCGGGTGCAGGACTTCGCCGCCGATGTGGCCCGTCTCAAGGACGTCGAGAACTTCCCGGTGGACTCGCTGTACTCGCGCCCCGAACCGGTTGCGAGCACGCGCAGGCTCAAGGGCCATGTGACGCTGGAAGAGATCACCTTCGGCTACAGCCCGCTCGACAAACCGCTGCTCACCGGCTTCTCGCTGTCCGTCGGGCCGGGACAGCAGGTGGCGCTGGTCGGTGGATCCGGCAGCGGCAAGTCGACGGTCTCCCGGCTGATCTCGGGGCTCTACAGCCCGTGGGAGGGCACGATCCGGGTGGACGGGCAACGTCTGGAGGACATTTCCCGCAGTGCGCTGGCCGCCTCGGTCTCCTTCGTCGACCAGGACATCTTCCTCTTCGAGGGCACCGTGCGGGACAACGTGGCGCTGTGGGACCCGTCGGTCCCGGACGACGCCGTCGTCGCCGCCCTGGAGGACGCCGCCCTGTACGAGGTCGTCGCCCGGCGCCCCGGCGGGATTCACAGCCGGGTGGAGCAGGACGGCCGCAACTTCTCCGGCGGGCAACGGCAGCGCCTGGAGATCGCCCGGGCGCTCGTCCGCCGGCCGAGCATCCTCGTTCTCGACGAGGTGACCAGCGCCCTGGACGCGGAGACCGAGCAGATCATCATCGACAATCTGCGGCGGCGCGGCTGCGCGTGTGTCGTGATCGCGCACCGGCTGAGCACGGTGCGCGACAGCGACGAGATCGTGGTCCTCGACCACGGCTCCGTCGTGGAACGGGGCCGGCACGAGGACCTGGTCGCCGCCGGAGGTCCGTACGCCGAGCTGGTCAAGGAGCACTGAGGTGACATCCGTTCACCATCTCGAGGGCGCGGGATCGCACCCGTCCCCCGCAGAGCACGACGCGGTCATCGGCGCCCTGGGAGGGCTCGGCGAACAGGTCGACTGCCACGGTCTGCGCAGGCTCTCGCTGGAGGGGCCGCAGGTGCTGTGGCTCGTCGTGGGCGGCGCCCTGGACCTGTTCGCGGTCGACGCGGCGGAACAGGGCCACTGGCACTTCCTCGGCCGGCTGGAACCCGGGACGCTGCTGCTGGGTCCCGTCGAGGGACCGCGGCACACACTGATCGGCAGGCCCCTGCAGGAGTGTGTGCTGCGCCGCATCCCGCTGCGTGAGCTGTACCGGCCGGAGTACGCGGATGCCGCGGCGTACGACGGTCAGTACCGCAGCTGGTACGACACCGGGGACACGGCTCTGAGCCTGCTCGAACACGCCGTGGCCCTCGGCGTCGGGCGCAGTCGGCGGGTGCTGTTCGAAGCACCGCTGGACGGCCGGACCACCGTCGACGAGACGGTGGCCGACGATGACATCCTGTGGCTGCCGGTCTCCCCAGGCAGCATGCAGTACGGCGCCGCGTACAGCGCGGAGGCGGCAGGCGACCTGCTCATCGACGGCGCGATGTGGCAGGCCATGGTGAGCCAGCAGTACCGGCTGCTGTCCGCGCTGGACCGTTGGATCGAACGGCTGGAGCTCGCGCACGAGGACCGCACGGCAGCCGGCATCAAGGCGGGCGAAACCGTCCGCGACGAGGCCGACCGGACGCTGCTCTCCTCCATCGGGCATTCCCGGAGAACCTCTTCACGTGCGGCGGGCGCAAGCGACGACGCGACGTACGCCGCGTGCCGGCTCGTGGCCGAGGCGGCCGGGATCACGCTCTCGGAGCCGTCGAAGAGCGGTGTGGTGAGCGACCGGATCGATCCGGTCGAGCGTGTCGCGGTCGGCTCGCGGATCCGTACGCGCCCGGTCCGGCTCGACCGCCGCTGGTGGCGGGAGAACACCGGGCCCCTGGTGGGGCACCGGGCCGCGAGCGGAGCTCCGGTCGCCCTGCTGTGGCGCCGCGGCGGGTACGACGCGGTGAACCCGGTGACCGGCCGGCGCACCCGCGTCGACGCGGCCAATGCGGAGGAGTTCGAACAGCGTGCGGTCATGTTCTACCGCCCGCTGCCGGAACGGCCCATGGGCAAGTGGCAGCTGCTGCGGTTCAGTCTGCGCGGTACCCGGCCCGACGTGCGCAACCTGGCGCTGGCGGGAGTCGTGACGGTCGCCCTCGGCGCGCTGGTGCCGATCGCGACGGGACAGGTGCTCGGCGTCTACGTACCCAACGCCGAGAACAGCCTGATCGTGCAGGTCTCGCTGGCCGTCATCATCACGAGCATCGTCTCGGCCGTCTTCATGCTGATGCAGAACCTCACCATCCTGCGCATGGAGGGGCGCATCGAGAGCACGCTCCAACCTGCCGTGTGGGACCGGTTGTTGCGTCTGCCGACCAAATTCTTCACCGAGCGATCCACGGGTGAACTGGCGAGCGCGGCGATGGGCATCAGCGCCATCCGCCGGGTGCTGTCCGGCATCGGTCCGATCGCTGTGCAGGCGGGCACGGTCGGGGCGATGAACCTCGTCCTCCTGTTCTGTTTCAGCGTCCCGCTGGCGTGTACGGCGATCGCGATGCTGATCGTCATAGCCGCGGTGTTCCTCACCATGGGGCTGTGGGAGCTGCGGTGGCAGCGCCGGCTGGTCGAGCTCAGCAACAAGCTCAACAACCAGGCGTTCCAGACACTGCGCGGGCTGCCCAAACTGCGGGTCGCCGCGGCAGAGAGCTTCGCGTACGCGGCGTGGGCGGGGGAGTTCGCCCGAAGCCGCGAACTGCAGCAGCGCGCGGGCCGGATCAAGAATCTGACAACCGTCCTCAACGCGGTGTATCTGCCGCTGTGTTCGCTGGCCATGTTCGTTCTGCTGGCGGGTCCGGCTCGCGGGTCGATGTCGGCCGGCGCGTTCCTGACCTTCAACACGTCCGTGACCATGCTGCTGACGTCCATCACCCAGCTCACGGGTGCGTTCGTCTCCGCTGCGGCGGCGCTGCCCATGTTCGAGCAGATCAAACCGGTGCTCGACGAGGCCCCCGAGGTGCGTGGCGCCAGCACCCAGCCGGGCGTCCTGTCCGGGGAGATCGAGGCACGCAGTCTCTCCTTCCGGTACACCGATGACGGTCCGCTGGTCCTCGACGATGTGTCCCTGCAGGTGCGACCCGGCGAGTTCGTGGCGATCGTCGGCCCCAGCGGCTGCGGCAAGTCGACGCTGCTGAGGCTGCTCATCGGCTTCGACAAGCCGGTGTCGGGCAGTGTTCTCTACGACGGCCAGGACCTGGCCTCCCTCGACCAGGCGGCCGTACGCCGCAGCTGCGGGGTCGTCCTGCAGAACGCCCAGCCCTTCACCGGATCGATCCTGGACTGCATCTGCGGCGCCGAGGTCTTCACCCAGGAAGAGGCGTGGGAAGCCGCCGCGATGGCAGGTCTGGCCGAGGACATCAAGCGCATGCCGATGGGTCTGCACACCATGATCGCCGGTGGCGGCTCCATCTCCGGCGGTCAGCGCCAGCGTCTGATGATCGCCCAGGCACTCGTGCGGCGTCCGCGCATCCTGTTCTTCGACGAGGCCACCAGTGCGCTCGACAACGAGACGCAGCGCATCGTGATCGAAAGCACCCGCTCGCTGAACGCCACGCGCATCGTGATCGCCCATCGGCTCTCCACGGTCCTGGACGCCGACCGGGTGATCGTCATGTCGGACGGCCGTGTCGTGCAGCAGGGACCGCCCGCCGAACTTCTCGCGGACACCAACGGTCGGCTCCACGAGTTGGTCCGGCGTCAGATGCGCTGAACGGCGCCTTCACGCCGGGCCGTGCCCGACAGATCCCGCCCCGGCGCGCGACGCCTGGCGGGAGGTGTCCGGCACGGCCCAGGGTTTCCGAGGCTCTTCGCCGCAGCCCCGGAATCCCCACGTCCGGCATCTCCATGTCCGTCACGAGAGATCCCGCCCTCCCGCCATGCCGTCGCCCCGCCCACCGTCCCGGGTCGGCGGGCATCACGGTGCGCACGACCCGCCAGGAACCGGACCCGCTCCGCGCCCGGTTCCTTCAGGACACCCAGAACAGAATGGAGTTCTAGTATTCTGATTTACAATTCGCATCCTGGGAGGAACGCCCATGTCCGGACCCGAGGAGGCCCAACTTCGCTACGCCTGGCGCGCGTTGTCGGTCGTCAGTCTGGCGAGCATCCTGACGGCGCTGGGCAGCAGCTCACTGAATGTCGCATTACCGCAGGTGGTGCGACATTTCGATGCGAGCGCCACAGCTGCGAACTGGATCCTGCTGTCGTTCATGCTGACCAATACGGGGCTGATGGTCGCGTTCGGCCGGCTGGCGGACATGTTCGGGCGCCGCACCATGTATCTGCTCGGTCTGGCCACGTACACCGGGGCCAGTCTGCTCCTGGGCTTCGCGCCCGGCGTGTGGTACCTGATCGGCCTGCGGGCGGTACAGGCCGCCGGTGGTGCGATGCTGCTGACCAACAGTGCGGCCCTGCTCGCCGACGCGTTCCCGCAGCGTCAGCTGGGGCGGGGCATGGGCATCTACATCGCTTCGTTCTCCGTCGCCCAACTGGTGGGACCGACCCTCGGTGGCTTTCTGACGGACCGGTTCGGCTGGCAGTGGGTGTTCTGGTACAACGTGCCGATCGGGCTGCTGTGTCTGGCCTGGGGTGCGGTCGCGCTGCGCAAGGTGGGCGGCCGGGCGCGCGACGGCGGCATCGACGCGACGGGCAATCTGCTCGTGCTGATCAGCCTCGGAAGCCTGCTGTTCGGCTTGTCCCAGGTCGGTGAGAACGGTTGGACCGATCCCGTGGTCGTTGCCTGCCTGGCCATATGCGTCGTGCTGGTACCGCTGTTCGTGATGATCGAGCTACGCAGTCCGCACCCGGTCATGGACGTGACGTTGTTCCGGGACCCGCCCTTCGCGCTCGGCCTGCTCACCTCGTTCCTCAACTCGGTGGCGCGGATGGCGGTGGTGCTGCTGATCGCCTTGTTCTATCAGGCAGTGCACGGCGAGTCCCCGGTGTCGGCCGGCTTGAAAGTGCTGCCGCTGTCGGTGGCCGCGATGATCGCCTCGGCATGTTCGGGGATGCTGCACGCGAGACTGGCGCCGCGCACCATCGCACTGCTGGGGACCTCCACCGGCACCGCGGGCCTGCTCTTCCTGCTGCTGAACATGTCGGTGGACACCGGCTACCCGCCGATCGCCTGCGGACTGGTCCTCATCGGTGCCGGATCGGGAATGTTCATGCCGGCCAACACCACGGCCCTGCTGGACGGGGTTTCGTCCCGGCGCATCGGAATCGTCAACGCGATGCGCCTGATGGTGCAGAACACCGGTGTCGTGGTGAGCACGGCGCTGGCCATGTCGCTCGTGACCAGTCCGCTGCCGGTCGGCCTGCGGCAGTACGTCTTCGCCGGTACGATCGCCGACGTCTCCTCGCACGGAGTCGCGCAGTTGGTCACCGGATACCGGCTTGCCCTGCTGGTCATGACGGCGATCTCCGCACTGTCGGTGATCGCCTCGCTCGGCCGGCACCGGGCGACGGGCGTCACCACCGGAGGAAACCGGCCGAGCGAGGAACCGGTCGGCAAGGCACCGTGATCTCAGTCCGCCGCGCCCCTGCCCACGGTCGGTGCGAGTACGGGAATCGCCTCGGTGCCCGTACGCCGCCACGGCCCGTGGAACAGCAGCACCGCCGGGATGAACAGCACCATGCAGCACATGGCGGTGATCATCCAGGTGTGCCAGCTGCTGCTCTCCACCACGCGCGGCACGGCGAACAGGGCCAGGACCGCCGCCCCCTTGGAGACGAATCCGAACAGGCCCCAGGCGCTGCCCTGCAGCCGCGGATCGATGTCCTCGGCATCCTCGGAGAAGTTCGCCATCCACGGCCCGTACGCGACACCCAGTGCGCCGCCCAGCAGCGCGCCGGTGAGCATCAGATGGAGTTGAGAAACGTCCTGACGACCCATCAACATCACCAGATAGCCGGTGATCGCCACTGCCGCGGCCGTGCCGGCCACACAGATCGGCTTGCGCAACTGCAGCCGGTCCGAGATCCGACCGCTCACCACGACGGTGAGCAGATTGAGTACCCAGAAGACCGACATGATCCCCGACGCGTTGGCCGCGCCGAGGCCGAAGGAGTGGGCGAGCATCGTCGGGCCGTACAAGGAAAGCGTCAGGTAGAGGATCAGCCACAGTCCGATGCCGACGACATGCGCCCAGATGGTGCGGTGGGTGAGCAGGTCTCGGGCCCGGGGCGCCGTGCCGGGGCCGTCCGGTGTGAACGCCTGCCGTTCGGTCTGCTGGATACGCGCGCGCAACTGCGGTGAGAGGTCGGCGATGTTGAACGCGATCACGAGGGAGACCACGAGCGAGAACGCGGCCATGATGACGAACTGGGAGCGCCAGGAGTCGTGGAAGAGCGGCAGAGTGGCGCTCGCGACCGCGGCAGCCAGGAAGTTGGCCCCCACAGGCCCCCAGGTCCAGAAGCCGAACGCCTGCGCGCGGCCCATCCGGGGTGAGAAGTCGCGGACCAGCGGGGCGGTGCCGGCCATGGCCATTCCGTCGATGACGGACAGTGCGATTCGGGCCAGCATCAGCTGCGTCGGCGAGTGGACCGCGGTCATCGCCAGGCAACAGACGGTCGTCAGCAGCATGAGCGGGATGAGCAGGCGCACCCGGCCCAGGTTGTCGGTGAGCCGCCCGCCGAGGACCGAGGCGAGCGCACCGGCGACGGTGGCCAGTGCGGACACCGTGCCGTAGGTGGCCAGGGACATGTGAAGGTCTTTGAGGAGCAGCGGAACCACGGGGGCGATCTGCCCCTCGTAGGACCCGATCAGGACGGCGAGTACGGCCATGGTGAGGATCCGCATCCGGCGCCCGCCGGTCGGGTATTCGTCGAGTTCGCGTACGTAGGAGAGCTTCATCGCTCTGACCTTTCTGCGAGTGGATTTCCGGCTGGTTCCACCGGTGCCGCCCCGTGGTCGCAGGCGGAGCCGCGGAACAGAATTTCCCTCTGTGACGAGATTTCGATCGATCTCGCGCCGCCGTGCCGGGGGCAGGACGGTGCATGTCTCCCGGCTGCGTCCCGGGGCTGTGGTCTTCCCTTTCGGGGTGGAGCACCGCTCGCTACCCGGTCCGTACCGACAGTCCGGTGAACGGGGCAGGCGGGTACCTGCGGGACCCCCGGTAGGGCAAAGGCCGCCACGGTCGCAGCAGGCGACCGCGGCGGCCCTCGGACAGGAGCCGCAGGTGTGCGGCTCAGTTCCAGGTGATCAGCGCGTCCAGCGCTTCGACCCGACTCCCTTGCACGAGAAGAGGGTTGACCTCCAGTGATTCGAGACCGGGTCCCAGGCCGTCCGCGAGCCCGGCGATACGGGCAATGACCTCGGCGACCTTGTCGAGGTCCGCGGGCTCGGTGCCACGTGCGCCGTCCAACAGCCGGGCGCCGCGCAGTTCCCCCAGCGCCCGGCGTATGTCGTCGGCGCCGACCGGCAACAGCCGCAGCACCGAGTCGCGCAGTACCTCGACCCACACGCCGCCGAGGCCGACGGCCATGGTCAGCCCCCACGCGGGGTCACGGACCACGCCGACGAGCAGTTCCACACCGCCGCTGCGCTGCGGCTGCACCAGGGTCCCGGTGCCGGTAAGTCCGCGTTCCCGCAGGACGGCAGATACTTCGCGGTGGGCCCGGCGCACTTCGTCGGCTCCTCCCAGTCCCAGCCGGACCCCACCGATGTCGCTCTTGTGCCCGAGGCCGTCGGCAACTGCCTTGAGCACCACGGGGTATCCGAACCGGTCGGCCGCCGCCACCGCTTCGTCCTCCGTTGCGGCCGGGGCGGAAGGCACGACCGGGATGCCGTTGTCGCAGAGCAGCTGCGATGCCCGGTACTCCGTCCACACCCCGGAGGTCGGGCCGTGTACCACCGGCCGGGGATCCGGCGCGGGCCCCATCGGGCCTGCGACGGCCCGCGGCAACTCCCGGGACCAGCGCACGGCCGCGCCGATCGCCGTCACCGCATGCTCGATGCCGCCGGCCACGTACGGAAAGCCGGTCTCCTCCTGTACATGACGGCCGAATTCGGTGATGTCGGTGAGGATGTTGCTGGCCACCATCACCGGGCGGCTCGCGTCGCGGATGCGCTGCGCGGTGGCTCCGAAGTGCAGCAGTGTCGGAGCCGGATCGGTCGGCACCACCCGGGGGAGGTCGGACAGCAGCATGACCGCGTCGATCCCCGGGTCGTCGGCGACGACCTCCAGCGCGCGGCCGAGCAGGGTCCGGTCCACCACCACGTACCCGGTGACGTCCAGGGGGTTCTGCACGGTCGCGAAGCCGGGCAGGATCTCCTTCAGCCGCGCCACCGTCTCCGGAGCGAAAGGCGGCAGCTCGAGTCCCTCCTGCTCGGCCCGGTCGGCGATGACTTCGCAGGCCCCGCCCGAGGGTGTCACCACGCCGATCCGCGGACCGTCGATCCGGCCGACCTGGGCCAGCAGCCCGGACGTGATGATCAGATCCTCGAGCGAACGGACGCGGACCACACCCAGCTGCCCGAACGCGGCGTCGATCACGCGGTCGTCCCCCACCAGTGCCCCGGTGTGGGCCTGCGCGGTGTGCGAGGCGATCTTGCTCGACCCGATCTTGAGCGCCACGATCGGTTTGCCGGCCCGGGCGGCCCGGCGGGCGGCGCGGGCGAACCGTTCCGGGTGGCGCACGGACTCCAGGAACAGTGCGATCACCTTGGTGGCCGGGTCGTCCACCAAGTAGTCGATGACGTCGGTGACCGACACCATCGTCTCGTTGCCCATGGAAGTGAGCAGGCTCAGCCCCACGTTCCGGGCCTGCGCGAAGGAGAGTATGGAACTGGCCAGGGCACCGCTCTGCAGCACCACGCCCACCGGGCCGCCGAGCAGCGGCGCCGGGATCGGCAGGCCGTAGGGGGTCGTCCCGGCCGTGGCGTTGATGTAGCCGTTCCCGTTGGGGCCCAGTACGGTCAGCCGGTTCTCGCGTGCGAAGTCGAGGATCTCCTCCTCCCGGCGCCTGCCCTCCGGACCCGTCTCGCCGAAGCCCGCGGTGAGCACCACGTAACTCCGGATGCCCAGACCGGCGCCTTCCCGAAGTACCGGAAGCACAGCGGGTGTCGGCACCATGACATAGGCCATGTCGACCGGCTCGCCGATGTCCGAGAGGCTGCGATGGGCGCGCTGTCCGTGCACCACCTCGGTGCGTGGATTGACCAGATGCACCTGTCCTGAGAAGCCGTGGTTGCGCAGGTTGTCGAACGTGGCCAGCGACCAGCCCGACTTGTCGGTGGCTCCGACCAGGGCGATGGACTTCGGGGCGAACAGCGCGCGCATGGCCTCGGCACCCGCTTGCGTGGTGGGCGCGCTCATATCGCCTCCACCACCCGGAAGCACGGCAGCTCCGGAGAGTCGTCGCCACCCAGGCGGGTGATCTCCAGCTCGACGCGGTCGCCGATGCGCACCCGGTCCCCGCCGACGATCCTGGACATCATCCGCACGCCCTCGTCGAGGTCGATCAGCGCAACCGTGTAAGGAGGCTCCCCGGCGGACGGACTGAAGGCGCGGTGCGCGACGGTGTACGAGTAGACGGTGCCGGTTCCCGGCGAAGTGAACCACTCCAACCGGTCACCGAAGCAGTGCGGGCAGAGCGACCTCGGGTAGAACACCGCACGACTGCAGTCGCCGCAACGCTGCAGGCGCAGCTCTCCCGCGGCTATGCCGTCCCAGAACGGCCTCGACTCGACATCCGGAGCAAGGTCCGCCACGCTGATCAACTCCTTCCGAGTACGACGGTCGAGGTGGACGACAGGACGCCGCCGGTTCCGTGCACCAGGGCCAGTCCGGCACCGTCGACCTGACGGCGCGGGTCGCCGGCGAAGTCGTGCCGCAGTTGCCGGGTCGCCTCGATGAGCAGGTAGATCCCGTACATGCCGGGGTGCGTGTAGGACAGACCACCGCCGTTGGTGTTCATCGGCACCGGTCCACCGGGGGCGGTACGGCCGCGGGCGACGAAGTCCCCGGCCTCGCCCGGTTTGCAGAACCCCAGTGACTCCAGGGTCAGCAGGACGGTGATGGTGAAGGAGTCGTAGATCTCCAGCAGGTCGAGGTCGTCATGGGTCACGTCGGCCATCTTCATCGCCGTCGGTCCCGAGCGGGCAGCACCGGTGACGGTCAGGTCCGGCATCTGGGCGATGCTGCTGTGCGTAGTGGTCTCGCCGTGGCCGAGCACGACGACCGGATGGGTGTCCACGTCGGGCCAGCGGTCCTCAGCCGCCACGACCACCGCGCCGCCACCGTCGGTGACCAGGCAGCAGTCCAGCAGGTGCAGCGGATCGCTGATCATCGGCGAGTCGAGCACGTCGTCGACCGTGATCGGGTGACGGTGGTACGCGTCCGGGTTGAGCGCCGCCCACTGCCGTGCGCTCACCGCCACTTCGGCCAGCTGCTCGCTGGTCGCACCGTACTGGTGGAAGTAGCGGTTGGCCGCCAGTGCGTAGGCGCCGACCGGCTGCGGCAGCCCGTAGGGCCGGTCGAACTGCTCGGTGAGCGACGGGGGTGGCCGTGGGGCGTTGCGTGAGCGGTTGCTGCGCTGGGTGCTGCCGTAGGTGATCAGTGCGACGTCGATCACCCCGGCCTCGATGGCGGCCGCCGCATGGCCGAGGTGCGCCTCGAAGGACGATCCGCCGATGTTGGTGCCGTCCAGGTAGTCCGGCTGGAGTCCCAGATACTCGGCCAGCGTCAGCGCGGGTGCCCAGGACCAGTTTCCGGCCACGAACAGGGCGTCCACGTCCTTGGGACCCAGCCCGGCCTCGGCCAGCGCCCCCCGGCTCGCCCTTGCTTGCTGGGACAGCACGGTCAGGTGCGGGGTCCTGCCCACTTCCGACTCGGCCACCCCGACGATCGCCGCGCGCCTGCGGGCCCTCATTCGCCGATCCCGCCCAGCCGTACATGGCCCTTGAGCAGGTTGCGGGCGATGGTGCGGCGCTGAATCTCGTCGGTGCCCTCGAAGATCCGCAGCAGTCGCAACTCCCGGTACCAGCGCTCGATCGGCAGCTCCTTGGTGTAGCCCATCCCGCCATGGATCTGCAGCACGCGGTCCACGACCTGGTTGGCCATGAGTGCGCCGTTGAGCTTGGCGATGGAGGAGGCGTGGCGCGCGTCCATGCCCTGCTGGACCCGCCAAGCCGCGTACAAGGTGAGCCACTTCGTGGACTCGATCTCCACCTGCGAGTCCGCGATCTGCCACTGGATCGCCTGGTACTCGGCGATCGGATTCCCCATGGAGTGCCGGATCTTGGCGTAGTCGATGGCCATCTGCAGCATCCGTTCGGCGGAACCGATCGCGCGGGCCGGGATCATGTATCGGCCCTGGCCGATCCACCGCAGCGCCAGCGCGAAACCGCGGCCGACTTCACCAAGTACGTTCTCGTCGGGAACACGCACCTCGTCGAAGACCAGTGCCGCCGGGCCCCACTGGCCCATCGTGGGGATCGGTTCGGACTTCCAGCCCATGTCCCGGTCGACGACGAAGCAGGTCACCCCGCCGTCCGCGCCCTTGTCCGGGTCGGTGACGGCGAACACCATCACGAAGTCGGCCTCGTTGCCGCCGGTGATGAAGGTCTTTTCCCCGTTGATCACCCAGTCGCCGCCGTCGCGCACCGCGCGGGTACGGATGTTGCGTGCGTCGGATCCGGCTCCCGGCTCGGTGATCGCGAAGCAGGACCGCCGCTCGCCCTCGATCGTCGGGATGAGGTAGCGCTGCTTCTGCTCGTCGTTGCAGCTGTAGAGGATGTTGTCCGCCGAGCCGCCGAAGCTGAAGGGAACGTACGTCCTGCCGGTTTCCATCGCCAGGATCGCGGACATGACGGCGCCCAGGTTCATCCCGCCGTACTCCTCGGGCGTGTTCATTCCCCAGAAGCCCGCCCGGCGGGCCTTGGCCCGCAGCTCGGCCAGGACGTCCACGGCGATCGCGGGAACGCCCGCCCGTTCGTTGCGCAGCACCTCATGTTCCAGCGGCATCACCTCCTTGGAGATGAACGCGCGGACCGTGTCCCGGATCTGACGTTCCTCGACACTGAGGGAGAAATCGACCATCGAGCGGTGTCCTTTCCTTCTCAGGACACGCGGGCGACCACCCGGGGTCCTTTTCTAGAACGGAACTCTAGGAATTGGCTCAGCCTGCGCCCGGCCGGACGAGCGTGTCAAGACGCCTGCCGCAAGCCGGTTCACGTACAACCGGCCACCCTTGGCGGCAACTTGCGAATCCGCGCCACTACTGCGGACGCGGCCGATCAAGGAAGCGTGACGAAACATCGACGAAACATCCGCGACGGCAATTCTAAGATTGGATTCGGTACGGTGGACCGCGTCGGTGCCCGTCGACGAAGGCAAGGAGGGGATCCCATGGCACGTAGCGCGAGCAGCGCCGCAGCCGGCGGGAACGCCTGGCAGTGGAGCCGCACCGCGGAGACCCGCCGGGTGTTGCTGAACGCCGCGCGTGAGGTGTTCTGCGAACAGGGCTTCGCCGAGGCGAGCATCGCAGGGGTGGTGGAACGCGCCGGGTCCAGTGTGGGCAGCCTCTACCACCACTTCGGCGGGAAGACCGAGCTCTTCCTCGCTCTGTGGGAGGAACACCAGGCCGCCCATGAGCAGAACGCGGTGACCGCGGTCGCCGCGGCCCGAGCCGCGGGCGAGGGAGAGGACCCGCTCGATCTGTTCGTCGTGGGCGCCCGTGCATTTCTCGAGGGCTCCTGGCAGCGCCGCGATCTGGCCAGGCTCTTCATGGACGGCGACGGGCCACCGGGCTTCGAGCTGGTCCGGCGCACACGCAGCCGGGAGTGGGTCCGGCAGAACGCGGTGCTGCTCGGCGCCGGCATCGACTCGGTCGACCGGCTCGCGGTGGCGGTGCTGACCACGATCATCGGGGAGGCGGGACGCGAGATCGCGACGTGCCCGAACAAGCGCCAGGCCAACAAGATCACCGAAGCCGCGATCGTGCTGATCCGCCGACTCGGCTCACCCGGCCAGGACACCTGACCAGCGGTCGGAGCATCGGGACCGCACGGCTGACGGCCGGGCCGGTGCACCGGCATCCCTGCGGCGCGCAGCCCGGTACATCGACACATCGGTTCTCCAGGAAGGAAACGCCCGTGGCCCAGGCCGAACAGCAGGAGGCCTTCTTCACCGGTGCCGGAGATGCATTCGTCCCCGCCCCCCACGCGCGCAGTTGGTGGGCGCCCGGCATGATGCACGGCAGGCTGCTCGGCGCGCTGGCGGCCCGAGCCCTGGAGCGTGAACACGCCGCCGAGGGACTGCACTTCACCCGGCTGACCGTCGACCTGTTCCGCAACGCGCCGATGGCGCCGGTGCGGGTGGAAACCCTCCGGGTGCGCGACGGCCGTCGCATCCGGGTCGCCGACGCGACCGTGCACGGCGCCGACGGCGTCGTCGCGCGGGCCAGCGCCGTGCTGCTGCGCCGCAGCGAGCAGCCACCGGGCCATGTCCCTGCCACACCGCCCTGGGACGCACCCGCACCTGAAGAGCTGCCCGCACCGCGCGAAGGGGCCTGGACGGTCTGGAAGTTCGACGAGCGCAACACGCCTGTGCGGGACGGCGGGCAGGGAAGCGGCAGGCGCAGGGCCTGGCTGCGGGAATCGTGCGAACTGGTCGCCGGCGAGTCACTCTCGCCGTTCGTACGGGCAGCGCTCGCCGCCGACACGGCCAGTCCGCTCGCCCATGCCGGTGACTCCGGGCTGCAGTTCATCAATGCCGACTACACCCTGTGCCTGAGCAGACTCCCGCTCAGCGACGCCATCGGGCTGGAGTCCGCCGCCCACACCAGCGAGGACGGGGTCGCCGTCGGGCACTGCACACTGCACGACACCGCGGGCCCGATCGGCTACTGCATGACCACCGCGGTTGCCAACCCCAGGGCCGGCACCTGACCGGTGTCCGCCGGACCGCGCTCGGGGGCGACACCATGGCCGCGCAGTCTCCGCGGACGGCGTCCGACGGCGTCACCCCGGAGCGACGGGCGTCAGGCGCCAGGGCCGCCCGCCCCGCGGACGGCAGCCCGCCCACGATCGATCACGACTGTTCCGTCGGCCTTGGTGGTACGGAACTGCGCGGTGTCACCGTCCCTCCAGATGGACACGGTCAGCGACTCGCCGGG
The DNA here is from genome assembly GCF_044453545.1 of Streptomyces sp. NPDC051664. NCBI lineage: Bacteria > Bacillati > Actinomycetota > Actinomycetes > Kitasatosporales > Streptomycetaceae > Streptomyces > Streptomyces sp. NPDC051664. Next base: position 95,182 of record NZ_JBITCU010000013.1, on the reverse strand, counting down.
GTGGACCGGCCTGCTGAACCGGCCCGACATGGAGACGAACCGGGACGGTTCCGATTCCGCCAACGTGTGCAACAGGGCACGTCCGGTCACCCCGTAGGTGCACAGGCCGTGCAGGATCGGACGCCCGAATCCGGCCTTCGCGGCAAACGTGGGATCGGAGTGCAGTGGATTGCGGTCACCGGAAAGCCGGTACAGCAGTGCCTGCTCCGGTCTGGTCGGGCAGGTGATCCGGCGGTCCGGCTCACGACCGGGCTCCGGCCAGCTGTCACGCGGCCCCCGGTCACCGCCGAAACCGCCCTCCCCTCGGATGAAGACGGCACTGCGCGAGGTGATCACCGGATCGCCCGTGCCCGGATCCACGGCCACCGCCTCGCTGGTCACCAGTGCACCGGATCCCTTGTCGTACATCCCGGTGATCTTCGAGGTGACGCGCACGGTCCCCGCCGGCGGCAGGGGCCGGTGCAGGTCGAAGGACTGCTCCGCGTGTACGAGCATCGCCGGGTCGAACTCGCCGATGCTCCGGCCCCGGCCCCCCTGCGCGGCCAGCACGGCGAACGTCGGCAGAACCTGCTGGCCGATGCCGTGCGAGTTCTCCGTGGTGAAGGCCAGTTCCCGCAGCGGGTCGTCCAGCCCGGCTCCGACCCCGACCGCGTAGAGCAGGGTGTCCTTGGAGGTCCAGGTCCGCTCGACCGGTGGGGACTCGATGCCGATCACACTGTGGTCGAGGGGCACGTCAGCGGTCCTCCCCCGGCGCCCGGCCGTTCTGCAGCGCGTTCGGACGGGCCTTGTCGACCAACGCCGGTATCACCCTGTCGAGTTGTGATTGTTCCCAGCGTGATTCGTTGTCAGCGGCCGGTCCCGCATGCCAGCCCTCCGCGACGCTGATCAGGCCGCCGCGCACGTTGAAAACCCGACCGGTGATGCCCCGCGCCGAGGGACCCGCCAGCCAGACGACCAGCGGAGCTATGTTCTCCGGCGCCGACGGGTCGAAGGTGCCGGGCTCCGCCACCGTGCGGTCGGACCGCAGCCCCTCCGTCATACGGGTGAGCGCCGCCGGTGCCACGGCGTTCACCGCGACGCCGTAGCGCTCCAGTTCCCGGGAGGCGATCACGGTCAGCCCCGCGATCCCCGCCTTGGCCGCTCCGTAGTTCGCCTGCCCCGGGTTTCCGTAAATACCCGACGAGGACGTCGTGTTGATGACCCGGGCATCGACCTGCACACCGGCCTTCGCCTGCGACCGCCAATAGGCCGCCGCATGCCGCAGTGGACCGAACGTACCGCGCAGGTGCACCCTGATCACCGCGTCCCACTCCTCGGCGCTCATGTTCACCAGCATCCGGTCGCGCAAGATGCCGGCATTGTTGACCAGCACATTCAGGTCGCCGAAGTGCCTGATCGCGGACTCCACCAGCCTGCGAGCGCCTTCGAAGTCGGACACGTCGTCACCGTTGGCAACGGCCTCACCGCCGGCCTCGCGGATCTGCGTCACGACCTCGCCCGCGGGTCCGGACGAGGAACCGGATCCATCGACCTCCGCGCCCAGATCGTTGACCACCACTTTCGCGCCCTGCCGGGCGAACTCCAGCGCGTGCCCGCGTCCGATCCCACGTGCCGCCCCCGTGACAACGACGACCCGGCCCTCCACGACGCCACCCATACGCCTCTCCCGTCCGCAACTCCGCGCCGGCCCGGCGCTTCAGCGAGCCGGCCAATCATAGAATCGCTTTCTAAAAAGCGTCTCGGTGCGGTAGCCGGATGTCAACCCTCCTGCACGCGCGGCGACTCCGGACGTACGGCCATACCTCAGTGCGGCCTCGGTCCTCACAGCGGACGTCAAGCGGGCCCCTTCTGTTCAGGTCCGATCACACCGCACCGGCCACTGGCCGATCACGCCCGGTCCTGGCGAGCTGTCGGCTCCGACCGGCTGCGTCTTCACGCGCCCTTCACTCCGGCTGCCGGTCGACCGTCAGGCATGCGTCAGGACATGCGGCACCGGCATCAGCACTCCGTCAAGACACGATGACCGGCCGGCTCGCCGTCCTTAGCCTCAGCGCCATGGAACGACGCATCACCCGCGCAGTGCCCGACGGCCGCTCCGGCCGTCGCGGCCGAGTCCTGCCTCCCCCGGGTACGACGGTGTACGACGAGGACTGGGCCGGCCACGTGCGCTTCGCGGTCGGCTGCGCCGCGTCGCTCCTGGGGCTCCTGCTGGCGGTCGACGCGGCCGCCGGCCGGCTCACCTGGCTGCGCTTCCTGCTGTGGGCGGCCCTCGCCACGACGCTTTTCGTGGTCCTGGTGCCACCACGGGTCCGCGCGGGCGCCGGGTGGCTCTCCTCGCGCGGCCTGCTGCGCGCTCACACGGTGCGTACGGACCGACTGGTCTCCGTCCGCTGGTCCGACGGCGTCTCGCAACGTCTGGTGCTCCGCGACGCCGATGGCTGGCGGGTCGAGGTCGACCCGCGGGTGTTCGTCGCCAATCCGGCACTGTGGCACCGGTTGGACCAGGACACCCGCGCCTGCGTGGGACGCGGGACGCTGCTCTGCGGGGTGACGGCGCTGCGTCAGCTCGGGGAGCGTATCGACCGCCGGACGGCCCAGACGGTTTTCCAGGTATCCGGCTTGGAATAGCGACACTCCCCGGCCCGGCGGTATGTCCGCCCGACCCCTCTGCGGTCCCGCCGGGAGAGACCCTCTACGGTGTCGCTGCAGCCACCCGGCTGGAGTGAGGGTCTGAGGGGAGATCGGCGGATGCGGCACGCTGGGCGTTGGCTGTTGATCACGGGGACTGTGCTTGCCGTCCTGGGGATCGTGCTGGCAGCGGGCGCGCTCTGGACCGTCCGTAGCGGCTACACGATGGTCACCTTCTCCGGCGGGTCGATGGAGCCCAGCTACGCTCCGGGCGACCGCATTCTCATCGCGAGGACGTCCGGCGCGAAGGTACGGCGAGGCGATGTCGTGCTCTTCGGCGTGCCGGAGCGGTTCGAGGGCAAGCCGGTGCTGAAGCGCGTCATCGGTCTGGGGGGCGACCATGTGGTCTTCGACGGCACACGCCTGACCGTCAACGACGCCCCGCTCAAGGAGCCCTATCTGAAGGACGGAGAGGTCGACGGCGGGCACGGACCGTACGACGTGAAGGTACCGGCCGGCCAGATGTTCCTTCTCGGTGACCATCGTGCGAACTCCTACGACTCGCGCTACTTCGCGAGCGGGGACCCCGGGACCGTACCCGTGACGGCCGTGCGGGGCCGGGTGCTCGACGACGACACCGCGCCGGTGGTGCTGGGACTGTGCGTGCTGCTCGGCGTCGTGCTTGCCCTCGCGGGTGCCGTCTGTACGTTGGTCGGCTGGTTGACGCGGCGGCGCCGGCCGGCGCCACCTGCGCTGATCGCACGCCCCGCGGCGTAGCCCGTCGCGACGGTCCGGCCCGGGTGGACGCTGCCGGACCGCGCTCAGGCCAGCTGGTTGACCAGGTTGGTGAAGGCTGCGGGGAGACGGCTCGCGGTCGGGACGATGCGGCTGGCCAGTCGCGGGTGCTGCCGGGCCAGGAGCAGCGATTCGGTGAGCAGGCGATGGCGCCGGGAGACCTTGCGCCACGCCCGCTCGTAGGCCTGCGGCCGGTCGTCCCGGACGCAGCGCACCAGTTGAGCGGCTCCGGCGAGAGCCAGCGAGACGCCTTCACCGGTCAGGGCGTCGATGTATCCGGCGGCGTCCCCCACCAGCAGGACCCGTCCTGCCACGCGGGAGCCGACCCGCTGGCGCAGTGGTCCGGCGCCACGCACCGGCGTGGTGGCGCTCGCAGGCAGATGCCGGGCCAGGAGAGGGAAGCGGGCCAAGTGGCCGTCGAACGGGCCGCGTTCCGTGGTCAGGACGGCGACGCCGACCAGGCGTGGGCCCAGCGGGGTGACATAGGCCTCGGCCCGTGGTGACCAGTGCACCTCGACGCAGTCCGTCCAGGGCTCGACCGCGAAGTGGCGGCGCAGTCCGAACCTCGGGGGGCGTGGGTCCGTCAGGTCCAGGCCGAGTTGGCGTCTGATCGGTGAGTGCAGGCCGTCAGCGGCGGCCAGGTAGCGGGCGGTGACGCCTGCCGCGTACACGCTGTCGGCGCTCTGCCGGACGCTGCCCGACCGCACGGGGATCACCCGCACGCCGAGTTCCGCGGCGCGGCGGGCCAGGGCGGTCTGCAGTTCGGTGCGGCGCACACCGCGACCGGGGCCGGGTGCGAAGAGGGCTTCTGCCCGGTGGCGGTCGTCGAGGTAGCGGATTCCGCGCAGCGGGTGTCCGGCGACGGAGACGCCGAGTCCGGCCAGAGCGTTCACGGCGCCCGGCATGAGCCCCTCTCCGCAGGCCTTGTCGATCGGGGTGGGGCGCGGTTCGGCGACCACCGCTTCGAGCCCGGCCTCGGCGGCGTGGATCGCGGTGGCGAGGCCGGCGGGTCCGCCGCCGACGACCAGCAGGTCGATCACGGCGCCGCCGGTGCGGCCCCGGCGAGGGCGGTGTTCTCGCACCGTACTCGGGTCGCGAGGAGCGGCAGGTTGAGCAGGCTGAAGGCGGTCGCGGTGAGCCAGTTGGTGTGGACGAGTGGCAGTGCGACACCCTCGACGATCACAGCGACGTAGTTGGGGTGGCTCAGCCACCGGTACGGTCCGGCGGTGACGAGCGGCAGGTCGGGCACCACGATGACACGGGTGTTCCAGCGTGGCCCCAGCGTGGTGATGCACCACCAGCGCAGGCCCTGGGCGCCCAGGGCCAGGGCGAGCATCGGCCAGCCGAGTGCGGGCAGGAAGGGTCGGCCGCCGAGCCAGGTCTCCGCCAGGCAGCCGGCCAGCAGTCCGGTGTGGAGGGCGACCATGACGGGGTAGTGGCCCTGCCCGTACTCCGCTGCGCCGTGGCGCCGGCTCCAGGCGGCATTGCGTCGGGCGGTGACGAGTTCGGCGAGGCGCTCGACGGCGACCAGAAGGACGAGGACGGTGTAAGGGATCACAGGGCGGCTACCAGCGGAGCAGGACGAGTTCGGTGCAGAAGCCGGGCCCCATCGCAAGGAGGAGTCCGGGAGTTCCGGGCGGTGGTGAGCGCAGCGCCAGGGTGTCCCTGAGGACATGCAGGACGGAGGCGGAGGACAGATTGCCGACCTCGGCCAGCGAACGCCAGGCCAGTTCCAGTGCGCGGGCGGGCAGATCCAGCGTCTCGCGTACGGCTTCGAGTACCTGGGGGCCGCCCGGGTGGCAGACCCAGGCCGTCACGTCCTGCGTCTTGAGGTCGTGGTCGGAGAGGAAGGAGTGCACCTCGTCGCCCAGGGTCTCGCGTACCAGGTTCGGGAGGTCGGCGCCGAGTACGATCCGGAAGCCTTGGTCACCGATGTCCCAGCCCAGTGTGCGTTCGGTGCCGGGGTAGAGGCTGCTGCGCGTCGCGACCACCACGGGCCCGGACCGTTCCTGACGGTGCGGGTGGTTCCGGCCGACCGCGAGGACGGCGGCGGCGCCGTCACCGAACAGTGCGCCCGCCACCAGGTTCGGCACGGATGTGTCGGCACGTTGCAGGGTCAGCGAGCAGAGTTCGACGGAGAGCAGCAGCGCGACCTGGCCGGGGTGGCCCTCGAGGTAGTCGTGGAGCCGGGCGAGGCCGGCGGCCCCGGCCACGCAGCCGAGCCCGAAGATCGGTACGCGTTTGACATCGGGCCGCAACCCGATCCGTCCGGCGAGCCGTGCCTCCAGGGACGGGGCGGCGATGCCGGTGACGGAGGTGGAGATGACCAGGTCGATGTCGCCCGGGTCCAGGTCCGACCGGTCCAGGGCGCCGCGTACGGCCTGTTCCCCGAGCTCCAGGGCGACTTCGATGAACACGTCGTTGGCCTCGCCGAAACCGCTCAGCGCGGCGTACCGTTCCAGGGGCAGGGCCAGGTGGCGGCCGCGTACGCCGGCGGACCGGTGCAGGCGTTCCAGCACGCCGCGGTCCGCGCCCGGAGGCAGGCACATGTCGGCGAAGGCGTCGGTGATCACGGACTGCTCGTACCGGTGCGGCGGGAGCACACCATGGATCGCGATGATTCGCGTCATGCCGTCACCATAGGTGCGGAAGGGATGTTTTGATCGAACATCATGAATCAGACTTTTCAGGCGCTCTCCTTGTCGGCCGCCCCGCCCTCGCCGGCACCCGTACCGGCGGAGCCGGCAGCGCGAGCGGGTGGCCTCGGCCGCGGCGCCTTGGCGCTCCTCCTGTCGGCCCACCCGGCCCCCGCGCTGGCCGTGACCGCCCTGATCACCGCCCTGGCCGTCGCAGCGGGACGCGACGCGTTCGGCAGCTGTCTGGTCGCCCTGGCCGTGCTCACCGGACAGCTCTCCGTCGGCTGGAGCAATGACCGCATCGACCTCGCGCGGGACACCGCGGCACACCGGCGCGACAAGCCGCTCGTCGGGGGCGAGGTGCAGGTGCGTAGCGTGTCGGTCGCGGCGTGTGCCGCGCTCGTGCTGTGCGCTCCCCTGTCCCTCGCGAACGGCGCGGCGGCGGGCGGCGCGCATCTGATCGGGGTGGCCGCCGCATGGTCGTACAACCTCGGCGTCAAGCGGACGCGGTGGTCGTGGCTGCCCTACGCGCTGGCCTTCGGACTTCTGCCCGCCTTCCTCACCCTCGCGCTGCCGGGCCACCCCTGGCCGGCCGCCTGGGTGGTGGCCGCGGGTGCCCTCCTCGGCGTGGGTGCGCACTTCACCAACGTCCTCCCCGACATCGAGGCCGACCTGGCCGCGGGAGTCCGGGGCCTGCCCCAGCGCCTGGGCCGGCGCCGGTCCCGTACCGCCGCGGCACTCACGCTGCTCGCGGCCTCGGCCGTCCTCGTTCTCGGCCCGCCCGGACCGCCGGACGCCATGGGCTGGAGCGGCCTCACGGTGACCGGGGCGCTGGCCGTCGTCCTGTGTCTCCCGCTGGGCACCTCACCCGACAGCCGTCTTCCGTTCCTGGCCACGCTCGGCCTGGCCGGGGCCGACATCGCCCTGCTGGTCGCGCGTGGTACGTCTCTGGGCTGATCACGCGACCGCCGCCGCATCCTGCGCCCCGCCCGGCACCTCGACCAAGGGCTGTCCGGCTTACGGTTGACCTCCGGCGAGGGTCACCGGCACCGACGGGGAGAGTCACACATGTCGAGGTATCACGAGATGAAGTTCCGGGCCGTCACGTCGTTCCAGCGGCGGATCGGGAATCCGATGGTCCGGCAGCTGCCGCGTCAGACACTCCTGGAGACCACGGGACGCACATCCGGACTCCCCCGCCGGACGCCGGTCGGCGGACGCCGCGCCGGGAACGAGTTCTGGCTGGTCTCGGAGTACGGCGAGAAGTCGCAGTACGTACGCAACATTCAGGCCAACCCGCAGGTCAGGGTCCGGATCAAGGGACGTTGGCATGCCGGGACCGCCCACCTGGTTCCGCAGGACGACGCCCGCGCACGACTCAGGACGTTGCCGCGCCTGAACAGCGCCACGGTCCGGGCGGTCGGCACGAACCTGCTGACCGTACGGGTCGATCTCACCGGCTGACCGGGCCGGCCCCGGTCAGCCGCGTCTTCCGGCTACCAGCGGTGGTGGACCTCCGCGCGGATCCGACGGTCGTAGAGGTCCCGTACCGCGTCCAGGGTGCTCTGCGGCAACGGCGGAAGCGATGCGGCCGCCGCGTTGGCACGGGCCTGCTCCACGGAGCGCGCGCCGGGGATGACGCTGGTGACTCCGGGCTGCTGGATGATCCAGCGCAGTGCGGTCTGGGCGGGTGTCGCCCCCTGCGGTGCGAGTTCGGCGAACTCGGCGGCCGCGGCCACCCCGTTGCCGTACTCGATTCCGGAGAAGGTCTCGCCCTGGTCGAACGCCTCGCCATGCCGGTTGTACGAACGGTGGTCCTCGGGGGCGAAGACGGTGTCCTTGGTGTATTTCCCGGAGAGCAGTCCGGAGGCGAGCGGGACCCGCGCGATGATGCCCACACCCGCCGCACGGGCAGCCGGGAGGACTTCGTCCAGCGGCTTGAGACGGAACGGGTTGAGGATGATCTGGACGCTCGCGACGCCGGGGCGGGCAATGGCGGTGAGCGCCTCGGCGCACGTTTCGACACTCACCGCGTAGGCGGCGATCCGCTGCTCGGCGACGAGGGTGTCGAGCGCGTCGTAGACCTCGTCCGAGGAGTACACGGCGGTGGGCGGACAGTGCAGTTGCACGAGATCGAGCGTGTCGACGCCGAGGTTGGCCCGTGAGCGGTCGTTCCAGGAACGGAAGTTGTCGAGGCTGTAGTTCTCCGGAACCTGGTCGGCACGCCGCCCCATCTTGGTGGCGACGAACACACCGGCGTCCGGGCGGTCCTTCCGATAGCGGCCGATGAGCTGTTCACTGCGGCCGTCGCCGTACACGTCCGCCGTGTCGAAGAAGGTGACGCCCGACTCGACCGCCGCGTCCAGGACACCGAAGGCGTCCGCCTCCCGCACCTCGCCCCAGTCGCCGCCGAGCTGCCAGGTGCCCTGCCCGACGACGGATACGTCCTGTCCGGTCCTGCCCAGTGTGCGCTGTTCCATGGGGATCATGCTACGCCGGTGCGCATGGGCCGCCGGGGACGGCCGAGCACCTGATTGTCCCGAACCGCCGACCCGCTCGAACACCGGTTCCCTGAAAGGCTTTGGGTCACCTCGCGCGGCATGCGGATAGAGTGGCTGCCGGGCGATGCCCACGGAGCGAGGAGTTCTTGCCCTGAACGGACACCTGCTGGCGGTCAGCGACCTGCACGTCGCGTACGCCGACAACCGTGACATCGTGTCGTCCCTGCGCCCCGGCACCGACGCCGACTGGCTCATCGTCGCAGGTGATGTCGGCGAGAAGGTCGCCGATGTCGAGCGGGCACTGGCGCTGCTCAGCGAGCGCTTCGCCAAGGTGGTCTGGGTCCCCGGGAACCACGAACTGTGGACCCACCCGAGCGATCCTGTGCGACTGCGGGGCGAGGCGCGCTACCTCCACCTGGTCGACCTCTGCCGAAGCCTGGGCGTCCTCACCCCCGAGGATCCCTATCCGGTATGGGAGGGCGCGGACGGGCCGGTGACCGTCGCCCCCCTCTTCCTGCTCTACGACTACACGTTCCGCGCCCCCGGCGCGACCACCAAGGACGAGTCCCTCGCCATCGCCCACAGGGCCGGGGTCGTCTGCGCCGACGAGCACTTCCTCCACCCCGATCCGTACCCGACGCGCGACGACTGGTGCCGGGCACGGGTACGGGAGACCGAACTGCGGCTGGCCGGCATCCCCGAGGACCACCGCACGGTCCTGGTGAACCACTACCCGCTGGTGCGTGAACCGACGGACGTGCTGCGGTACCCGGAGTTCGCGCAGTGGTGCGGGACGGAGCTCACCCGCGACTGGCATCGCCGCCACCGTGCCGCGGCTGTGATCTACGGGCATCTGCACATCCCGCGGGTGACCCATCACGACGGGGTGCGGTTCGAGGAGGTGTCGATCGGCTACCCGCGCGAGTGGCGGGCCCGCCCGCCGCGCGAGCCACTGCGGACGGTCCGGCTATCGCCACGGCCGTCCGGCCACACCCCCTGAAGCCGACACTCCGTCGGCTGCCCTGCGCTGCCGCCGGTGAGGGCGAACCGATGAGCCGGTCGGTGCCCACCATTCGTTCAACTCTTGTTCCCAACAGGCCCTGAAGCAGCACCTGCTGCACACCTATTGACGTGTCCGAGTCAAGAGAGAAGTATCTTCCGCAGCCTGAGAGCGCTCTCAGGCTGCGCGTCGTGCACCCGCACCACGACTCAGGAGACGAACCCCCATGTACGCACCCCCCGTACTCCGCAGACCTGCCCGTTCATCGACCGGACGACGTGCCGGTGTGCTCGCCGCCGTCGCCGGTCTCGTCATCTCGCTGCTGGCGTTCGTCCCCGCGACCCCGGCGAGCGCAGCGCCCTCGCTGCTCTCCCAGGGCAGAACGGTGACGTCCTCCAGCGAGGAGAACGCCGGCGCCCCCGCCACCTCAGCCGTGGACGGCAACGACGGCACCCGCTGGTCGAGCGCCTTCTCCGACCCGCAGTGGATCAAGGTCGATCTGGGCGCCTCCGCCTCGGTCTCCCAGATCGTGCTGAAGTGGGAGGCGGCCTACGCCACCGGCTACCGGGTCGAGTTCTCCACGGACAACAGCACATGGACCACCGCCTACTCCACCACCAGCGGTCCCGGCGGCACGGAAACCCTGAACGTCTCCGGCACCGCCCGCTACGTCCGGCTGACCGGCACCGCCCGGGCCACCCCGTACGGCTACTCGCTCTGGGAGTTCCAGGTGTTCGGCACCACCGGCGACCAGGGCGGCCCGCAGATTCCCGGCGGCGGCGACCTGGGACCGAATGTGCTGGTCTTCGACCCGTCGACGCCCGGCATCCAGGCCAAGGTCGACGAGATCTTCAAGCAGCAGGAGTCCGCGCAGTTCGGGAACGGCCGCTATGCGCTCCTGTTCAAGCCGGGCACGTACAACAACATCAACGCGCAGCTCGGCTTCTACACCTCCATCGCGGGGCTCGGCCTCAAGCCGGACGACACGACCTTCAACGGTGACGTGACCGTCGACGCCGGCTGGTTCAACGGGAACGCCACACAGAACTTCTGGCGCTCGGCGGAGAATCTGGCGCTCAACCCGGTGAACGGCACGGACCGTTGGGCTGTGTCGCAGGCCGCGCCGTTCCGGCGGATGCACGTCAAGGGCGGCCTCAACCTGGCACCTGACGGCTACGGCTGGGCCAGCGGCGGCTACATCGCTGACAGCAAGATCGACGGCCAGGTCGGCCCGTACTCCCAGCAGCAGTGGTACACCCGCGACAGCTCGGTCGGGGGCTGGACCAACGGCGTCTGGAACATGACGTTCTCCGGAGTCGAGGGTGCCCCCGCGCAGAGCTTCCCCGACCCTCCGTACACCACGCTCGACACCACCCCGGTCTCGCGTGAGAAGCCGTTCCTCTACCTCGACGGCTCCGAGTACAAGGTCTTCGTCCCGGCCAAGCGCACCAACGCGCGCGGCGTCTCGTGGACCGGTACGCCGCAGGGTGAGTCCATCCCGCTGAGCCAGTTCTACGTGGTCAAGCCCGGCGCCACCGCACAGACCATCAACGCCGCCGTGCAGCAGGGCCTGCACCTGCTGTTCACGCCCGGCGTCTACCACGTGGACCAGACCATAGACATCGACCGGGCGAACACGGTCGTCCTCGGCCTGGGGCTCGCGACGATCATCCCGGACAACGGTGTGACAGCGATCAAGGTCGGCGACGTGGACGGCGTGAAGCTCGCCGGGCTCCTGATCGACGCCGGTCCGCAGAACTCCTCGGTGCTGCTCCAGGTGGGCCCCGAGGGCGCCTCTGCCGACCACTCGGCGAATCCGACCACCGTGCAGGACGTGTTCATCCGGATCGGCGGTGCGGGCGCCGGCAAGGCCACCACCAGCATGGTCATCAACAATGACGACACCATCGTCGACCACACCTGGATCTGGCGCGCCGACCACGGAGACGGGGTCGGCTGGGAGACCAACCGTGCCGACTACGGGCTCCGGGTCGACGGAGACGACGTCCTCGCCACCGGCCTCTTCGTCGAGCACTTCAACAAGTACGACGTGCAGTGGAACGGCGAGAACGGCAGGACGATCTTCTTCCAGAACGAGAAGGCGTACGACGCACCGAACCAGGCCGCCGTCCAGAACGGCACCATCAAGGGGTACGCCGCCTACAAGGTCGCGGACTCGGTCAACAACCACGAGGGCTGGGGCCTGGGCAGCTACTGCTACTTCAACGTCGATCCGACGATCCGTCAGGACCACGGCTTCGAGGCCCCGGTGAAGCCCGGGGTGAAGTTCCACGATCTGCTGGTGGTGTCCCTGGGTGGCCAGGGACAGTACGAGCACGTGATCAACAGCACCGGTTCGCCCACGTCCGGCACCTCGACCGTTCCCTCGACGGTGGTGTCCTTCCCCTGAGGAGGGTCCGGCCCCGACCAGGTGAGGTCAACGGATGACGTGGGGCCCGGCAGAGACTGCCGGGCCCCACAGCCGCGTCTCACGCGCTTGCGGTCATTCGGACCGCACGTCTCGTACGCCCCCCGCCGTCGGGCCGGTGCCGAGTGCTGGGGACTCGCCCCTCGTCGTACGACCGATCACCGGGAAGAACACGGATGACCGGCATGCACGACCCCGATCCGGTCGGGTCCGTGCCGGGACAGGGCACGCCGCAACCCCGCGAGGTCGTGCGCCGGGCGGAGCCGGACCCGGCACGCCGGCTGACCGGGGCGGCCGTCCGCCCTGTTCGGCGGGCGGCCTCCCCGGCCCGCCTCAGCCGCCCGCCGGCCGGCCTGCCGTGTCGAGCGCGGCGCCCGCCTGGTCGGCCAGTGTCACGGCGACAAGGCGGGCCTCCAGCGTCGGTACGGTTCCCGGCGTGGGATCGAGCATGTACCTGCCGACGTAGTGGCCCTGCCCGCTGGCCCGCAACTCGATCTCGCCGTCCGGCCAGCCGACGCGCGCGACGTCCCAGCACCTTCGCCCGACGGACACACTGCCGTCCTGTTCCAGCCTCGGTGGCCGCCCCAGCAGGGTTCCGTACTCGAACCGGCAGCCCCGCAGCTGCAGCAGCTCGACGAGCTCACCGCGCACATGGGCGACGACGGCGTCGGCGGAGGTCGTCGCCTGCGCCAGTTCGGCGGTGTCATGGATTCGGGAGAGATGGCCCGCATCGGTCACGGCGATCACCTCGAGCCGCCGTACCCGGGCGGCCAGCTGCGAGACGATCAGACCGACGATCAGGAGCAGCACGGCCGTCTCGATGTCGTCGCCGCCATTGATGGTGAACCGCTGATACGGCTGGGTGAGGAAGAAGTCGAACCACACGGCCGCGGACAGCGCCGCCACCGCGCCCGCGACGCGGCTGCCGAAGGCGGCGACCGCGACGACGACCACGACGAGTACGAGGGCGGCATTGGTCCTCGACAGGTCCGTACGGAACGGCACGAGTGCCAGCGCGACCAGCAGCGGCCCCACCAGCGCAGCCACGAGTGCGAGCCGGTCCCGGAGCAGTTGGCCGGTCATGAGTCACCTCCTACGCCCTCCGTATCACGGGCCGCCGGTGGCCGCTCGGCGAGATCTTCATGTGCGCACCCCAGGCGGTGATGATCACTCGCCCGCCCGGGCCACGCCACGGACCGGTCGTCCGCGCCACCGTCCGGTTCAGTCCGGGTCCGCCGCGATCCGCGCACGCCATGCGTTGATACGGCCCTGACACGTCGCACACCCGAATTGACGCCGCGCTGACAACGGGGCGGGTGACGAATCAGCCGTCCCGCCGGGTACGTGAACCGACTCGTGCGGCGAACCGGCACGCACCGTGCGGTTCCGCTCACGCCGCGCCACCGGTGAAGGTCCTGGCCTCCGCATCCGCGGCGGGCGCCGGTGCGCTTCCGCTCGTCCCGACGGCCGACACCGCACATGATGAGAACGAGGGCATGACGCGAACGGACGTCGCCCCGACGGTTCACTCCCGACATTGGAGGTGACATGGACATCGACACCACGATGGGCGACGAGGTCTACCAGCCGGACGGCTCGGAGGTGCAGGACGACGCCGGGCTGCTGGACGTGGAGGACACTCTCGACGACCGGGCCGGTGCGGATCCGCTCGATGCAGGCTATTCGCCCCCCGAGCAGCCGTGGGCCGTGGAGCACCACGGTGTCACGGCGTCCGAGCAGCACGAAGGCGAATCGCTCGACGAGCGCCTCAGCGAGGAGGAGCCGGATCTCGTCGTACCCGACGGAGACGAGATCGGCGATGTGTTGGACACCGATGGTGAGGTCCGCGACGAAGAGGTCGGCGGTCTGCGAGCCGGACGGCTCGTGGCACCCGACGAGGGCGCGCACGAGGACGACGAGAAGGACATGATCGCGTTCGACATCGGCATCGACGGCGCAGCAGCCTCGGCCGAGGAAGCGGCCATGCACGTGGTCCCCGCCCCGGAAGGTCCGTAGACCCGCCCCGCACCACCGGCTGCCGCGCTCCGGGATGCGGGGGTCGCACGGATCGTGGCGACGCGACGCCGCATGCGGGCGCCACGCCGACCGAGCCGCGCGCCCGCTCGGTGAGCTTCCGGCGACGTCTTTCGTGCCTGCTCGACGGCGCCGAGCCGAACGACGACGTGGCCGAGTTGCTGAGCAGCGAGCACGGGCGGCTGGTCGAGGTGGATGCCGGCATCGGCCGATGCTCTCGCCAGGGCCGGCACGGAGTCCTCTCCGGTCAGGCAGGGAGCCCTGAGGACCCTCTGCCGGTCGACGCTGGGCTCAGGCCAGCCTCAAGTCGATGAAGCGCACACTGTCACCCGGCAGCAGGTACCTCTCGACCTCGACAAACCCCTGCGCCTGCGCGAACCGCAGCCCGTCCGGGTTGGACTCCAGGACCACCGTCTCGATGACGTCGGCTCCGAGCTTTCGCGCCTGCGCCAGCCCTCGCGCGTAGAGTGCTCGGCCGAACCCTTGCCGCCGGTGTGCCGGGAGCACTCTGGCGATCACCGTGGCCACGGATGCTGCGCTCGTGGGCGGGCGCACGGTCGAGCAGCCGACAAGGACGTCGCCCAGATACGCGACATCCAACCGGTTGCGTTCGACGCGCTCACGTACCTCGTCGATAGACAGGGCGGCCGTGGGGATGATCGTGTTATGGACATGCTGCCAGTCATGAAGCATGGCATCGTCGTCCACCTGCTCGATGCGAAGATCAGTCATCGCAGCAGGAAACCGCGCGCCTGCTGGGCCGTCAACTGCAATAGCCGTCCGGCACGTCATCTTCATCAGGCGGTCGGGCTTCCTTCCGCCACGGCGAGGGTGAGGAGTTCGGCCCGGCTGATGAAGTCGGTCCCCGTCGCCGGCACGGTGCAGGCATGGGCTCCGGCGATCGCGCCGTAGAGGCCGCACCGCTGTGGCGACTCGCCGGACAGCCGGCCGAACAGATAGCCCGCCACGAACGCGTCGCCGGCGCCGTTGGAGTCCACCACCTGCGCGGGCGGTGTGACCGCCGGAATGTGGGTCAGCTCCCTGTCGAACAGTTGATACGCCCCCTCGGCTCCCGCTGTGGCGACGACCGCTCGGGCCCGACCGCGCTCGGCGATCTGCCGCATGATCTTCTCCGGGTCCACCAGTGCGGCGGTCGACAGGAAGACCAGGTCGGCCTCGTAGGCGAATGCCTCGTGGTACGCCTCCGCACCGTCCCAGTTGTGCAGGTCGGTCGAGATGGTCACCCCCGCCTCACGCAGCGTGGGAAGGGCGAACGCGCAGGGATAGGTGATGGAGACGTGGGCGTGGCGGCTGACCGCGGCGAGCGCGCCCACCGTTTCCGGAGGCAGCCGGTCCGCCTCCTGCGAGCGACTGTTGTCGTACAACGACACCCGCCGCCCGTCGGGGCCGACGAGATTCACCGCGCGCTTGGTGCCCGCGGGCAGGGGGACTTCGGTGAGCGCGATGCCCCTGTCGCGGTGCAGCGCGCGGATCAGGTTGCCTGCGTCGTCATCGCCGATCATGTCGATGTGATGTGTGCGCAAGCCCAGAGCGTGTACCCCGAGCGCCACGAAGTCGCCGGTCTGTCCCGCCCGCGTCTCGATGGCAGGCACCATGTAGCTGTCGGCGTACGGAAGAGGCAACTGGGGGACGTACACGATGGTGTCCACGCCGGCACCCCCCAGGACGAGGATGTCGGTCTCGGTACTCAACGGCACTCCTCCGGTTCTTGAACTCCGGGTGCAGCGTATCGGCGGGGAACACCCCACCGAAGGGCAAGACCGCAGCCCGGTCGTTCACTTCGGCTCGGCACTCGTGGACAGCGGTCCCGGCCGGGCCGCGTCCTCTTGTCGCCGCCCAGCCGTTCTGGTTGACTCCGCCCGCCGGGTCGCCGACTCACAGGCGGAGGACGCCACATGGAGATCACCCGCAGACGCCTGCTGGCCGCTCTGTCAGCCGTCGGTCTCCTGACGGTGATCCCCGCACGACCGGCGACCGCCGCCGGTGTCGCCGAGGGCAGCGCACGTCTGATGGCCAACACGGTGTCGGTCTTCGCCGGGACCGCCGAGTCCAACTCCCGTCCCGAGACGGCTGCCAAGCTCGCCGCCGTGGACAACGTGGCCCGGACGAATCTCAGGGCGATGGACTCCGCGGGCCCCGGCGAGCTGTTCGCCGGGCTGGTGCTCGGCAGCAACGAGGCCAACCTCAACAGCGCCTTCCAGCGGCTGTACGAGATCGCTCTCGCCACCTGCACACCCCCGGGCGGCACCCCCTCGGACCTGTACGGGAACACCGTCGCGCGGCGCCGCGTGCTCGACGGCCTCGGCTGGCTGCACGACCACTACTACGGCGACCAGTCCAAGGGCTACTACGGCAACTGGTTCTACTGGGAGATCGGTCTCGCGCAGTACATCAGCAAGACTCTCGTGCTCCTCGCCGACGAAGTGCGCGCCTACCGCCCCGACCTCGCACAGACCTACGTCACCTCCATGGACGCCTACCTCCGCAACGGCGTCGACGGCGACGTGAATCTCGACTCCCGCTTCCACACCGGTGCCAACCTCGCCGACATCACCACCAACCGCATCCTGCAGGGCGCACTCCTCGGCGACGAGGCCCGCATCCGCAAGGCCCTCACCGACCAGCTGACGGTGTTCGCCACCATCGACCCGTACCACCTCGACCACGGTGTCACGGACGGGTACTACGCCGACGGATCCTTCATCCAGCACGCCTCCGTCGCCTACACCGGTTCGTACGGAAAGGGCCTCCTGACCCGCGTGGTACAGACCCTCAAGATCCTCGACGGTACGGGTTTCGCGCACGGCGATGAGCTCGTACCGACGGTGCGGAGCTGGGTGCAGAACGGCTTCGCGCCGTTGATCTTCGAGGGCTGGATGATGGAGATCGTCAAGGGGCGGGCGGTGTCACGGCCCGACAGCGGCTACACCGATGTCGCCGTGGTCGTCGAGGCCGTGGTCGACCTGGCCGCGCTCGCGAGCGGCGCCGACGCCGCCGCTCTCAAGAGCTACGTCAAGCACATCCGGTCGACCTCGCGCGGCACGCTCGATCCGGGGCGTTTCGTCTCCCCGGTCAGTGTCGTGCGTTACGCCGACATCATCGGCGACCCGTCCGTACCTGCCGAGGATCTCAACGCCGCCTCGCGCAGCGTCGCCTTCAACGCGATGGACAGGAATGTGCATCGCAGGCCCGGTTACGCCTTCGCGCTCGCCCGCAGCTCGGACCGGATCAGCAAGTACGAGTACATGAACGGCGAGAACCTCATGCCGTGGTTCCAGGGCGACGGGGCGTACTACCTGTATCTCTCCGGACAGGACCAGTCGCAGGCGTACGGCGTCGACTACTTCACCACGGTCTCGCCGTACGGCCTCGCCGGTGTCACCGCGCCGGTCGAGCAGCGACGGACCGTCCCCGACCTGTACGGGAAGCCGTACTACGACAACCCCGGCCACCCACTGAACTTCACCTCGTCGTCCGAGTCGCAGAACACGTACGTCTACTTCCCCCGCGGCACCGATCAGCGCTCCGGCGGCGCCGTTCTCGGGGCGTACGCCGCGGTCGGCATGGTGCAGTCCAGCGATGTCGCCGACCGCGACAGGCGCCTGCTGCCGGACGATTTCGTCGTCTACCGGAATGCGACTGCGACGAAATCGTGGTTCCTGCTCGACGAGGAGATCGTGGTGCTTGCCGCAGGGGTCGGTGATCCTGCCGGGCGGGCCGTGACCACGACCGTCGACGCCCGCACCGCCTTGCCGGGCGACCAGGTCTCTCTCACCGGGATGCTCCGCGGCGGCCGTCCGTGGAGCGGCGCGGGCACCGGTGACCTGCACTGGCTGCGCTACGCCAACACCACACAGCGCACCGCCGTCGGCTACGTCTTCCTCGACACCCCACAGGTCCGGGTCTCGCTGGACGAGGTCACCCGCAGCCGCCGGGTCGTCCGCACCTCGAACCCGGACACCGTCGTCACCCGCACCGTCCTCGGCGTAACGGTCGACCAGGGACCCGGAGCCGAACCCGCCCGCATCGCCTACGCGTTGGTGCCGAATGCGGGCGGTCCACAGTTGGCGTCGTACCCGAACGGTCCGCTGCAGGTCCTGGCCAACACGCCGCGCCTGCAGGCCGTATCCCACACAGGCCTCGGTCTGAGGGCGGCCAACGCGTTCACGCCCGGCCGGCACGAGGTCGCGGGCCTGCGCATGGACGGCCCGGCGTCGGTGATCGTGCAGCGCCGCGGACACCGGGGCCCGACCACCGTCGCCGTGTCCGACCCGACGATGGGCCGGGACACGGTCGGTGTCCTGATCCGCGGCAGGTCACTGCGGAAGGTGTCGTCGGACGACGGGGTACGCGTGAGCCCGGTCCACGGCGGAACCCGCGTCGACGTCGGCACCCGCCACGCCTACGGCCGCAGCTTCACGGTCACGCTGCAGGACTGAGTCCGTGCCGTGACGGTGCGGTCTGCGGGGCCGTCGTCCTCCTCCGCCGACATCGTCATCCTTTCGATGACGTTTTCCTTGTCATCATCTGGATGACCTGTGAGGACGGGAATCAGCTGAAGCGCATCGGCAGGTACCACTGCCTGATCAGCTGGAGGTGCTTCGCAATGTGTCGGGAAGCCGCTCGATGGCGACCATGGCCGCATCGTCTCCCAGGTGCCCGCCCGCGTGCCGAAGGAGGTCGGCGCGCACGTACTCCAGCAGGGATTCCGCACCGTCCCCGGACCGGGACGCAACCCGCTCGAACAGCGGGTAGAAGCATCCTGACCGGTCACGGGACTCGATGACGCCATCGGTGTACAGGAGCAGGACATCACCGGCGCCGAAGGCGAACGTCTCCGCAGTGAATGCGGGGGCGAGCAACTGCGCGAGCCCGAGAGGCGGAGCGGGCTCGCGCACTTCGAGGGACAGTACCTCGCCGGCATGGAGCAGCAACGGCGGTGGATGACCGCAGCTGACCAGGCGAAGTTCGGAAGCGGCATCCGGGATGTCGAGCACGGCCGCAGTGACGAAGGCTTCGGCACTGTAGTCGTCCTCCCCCTCCATGGTGCAGTTGCGGTCCACGGTGACCCCGTCCTCCAGGTGCCCCACCAGGTCCGGCAGCCGCGCCTCCTTACGCGCCAGAGCCCGGAATGCACCCAGAACGCCGGCCGCTTCACCGATCGCATCGAGTCCCTTGCCGCGAGCATCGCCGACGATCACACGGGTGCCGTCGGCGGTGCGGGCCAGCGCGTAAAGATCACCGCCCAGCTGCGCCTCCGCCTCTGCGGCCAGATAGACCGAGGCGATGCGCAGGGGGCCGACGCGACCGGGCAAGGGCTGCATCAGCACGTGCTGTGCCGTCTCCGCCACCGAGCGGAGCTGCGTCATCTCCTGCTCGTGCTGTTCCCTCAGATGGGCAAACAACGTGACGAAGGCAGAGATCAGGCAGAGGGCAATGATCTGGTAGGTGTGATTGAGGTCGTTGAGACTGGTGCGTGCGATGGCCACCACGGACTGAGCCAGCACGGCAACCACGCCCACGAAAGCGGTCATGCGAGGCCCGGCGAAGGACGAGGTCACAGCGGGTGCTGCCACGAGAAACGGACCCAGGTGAACATCCGGCGGTGCGCTGATGTCCACCACGGTGACGGCGGCGATCAGAGCGAAAGGCATCGCCACGAGTGCCTTCGAGTGCCGCCGGGTCGCGTACAGGAACCGCTGCGAGTTCATAGTTCCGGAATACCCCACGCCGTGTGGGACCGCCCTCCCGGCGCGCGGTTCCGGATACGGCCGCCGCTGCCCGGGGCGCTGCCCGGGGCGCTGCCACAGCTCGTACCTCACACGTGCAACTCCGCCCGTCAGTGGCCCTGAAAAATCCCCGACGGCCGGGTCGCCGATCTGCTTCGCACCTTCCGCCGGCCGACTGCACCCGAGTCCCTGGCCCGGCGCATGCCCCACCGGTAGGCTCACCGCTCATGCCCGACATGGACGAACAGGGTCGCCCGGAACCTCCCCTTGCGGCCGACGAGACCAGCACCCTGCTTGGCTTCCTGGAGTTCCACCGCGCGACCCTGACGTGGAAGTGTGCCGGACTGGACACGGGCGGCCTCGGGGCGACCGTCGGTGCCTCCTCCATGACGCTGGGCGGGATGCTCAAGCACCTGGCCTTCGTCGAGGACTACTGGTGCTCCCGATGGCTGCACGGGCGGGACCCGGAGCCCCCGTGGGACACGGTGGACTGGAAGGCCGACCCCGACTGGGACTGGCACTCAGCTGCCGAGGACACCCCCGAACAGCTTCGTACGCTCTGGCAGGACACCGTGGCCCGCTCCCGCTCCCTGGTCACGCAGGCGCTGGCCGACGACGGCCTGGAGCGACTGGCCCGGCGCACCTGGCCCGACGGTCGCGCACCCAGCCTGCGATGGATCCTGGTGCACCTGGTCGAGGAATACGCGCGCCACAACGGTCATGCCGACCTCCTCCGGGAGTCGTTGGACGGGCGCACCGGGGAGTAGCCGCCGGGGGCAGTGCTCATCCCCGCGGGCCCCGGCGCCACCGAGCGGACAGCGGCCACCCACCGTCGTCCTTCCGGAACTCTGTGCGCCCGCTCCGTCCTCCGCTCCCGCAATCGGTTCAGAACTTCTCCGCGCCTGCCGTGATGGCCTCACGGATGCGGTTGTAGGTGCCGCACCGGCAGATGTTGCGTATCTCGTCGAGGTCGGCCTGGCCGATCTCGCGTCCCTCCTCCCGGGCTTGCCGGACCTTGGCGACGGCGGTCATGATCTGGCCGGGCTGGCAGTAGCCGCACTGCGCCACGTCGTACTCCAGCCATGCCTCCTGCATCGGGTGCAGGTCCCGGCCGACCGTGGCGGGCAGGCCTTCGATCGTGGTCACCTCGTCTGCGGGGCCAAGATCCTTGACCGGGACGCTGCACGGGTTGAACGCCTTGCCGTTGATGTGGCTGGTGCACGCCTGGCAGACGCCGAGCCCGCAGCCGTACTTCGGTCCGGTGACGCCCAGGACGTCGCGAAGCACCCAGAGCAGCCGGACGTCGTCCTCGATGTCCACGATCACCGGTTTGCCGTTGAGGATGAAGGTGTGTTGCGGCACGGGAGCTCCTGGTCTTCTAGAAAGTGCGGTCGAGGCCGTCGGTGGGCGAGGCGGGGATCGGCGGGGTGGTGGGCAGCGGCTCGAAGCCGAGAGGCTCACCGTGGTTGATGGGGAAGCTGGTGGGCATGGTGCCGGTGGCCCGGCCGTAGGCGCAGGCGACGGCCGCCATCGCGCCGGCGACCGCCAGCTCCCCCGCACCACCGGGCTTGCCGGTGGTCGGTGGCATGACGACGATCTCGAGCTCGGGCGGGGTGTTCCACTGCCGGGTGTAGAAGTAGTTGTCCCAGCTCCCCTCGAGGAAATGCCCGTCCTGGAGGTGAAGGCCCGCGGTGAGGGTGATGGCGATGCCGTCGATGATGCCGCCCATCATCTGGGCCTCCAGGCCGCGCGGGTTGACGGCGAGGCCGACGTCGACGGCGCAGACGACCTTGGTGACACGAGGGCCGGTGTAGGCGTCACGGACCTTCCGGCCGGTCGTCTCCGGCCGGCAGTCGATCTCGGCGAGGACAGCGACGAAGCCGTGGTACTCGGGGTGCACCGCGATCCCCTGCCCCGTTCCGGCAGGCATGGACCGGCCCCACCGGCCCACTTCCGCGACCTTGTCGAGGACGGCCCTGGCCCGCTCGTCCTTGAGGAACCGACGCCGGAACGCGTGGGCGTCCTTTCCTGTCCGTTTCGCCAGCTCATCCACGACGAGCTCCTGCGCGCAGCGGACGTTGGGCGAGTAGATGTTCCGCATGGAGCCGGTGTTGAAGCCCTTGTCGGTCTCGGCGAGGAGCTGGGTGGTGACCCCGAAGTGGTACGGACTCTGCTGCGTCAGAGCGAAAATTGTCTCGGAGAACGTCAAGTCACCGACCGGCAGGCGGGCCGCCTCCGAGGTGATGATCTCGCCCAGGCCATGGCCGAAGTCGGTGGCCACGGACGTGTGCCGCTGTTCGTACGTCAGGACCTCGCCGAGCGTGTACGTGGCCCGCACCCGCGAGGTGGACATCGGATGCGTGCGGCCCTGGCGGAAGTCGTCGGTCCGGTGCCACATCAGCCTCACCGGCTTGCCCATGGCCCGGGATATCTCGGCGGCCTCGCGGGCGGCGTCATGGAAGAGCTTGCGACCGAACGAGCCGCCGCCCTCCGTGACATGGACCTTGACGGCGGTGGGCGGCAGACCGAGCTGGAGGGCGATCTCTTCCTGTGCGGCGATCGGTGACTTCAGGCTCGCCCAGATCTCGGCGGAGTCCGCTCGTACGTCTGCGACGGCGCAGTTGGTCTCCAGGGCGCCGTTGCTGGCGAAGTGGAAGGTGAACCGTGCGTCGACGGCCTTGGTGAGGAGGGGCAGCGGCGGTACGACAAGGGGAAGTTCGGCTGCGCGCAGTTTCTTGAGGACGGTCGTGTCCGACGCACCCTCGGCGGTACCGGGTGCCCAGGTGACCTTCAGGACGCGGACCGCGTCGATGCACTGTCCGAACGTGCGGCCGCGGACGGCGACGCCGGTGGAGATCCGCGCGACGTCGGTGATGCCCGGCATGGCCCGGACCTCGTCCAGGTTCTCCACCGAGCGGACCGTGCCGTTGATCGTCGGCGGCCTGCACACCATCGTGGGCAGGGCGCCGGGCACCTGCACGTCCATCGCGAACTTCTTGCGGCCCGTCACCGCCGCCAGGGCGTCGATGCGCCGCTGTGCCGTTCCGATGACCTTGAACTGCGAAGGCTCCTTGAGCGTGACCTCGACCTGGGCGTCCGCGTGGGCGGCCGCCTTCACCGCCAGCTCGCCGTAGGTGATGCTCGCCCCGGCCGGGGAGGTGATGACGCCGGCCTTCGCCGTGAGGGAGCCGATCGCTTCACCCAGCTCCAGAGCCGCGGCCTTCAGCAACTGCCCCCGTGCCACGGCCGCGGCCACCCGGATCGGGGTGAAGGTGGAGATGGTCGTGTTCGAGCCGCCGGTGAGCTGGTTGAACAGCAGCTCCGGCCGGGCGTCGGCCAGCGTCACCGATATCTTCTCCAGCGGGAGGTCCAACTCCTCGGAGATCAGCATCGCGGAGGACGTGGTGATGCCCTGCCCGACTTCCGCCCGCGGCAGGGCGAAGGAGGCCGTGCCGTCGGCACCGATCCGGATCGTGATCAGATTCGACGTGGGCAGTGCGGCGTGGGTCAGCATGTCGTTGAGGTCGTAGACCTCGGACGGCCCCGGCACCGAGGGAACCACGGCGGCGGCCGGCGACGGCGCCAGCACCACCTCGCCCAGCTGGGCGGCGACGGTGAGCGTCGATCCCGCCACGACGTATCCGAGGAACCGCCGTCTGCTCACCCCGGCCGTCCCACGACCGAAGCCATCGCCCGGGTTCTCGTCCCGCATGCGCTTCTCCACATCCATCAACTGTCCTCTCGAGGAGTCGGAGTCGGATTGGGACCGGCGACGGCCGGGCGCGACGGAGCCGGCTTGCGCCTGACCGCCGCCCGGAACCACCTGTCATATCGTCGGAATCACCAGAGTTATACGCGAACTGGAGCCTCGCGCCGGGCGGGGTGAGGAAAACTTCTACCGTATCGGCATGAAGAACGCACCAGTTGCGTCCCGCCTCGCCGAGCTCACCTGCCTCGGTGGCCTGCGGATGCCCCACCGTCTGCGGAGGGCACACGGGCGAGCAGCTGCCGGCCGGGGGGAGACGACCTGATCTCCCCCGGGCGCTGGTGAACGGCTCCGCATCGGCTCACTGGTCGATCCGGTTCGCGACGAGCGTCCGATGTACGTCAGCGGAGAAACCGGGCACGCCGACCACCCCGCGCCGGTCACCACCCGCCCCTGGACCAGGCATCCGAACCGGGTCGGCACAGGAGGCGAAAGGGCGTAATGATGGAAGACAACAAGCCGATGTCACTCAGTTCATGACGACAACGACCGGCGGCCTGACCGGACTGACGCGAGAACGCCGGCGGTGGTCCTGCTGTCTTCCTGCTCCGGTGTCTACCTGCTCCGGCTGTGTCGCGGTCAGCCACGCATGGCAAGCCCTTGAAGGCGCCATGGTGACCAGACAACCGCCCTGCTGTGTCCTCAGTGGTCGGTCGGCACCGCCGCGGGACCTCGGAGCAGAGAAGAGCCCCCGGTGAAGTACATCCCTCAACAACTTCGCGCCTCCCCCGAGCCCGCCTCCGCTTCGGCGCGGCCCGCAGTGTCCGCCGCCGACTGCGGTCTGCTTCTTATCAGGATGACGTTCGGCCTGCTCCTGGCAGGACACGGCGCCCAGAAGCTCTTCGGCCTGTTCGGTGGCGACGGCCTCACCGCCACGGGTGCGTGGTTGGCCGCGATGGGTTACCGCCCAGGGAAGGTCTACGCCGTCATCGGCGGCGGATCCGAGCTCCTGGGGGGCCTCGGACTGGCTCTGGGGCTGTTCACGCCACTGGCAGCTGCCGCTGTGATCGGTGTGATGATCAACGCCGTGGCGACCGTTACGGCGGCACACGGTTTGTGGGACCAGGACGGTGGCATGGAGTACAACCTGTGCATCGCCGTCGTCGCGCTCGGCATTGCGGCCATCGGCCCTGGGCAGCTCGCCCTGGACCGCCCCTTCCGCTGGGGGAAGGGCGGTTGGCGCGAAGCCGCCGTCGCTCTGTGCCTCGGCGGTATAGCGTCCGCGATCGTGCTGAGCCTCTGAGAGGTGGTCCTGTGACTGCCGGACACCGCTCGTGCCGGAGTGCGTCGGCACCCCCGAGTCGATGCAGCAGACCCGCTCTCCACCCGCATCGGTGGCAGACGTCGGCTCGTCGGCGCCCCGCGCGGCGTGCGGATCGCCGGCGAGCAGCTGCCCACTCGCACGTCGCTCTGCGTGGCGGGCCTGCGCCGGTGCGCCACTTCCTGCCCGACATGATCGAACGGGCTCGTCGGCCGCATCGGCCCGGCAAGGTCTTCGACCTCACTCTCCCGCTGGATCAGGTCGCCGAGAGCCACCGACGCCACTCCCTCCGTGATCAATCCGGACGACAGCGCAGCGCACCGGGCGCCTCGAGATACCGGATCGCCGCGTCGACCGTCGCGTCGTCCACCCGTCCGGTGGCCAGGATCGCCTCCCCCGCCCGGCCCCGGCTGCGGGCCGGTGCGGCCGACGACAGCAGGCCGTTCCCCCGGTTGATCACGTGCGAGACCGTGCCGTGCCCGGGACTGCGGCGACCCGCATGACGTCCTTCATGCCCACCAGGAGGCCCGCCGCGGGGCCCACGAAGGTGTCATCGGCCGGTGACTTCCACCAGTTCCAGGCCGACGAGGTCCGCAATGGCCCGGAGTTCGGGCAGTAGCCGGCCGGTCGCCAGCGCCCAGTGGTGGCCGACTCCGCTCGCGCTCCAGGCGTCCGTCCACTCCCCCGGGTCGGTCCCGAAGTCCACCCGCGAGGTGGTGTTGCCGATCTGGAGCAGCGGACCTCCGACGACCTCGCCCTCGGAGGCGATCAGCCGGTAGCGGCCGTCGCGGGACTGGCCGAGCCCGACGAGGGTGACCGGGCCGTGCTTGACGTCGAACTCGACCGAGACGCCCCAGCCGCGCTTGCCGTGGTAGACGCCCAGACCCCGCAGCAGCGGCTTCCGCTCGCTGATGGCGAGGTGTCCCGGGCCGTCATGGCCCATCTCCACCACACCGTCACGGAAGTTGAGCGCCTGCAGCTCGGTGAACGAACCGCCCGCCCCCAGCCGGTCCGCGACCAGCATGGCGAGCGAGGTGCGCAGTTCGTACTCGCCGCACGTGGGCACGCCGCGCGCGGTCAGCAGGGACGAACCGAGGATCATGCCCGCACCCAGCCGCTCGTGGATCTCGCCGTCGAGACCGCGGTGGTAGTACGCCAGGGAGTCCAGGTCGAAGTCCTCGACGAGCCGGTCGAGTCCGACGGACACCCGCGCGGCCCAGACCAGGTCGCCCTGGACAACGGATTCGGCCAGCTCGAACACCTCGCCGACCTCGGCGAGTTTGGCCTCGACCGCCTCGTCCCCGGCCTTCTCGACCCGCACCCGCAGGTCGTCGAACTCCAGGACCTCGACATGGCCACCCAGGTTGCCGGGGACCATGGTCAGGTCGGTGGACACGTCGTACATGCCCGGGTAGAGGTGACCCATCAGCCCGTGCCGTCCGTGCCGCAGCACCGACCGTACGCCCGCGGCCCGGATCCACCGGCCGATGCGCTGCCAGGCGCGCTCGTCCTCCAGGTGCCCCGAGACGGAACGGAAGTGAACTCCCGCGCGCTCGAAGGCGCCGGCCATTTCGGGGAGCGGGCAGGCTCCGCAGTAGGCGAGCCAGGAGCCCGTGTCGAAGGACGCGTGGTCCATGGCCTCCGTGGGCTGGAGGTTGATGAGGAGTACGGGGGCGCCGCTGCGCTGGGCAATGGGCACCAGCATGGTGGCGGTCATATACGTGGTGAGAAAGCCGACGATCAGGTCGCAGCCCTCGGCCCTGAGCTTCTCGGCCGCGGCGGCGCCCTCCTGGGCGTCGGAGATGAAGCCCACGTCCACCACGTCCGCTTCGAACTCCCGCATCCGCTCGGTGACGCGGTCGGCGGAGCGCCGCAGCTGCGGGAGGAGGTCCGGGAACTGGGGCCAGTAGGCGCCGAGTCCGCCCGCGACGAGCCCGATCTTCGGCCTGCGTGCGGTGGCGGGAGTCCTTGCGGTCATGGGCGATCCCCTCCTGTGCCGGGTCATTGCGGTCGATCGAGGTGGAAGACTTCGGTGAGCGGCTTCATCGCCTCGTCCGGCTTGGCGCCGTCCAGGGCTTCGAAGTAGCCCGCCATGTCGGCCTGCCAGCGGGTGTTGACCTCCGTGGCGGCCATGGCGGCCTGCCCAGCCGCGAAGTCCTCGGTCTCCAGGTAGCCGACGAGCAGGCCGTCCTCCCGGAGAAAGAGCGAGTAGTTGTGCCAGCCGGCGGCGGAGAGCGCCGCGAGCATCTCGGGCCATACGGCCGCGTGACGCTCGCGGTACTCCTCAAGCCGCTCCTGCCGGACCTTCAGCAGAAAACAGACGCGCTGCATCGGACGAACCCGGAACTCAGAAGTCGAAGTCGTCGATGTTGTTCTTGTCGAAGACGGTCGGCGGGCCGAGGATGACCTCGCCGTCCTTGCCGATGGTGTACTCGCCGAGGTCACCGGCCTTGAACTTCTCACCCTCCGCACCGGTGATCTGGCCCGAGGCGAGAGCGGCGGCCGCGTACGAGCCGAGGTAGCCGAGCTTCTTGGGGTCCCACAGGGAGAACTGCTCGACCGTGCCGTCCTTGACGTACTTGCGCATCTGGTTCGGCGTGCCCAGACCGTTGATGACGACCTTTCCCTTGTAGCTGGAGTCGCTGATGTAGCGGGAGGCGGCGGCGATGCCGACCGTGGTGGGTGAGATGATGCCCTTCAGCTTCGGGTAGGCCTTGAGCAGGCCCTGGGTCTCCTGGAAGGACTTCTGGTCGTCGTCGTCCCCGTAGGCGACCTTGACCAGCTTCAGGTCCTTGTACTCGGGCTTCTTCAGCTCGTCCTTCATGAACCCGATCCAGGTGTTCTGGTTCGTCGCGTTCTGGGTGGCCGAGAGGATCGCGATCTCGCCCTTGTAGTCGAGCTGCTTGGCGAGGTGCTGGACCTGGCTGCGGCCGATCTCCTCGGAACTGGCCTGGTTGATGAACAGCTGGCGGCAGTCCTTGGCGGTGTCGGAGTCGTAGGCGACGACCTTGATGTCCTGCTTCATGGCCTGCTTGAGCGGGCCGCACACCGCGTTGGGGTCGTTCGCGGCGATCAGGATCGCGTCCTGGCGCTGCTGGATGAGGGTGTTGATGTACGAGACCTGGGAGGAGGCCTTGGCGTCGGAGGGTCCGACCTCCTTGCCCGAGCCGCCGAACTCCTTGACCGCGCCGATCCCCGCGTCGTCGACGATCTTCTCGTACGGGTTGTTGATCTGCTTCGGCAGAAAGGCGATCTTGAGGCCCTTCTTCAGCGGCGCATTCGGATCGGCCTTGGCGCTGCTCGCCGCTTCCTTGGCGTCGTTCTTGGTGTCGTTCTTCGTGGTGCCCGAGCAGCCGGCCAGCGTGACGGCGAGGACGCAGGCCGCCGCTGTGGCGGTGAGGGTGGCACGGCGGCGCGTGCGGGAGTGCGCAGACATGATGACGTCCCTTTCGGAGAGCGGGAGTTGAGGAAAGGAAGGGGAGCTAGGCGGAGGCGGTCGCGGCGCGCCGGTGACGGCGTTCGGAGACGGCGGCGACGACCCGCGGGGTGAGGACGGAGGCCACGAGCAGCAGGCCGGTGACGATCACCTGGATCTCGTTGGACACGTCGTTGAGGGTGAGGAGGTTGTTCAGCAGACCGATCAGCAGCACACCGGCGACCGCGCCGCCGAGGGTGCCCCGCCCGCCGTCGAAGTCGACTCCGCCGAGCAGCACCGAGGCGATGACCACCAGTTCGAGTCCGACCCCGTTGTCGGCGCGGGCGCTGCCGTACCGCAGGGTGAAGACGATCCCGGCGAAGGAGGCCACGAAGCCCGCGAGGACGAACAGCACCAGTTTGATGCGCTTGACCCGGATGCCCGCGAAGTAGGCCGCGTCCTCCTGCGCGCCGATCGCGTACAGCGACCTCCCGAAGGCCGTGCAGTGCAGGACGACGGCGGTGACGACGGCGAGGACGCCGAACAGGGCGACGGGGTACGGGATGAAGGTGCCCGGCACGGTCTGGGTGTAGGTGGCCCACTGGGAGTACGTCTCGGGGAAGTCGGCGACCGCCTTGTCCCCGAGAACGACGGAGGCCAGGCCCCGGTAGAGAGTGAGCGTGCCGATGGTGACGGCGAGCGAGGGCAGTCCGACGCGGGTGACGAGCCACCCGTTGAGGAGGCCGCCGAGCGCGCCGACGAGCAGGCACAGGGGCACGATCGTCTCGAAGGCCCAGCCGGCCTCCCACAGCGAGCCGGCGAGCGCGCTGGAGAGTCCGAGCATGGAGGCCACGGAGAGGTCGACCTGCCCCGCGACGACCAACAGGGTCATCGGCAGGGCGATGAGAGCGATTTCGGCGGTGTCGTCGAGGGCGGCGGAGAGGTTGGCGGTGTCCGCGAAGCCCTCCGTCGTACCGGATCCGGCGAGGAAGACGGCGATCAGGAGCACGCCGACGACGGTGTCCCAGCGCAGGTATTTGACAAGGGTGTTCATCGTCGGCTCCTCTTCCTCAGCGCGCTGGTGGTGCGCAGGTTCACGATGCGGTCGGTGGTGATGGCCGCGAGCAGCAGCACACCGGTGATGGCCTGCTGCCAGAAGGAGTCCACCTTCAGGACGACGAGGGCGCTGCCCATCGTGGTGAGCAGCAGCGCGCCGAGCGCCGCGCCCCAGACCGTGCCGACGCCGCCGGTGATGGCGACGCCGCCGACGACGACCGAGCTGACGACGGTCAGCTCCCAGCCGTTCGCGGCGTCGGCGACGACCGTGCCGAAGCGGGCGAGCCACAGCGCCCCGGCAAGGCCGGCGACGGCGCCGGAGAAGGCGTACGCCGCGAGCACGCGGCGGCGGATGGGGATACCGGCCAGGCGGGCGGCCTCGGGGTTGGACCCGATCGCGTACAGCTCCCGGCCGCTGCGGTAGGCACGCAGGTAGTAGGCGATACCGACCAGCACCGCGGCGGAGATCAGCGGCAGATACGGGATGCCGATGACACTGCCGCTGCCGAGGCCGAGCACGTCGTCGGGGACGTCGGCGGCGTTGATCTGCTCGCCGTGCGCCCAGGCGTGGTCGATGCCCTGGATGACGTACAGCATGCCGAGGGTGACGACCAGCGCGGGCACCCGGCCGAAGCTCACCAGCAGGCCGCTGACCAGGCCGCACAGGACGCCGAGCCCGATGCCGAGCAGGACGACGGCCAGCGCGCTGTGGTGCGTGCCCGAGACGAAGCTGCCGCAGGCGAAGGCGGTGAGCCCGACGACGGAACCGACGGACAGATCGATGTTGCGGGTGATGACGACGACGGACTGGCCGACGGCGAGCAGCACGAGGATCGAGGAGTTGAGGAGCAGATCCTTGATTCCCTGGTCGTCCAGGAAGGACGGGTTGGATATCCAGGTGCCGAGGATCAGCACCACGAGCGCGCCGCCGATGCTCAACTCACGGGCACGGAAGACCAGATCCATGAGCGAGCGCGCGGATCGCCGGTCCGCCTCCGGCGCGGCCGGCGGAGATTCGAGGGTGGCCGTCACGCCGCTGCCCTTCCGTGTGTGTCGTGCGAGCCGCCACATCCGCGGCGGCCGCTGAGACCTGGCTCGACTGTCATGCCGCCTTCTCCTTGCCGGTGAGGCGACCTGTGGCCGCGGCCATGACCGTCTCCTCGGTGGCCTCTTCGCGGGGGATCTCCGCCACCAGTCGGCCCTCGTGCATGACCAGCACGCGGTCGGCCATGCCGAGCACCTCGGGCAGGTCGGAGGAGACCATCAGCACGGCGAGCCCTTCGGCGGCGAGCGAGGACAGCAGCCGGTGGACCTCGGCCTTGGTGCCGACGTCGATGCCGCGTGTGGGCTCGTCGACGATGAGCACGGACGGGTCGGTGGCCAGCCACTTGGCGAGCACGACCTTCTGCTGGTTGCCGCCGGAGAGCACCCCGACCGTGTCGGAGAGTTTGTTGTACTTGAGCTGGAGCTTCACCGCCCAGTCGGCAGCCCGCCCGCGCTCCAGGGTGCGGCGCACCATCCCGCCGCTGCCCAGGCTGCCGAGCCCGGTGAGGCCGATGTTGCGCTCGATGGACATCTCCATGACGAGCCCGCGCTGGCGCCGGTCCTCCGGTACGAGCGCAACTCCGGCGTCCATGGCGGCAGTCGGCGAACCGGCGCGCAGCGGCGCGCCGTTCACGTGCACCTCGCCCGCGTCCGCCTTGTCCACGCCGAAGACGGCCTGGACGACCTCGGATCGGCCGGCGCCGACCAGCCCGGCGAGCGCCACGATCTCGCCGCGCCGCACCTCGAACGACACGTCCCGGAAGACGCCTTCGCGGGTGAGCCGCCGCACCGACAGCGCGGTCTCGCCGACGGTCGTGGCCTGCTTGGGGTAGAGCTCGTCGAGGTCGCGGCCGACCATGCGGCGTACGAGGTCGTCCTCGGTGAGGCCGTCCAGGGGCTCGGAGGCGACCCAGCGGCCGTCGCGCAGCGTCGTCACGCGCTGGCAGAGCCCGAATATCTCCTCGAGCCGGTGCGAGATGAACAGGACGGCGGCGCCGGAGGCGCGCAGCGTCCTGACGACCGAGAAGAGGCGGGCGGTCTCGCTGCCGGTGAGGGCGGCGGTGGGCTCGTCCATGATCAGGACGCGGGCGTCGAAGGAGAGCGCCTTGGCGATCTCGACGATCTGCTGGTCGGCGATGGACAGTCCACGGGCGAGCCGTTCGGGGTCGAGGTCGACGCCGAGCCGGGTCATCAGGGCGGCGGTCGCCTCGCGCACGGCCCGGCGGTCGATCCGGCCGAGCGAGGCGCGCGGCTGACGGCCCATGAAGATGTTCTCGGCGATCGACAGGTCGGGGAAGAGCGTGGGCTCCTGATAGATGACGGCGATGCCGGCGTTGCGGGCGTCGGCCGGGCCGTTGAAGACGACCGGCTTCCCGTCGAGCAGCACCTGGCCGGAGTCCGGCCGGTGCACCCCGGCCAGCGCCTTGATGAGCGTGGACTTGCCCGCGCCGTTCTCCCCCGCGAGCGCGTGGACCTCGCCCGGCAGCAGTTGCAGGGAGACGTCCTGCAGCGCCCGTACGGCACCGAAGGACTTGGACACGTCCGTCAGGGCCAGGACGGGGGCCGGGCCCGTGTCGGGCTGGTTCATGGATGCTCCGTGGAAGTACGCCCCGAAGGCGCCGTGAAAGGTTTCAACTAAGTTTCACGGAAGCTAGACGCGCAACACCCGCGTAGTCAATGGGTCAACCCGTGAAATCTCTGAACCGACTCAATCCCTTGACATGCCCGCCGGGTGGTCATAACTTCACCTTCGATGAAACGATTCATCCATCTGCTCGGCCCCCGGGAGCGCTGATCCATGACTGCCGTATCCGCCGTGAAGGCGGCCCTCAAGACCCAGGCCATCGAGACGCCGTCATGGGCGTACGGCAATTCCGGCACGCGCTTCAAGGTGTTCGCGCAGCCCGGAGTGCCGCGCACCCCGCGGGAGAAGCTGGACGACGCGGCGCGCGTCCACCAGCACACCGGCGTCGCCCCGACCGTCGCCCTGCACATCCCGTGGGACAAGGTCGAGGGCTCCGATGGTTACGCGGACCTCGCCACGTACGCGCAGGAGCTCGGACTCCGGCTCGGCGCGATCAACTCCAACGTCTTCCAGGACGACGACTACAAGCTGGGCTCGGTCACCAACCCCGACCCGGGCGTCCGCCGCAAGGCCCTCGGGCACCTGCTGGAGTGCGTCGACATCATGGATGCGACCGGCTCGCGCGACCTCAAGCTGTGGTTCTCCGACGGCACCAACTACCCCGGCCAGGACGACATCCGGGACCGTCAGGACCGGCTGGCCGAGGCCCTGGCCGCGGTGCACGAGCGACTGGGCGAGAACCAGCGGATGCTGCTGGAGTACAAGTTCTTCGAGCCCGCCTTCTACGCGACCGACGTCCCCGACTGGGGCACCGCGTACGCGCACTGCCTGAAGCTGGGCCCCAAGGCGCAGGTCGTGGTGGACACCGGCCACCACGCGCCCGGCACCAACATCGAGTTCATCGTCGCTCTGCTGCTGCGCGAGGGGAGGCTCGGCGCGTTCGACTTCAACTCCCGGTTCTACGCGGACGACGACCTGATGGTCGGCGCGGCCGATCCCTTCCAGCTGTTCCGCATCATGTACGAGGTGATCCGCGGCGGCGGCTTCACACCCGACGTGGCCTTCATGCTCGACCAGTGCCACAACATCGAGGCGAAGATCCCGGCCATCATCCGCTCCGTGATGAACGTCCAGGAGGCGACGGCGAAGGCGCTGCTCGTGGACGGCGAGGCGCTCGGCGCTGCGCAGCGCTCCGGGGACGTGCTGGCCGCGAACGCCGTCCTGATGGACGCGTACAACACGGATGTACGGCCGCTGCTGGCCGAGGTGCGCGAGGAGCTTGGCCTCGACCCGGACCCGATCGCGGCGTACCGCCGTTCCGGCTGGGCGGAGAAGACCGTCGCCGAGCGAATCGGCGGCACGCAGGCGGGCTGGGGGGCGTAAGGCCTCCCGCGGGAATGCGGAGGGGCGCGGCGGGCGCGGCCACCACGGTGGAGTGGGGTGTGGAGTACGACGCCCGGAGCCGGTTCGGCACCGCCGCGCCGCAGCACACCGGTCACCCGTTGTCGCGTCGGGAAGCAGGCGCCGCCGCGGCGGAACCACGACAGATCTCCCGCCGCGACGGCGGGCGTCCCGCGCGGCGCAGCCCGGCGACGCGAACCCGCCGCACCCCGTCGGCAGGAAGCCATGACGAAACTCGAAGGAAGCAAGTGATGACAGACGCACCTCACGAGCGCGTGGCGGAGCTGCTCGCTCGATCCCACCGGCTGGGCGCGGACGCCCGTAACACCAACTACGCGGGCGGCAACACCTCCGCGAAGGGCACCGCCACCGATCCCGTGACCGGCGGCGACATCGAGCTGATGTGGGTCAAGGGTTCGGGTGGCGACCTGGGTACGCTCAAGGCCGACGGGCTCGCCGCGCTGCGGCTGGACCGGCTGCGCGCGCTGACCGGGGTGTACCCGGGCGTGGACCGCGAGGACGAGATGGTCGCGGCCTTCGACTACTGCCTGCATGGCAAGGGGGGCGCCGCGCCGTCCATCGACACCGCGATGCACGGCCTCGTCGAGGCCGCCCACGTCGACCATCTCCACCCCGACTCCGGCATCGCGCTCGCCTGCGCAGCCGACGGCGAGGCGCTGACCAAGGAGTGTTTCGGCAACCAGGTCGTGTGGGTGCCGTGGCGCCGCCCCGGCTTCCAGCTCGGCCTGGACATCGCGGCCGTCAAGGCTGCCCGCCCCGAGGCCATCGGCTGCGTTCTCGGCGGACACGGCATCACCGCCTGGGGCGCGTCCTCCGAGGAGTGCGAGCGCAACTCCCTGCACATCATCCGCGCAGCGGAGGCGTTCCTCGCCGAGCGTGGCAAGGCGGAACCGTTCGGGCAGGTACTCGACGGGTACGGGGCACCGGCCGAGGACGAGCGCCGGGCCCGCGCCGCCGCGCTCGCCTCCGTCATCCGTGGTCTGGCCTCCACCGACCGCCCCCAGGTGGGCCACTTCACCGACTCCGATGTCGTACTGGACTTCCTGGCGCGCGCCGAGCACCCGCGGCTCGCCGCGCTCGGCACCTCCTGCCCCGACCACTTCCTGCGGACGAAGGTCCGTCCACTGGTCCTCGACCTGCCGGCCGGCGTGCCGCTGGAGGAGGCGGTCGCACGGCTGAAGGAGCTGCACGCCGCCTATCGCGAGGACTACCGCGCGTACTACGAGCGGCACGCCGACGCCGACTCCCCCGCCATGCGCGGCGCGGACCCGGCCATCATCCTCGTCCCGGGCGTCGGCATGTTCAGTTTCGGCAAGGACAAGCAGACCGCGCGCGTGGCCGGCGAGTTCTATGTGAACGCGATCAACGTGATGCGCGGGGCCGAGGCGGTCTCCTCGTACGCGCCCATCGAGGAGTCCGAGAAGTTCCGCATCGAGTACTGGGAGCTGGAGGAGGCCAAGCTCCGCCGGACGCCGCCGCCCAAGCCCCTGGCGACCCGGGTCGCGCTGGTGACGGGGGCCGGGTCCGGCATCGGCAAGGCCATTGCGCACCGGCTGGCCGCCGAGGGCGCGTGCGTGGTGGTCGCCGACGTCGACGCGGACAGCGCCACTGCGGTGGCCGATGAGCTGGGCGGCCCCGACAAGGCGGTCGCGGTGACCGTGGACGTCACCTCCGAGGAGCAGATCGCCGCCGCCTTCGCCGCCGCGTCGCTCGCCTTCGGCGGCGTCGACCTGGTGGTCAACAACGCGGGGATCTCCATCTCCAAGCCGCTGCTGGAGACCACGGCGAAGGACTGGGACCTCCAGCACGACATCATGGCCCGCGGGTCCTTCCTCGTCTCCCGCGAGGCGGCGCGGGTGATGACCGCGCAGGGCATCGGCGGCGACATCGTCTACATCGCCTCCAAGAACGGCGTGTTCGCAGGCCCGAACAACATCGCGTACGGAGCCACCAAGGCCGACCAGGCTCACCAGGTCCGGCTGCTGGCGGCCGAGCTGGGTGAGCACGGCATCCGGGTCAATGGCATCAACCCTGATGGGGTGGTGCGCGGTTCCGGCATCTTCGCCGGCGGCTGGGGGGCGAAGCGGGCGGCCGTGTACGGCGTGGAGGAGGAGAAGCTGGGCGAGTTCTACGCCCAGCGGACCCTGCTGAAGAGGGAGGTGCTCCCGGTGCATGTCGCCAACGCGGTGTTCGCCCTGACCGGCGGGGACTTGAGTCATACGACGGGGCTCCATGTGCCGGTCGACGCGGGGGTCGCGGCGGCGTTCCTGCGGTAGCGCTCGCGCGAGCGGCACGGTGCGGGGCGGGCGCACTGCCGCCCTGCCGCCCCGCACCGCCGCAGGCCGGCGGGTCACCGCCGCGCGGAGAGTCGTTCCGCCGTGGTGCGGGCCGGCGTGGCGCCCGCATCGCAACCCGGTCGTACGAACCTTCACGAAGGACTGACAAGACGTGGCACCGACCGATCCCCGCCCCTTCGCCGCCGTCGACCTGGGCGCGTCCAGCGGCCGCGTGATGGTGGGCCGGGTGGGAACCGGAACGCTCGACCTGACGGAAGTGCACCGCTTCCCCAACACTCCCGTACGGGTCGGCTCCACCCTGCACTGGGACATCCTCGCCCTGTACCGCGGCGTGCTCGAAGGTCTGCAAGCCGCGGGCCGGTTCGCAGGCGGGCCCCCGGCGAGCGTGGGGATCGATTCCTGGGCCGTGGACTACGGCCTTCTCGACGCGGACGGCGCGCTCATCGGCAACCCCGTGCACTACCGGGACGGCCGTACAGGGAGCGCCACCGCGAAGGTCGCCGGGGCAGTGTCGCCCACCGCTCTGTACGCGGCCACCGGGCTGCAGTACCTCCCCTTCAACACCGTCTATCAGCTGGTCGCCGCCCAGGGCACACCCGCCCTGGCCGCGGCCCGCAGGCTGCTGATGATCCCGGACCTCGTCTCGTACTGGCTGACAGGCGAGGTCGGCACCGAGCTGACCAACGCCTCCACCACCCAGCTGGTCGACCCGCGCACCCGCGACTGGGCCCGGCCCGTCGCCGACACCCTCGGGATCGACCTCTCGCTCTTCGCACCCCTGCGCCGGCCCGGCGACCGGGCAGGGCAGTTGCTGCCCGAGGTGCTGGCCGAGACGGGGCTCGGGGGGCCCGTTCCCGTGACCGCCGTCGGGTCGCACGACACCGCGTCCGCCGTGGTGGGCGTGCCCGCGCGCGGTGACCGCTTCGCATACATCGCAACCGGCACGTGGTCGCTGGCCGGGCTCGAACTGGATGCGCCCGTCCTCACCGAGGACAGCCGCCGCGCCAACTTCACGAACGAGCTGGGCGTGGACGGCACCGTCCGCTACCTGCGCAACATCATGGGCCTGTGGCTGCTCCAGGAATGCCTGCGCGCCTGGGCGTCGCAGGGCCGGACGTACGAGCTGGACGAACTGCTGTGCCGCGCCGCCGAGTCCGCTCCCCTTCGCTCGGTCGTGGACGCGGGCGATCCGGAGTTCATCGCGCCGGGCCGGATGCCGGAGCGGATCTCCGAGGCCTGCCGCCGCACCGGCCAACCCGTGCCGCGCGACGCGGCCGAGACAACCCGCTGCGTGCTGGACTCCCTTGCCCTCGCCCACCGCCGCGCACTCATGGACGCCCAGCGGCTTTCCGGCCGTACGGTCGAGGCCGTGCACATCGTCGGCGGCGGCGCCCACAACGAGCTGCTGTGCCGGCTGACGGCGGACGCGTGCGGGCTGCCCGTGGTGGCGGGCCCGGCCGAGGCCGCGGCGCTCGGCAACGTTCTGGTGCAGGCCCGTACGGCGGGTGCGGTGGCAGGTGGCCTGTCCGACCTGCGCCAACTGCTGTGCGAGACACAGGACCTGCGGCGCCATGCGCCCATGGGTGATCGCAGAGCCTGGGAGCGGGCCGAGGCCCGCATCGCGGACGGCCGGGAGTCCCACCGGCAGCAGGCGGGCGACAAAGGCGAACAGCCGCGCGGCTGACGCTCTTCGTGACCTGTCTTCACGACGCGCACTTCCTGGCCGGTGGGGCCACGTCGGCCGATGCCGTACGCAAGGGTGGCGACAAGGCTACGCCGAGATCGCCCAACGGATCGTCCTGGCAGCCGACTTGACGTCGATCCCGGGGCCGGTCCAGCGCGACGGTGCCGCACGGATCAGGCCGGAGCGACGAACAGGAAAGTTTCCTAATCAACCTATTGACAAGCGATTTGCCACTTCGGGAAGCTGTCGAGCCAGCCAGACATGCACTTCTGCGGCCCGTCTCCAGCGGGCCGCAGAAGCAGTTTCGCTTGTGTCACCGGCGTCGGTGTCGACGCTGTCGCGGTTCGCGTTTCTCCCTCGTTCTCACAACGGAGGTCTCGTGCGCACTCGATCACGCCTGCTCGCTCTGGCAGGTGCAGTCCTGCTCGGTACAGCAGCAACCCTGACCGTTCCCGGCACGGCATCCGCGGCGAACCTGGTCAACAACTCCGGCTTCGAATCCGCAACGCTGTCGGGCTGGTCCTGCAGCGGCGGCCTCGGCTCCGTGGTCTCCAGTCCGGTGCACAGCGGCAGCAAGGCGCTGGCCGGGGCCGCCGGCGACAGCGACAACGCCAAGTGCACCCAGACCGTCGCCGTCCAGCCCAACACCACCTACACACTGTCCGGTTGGGTACGGGGCAGCTACGTCTACCTCGGTGTCACAGGCGGCAGCTCCACCTGGACCACGTCGACGTCCGGCTACGCCCAGCTCTCGCTCTCCTTCACCACCGGTGCGTCGCAGACCAGCGCCGAGATCTACCTCAACGGCTGGTACGGACAGGGCACTTACTACGCCGACGACATCAGCCTGGACGGACCGGGAGGCAGCACCGACACCCAGGCCCCCACCGCTCCCAGCGGCCTACAGTCCACCGGCAAGACCTCCTCCAGTGCCACCCTTTCCTGGGCCGCCTCCACCGACAACGTCGGTGTCACCGGGTACGACATCTACCAGGGCAGCACCAAGGTCAGCACAGCCACCGGAACCAGCGCAACCGTGAGCGGTCTGGCCGCGAGCACGACGTACTCGTTCACCGTCAAGTCGCGCGACGCGGCCGGCAACGTCTCGGCCGCGTCCAACGCGGTGAGCGTCACCACCAGTTCCGGAGGCAGCGGCGGGACGGGCTTCAAGCAGGCCGCCCCCTACCTCTACCTCGGCTGGGGCAACCCGCCGGCTCCGGGTACGGTGATGAACGCCACCGGCGTCAAGTGGTTCACCATGGCCTTCATCCTGTCCTCCGGTGGCTGCAATCCGGCCTGGGACGGCCAGCGCGCGCTGACCGGCGGTGTCGACCAGTCGGCCATCGCCGCCATCCGGGCGGCCGGCGGTGACATCGTCCCGTCCTTCGGCGGCTGGCAGGGCAACAAGCTCGGCCCGAGCTGCTCCACCCCGGCGGCGCTGGCCGGCGCCTACCAGCAGGTGATCGACGCGTACGGGCTGAAGGCGATCGACATCGACATCGAGAACACCGACGAGTTCGAGAACGCCGTTGTGCAGGACCGCATTCTCGGCGCTCTGAAGATCGTCAAGCAGAACAACCCCGGCCTGAAGACCATCGTCACCTTCGGCACCACGACCACCGGACCGAACAGCTACGGCAACCGTCTCATCGATCAGTCCAAGGTGCTGGGCGCGGACATCGACGTCTTCACCATCATGCCCTTCGACTTCGGCAACGCATCAACCGACATGTACGCCGGCACTGTCAGCGCGACCGAGGGCCTCAAGGCCAAGCTGAAGTCCACCTTCGGCTGGGACGACGCCACCGCTTACGCCCACATCGGCATCTCCGGCATGAACGGTGTCAGCGACAACCAGGAGACCACCACCGTCCAGAACTGGACCGACATCCGCAACTGGGCCAACTCGCACCATATAGCGCGCCTCGCCTTCTGGTCCGTCAACCGCGACCACGGCTGCCCGGGCGGCGGCCTGCAGGAGACCTGCTCGGGCATCGCCCAGAGCGACTGGCAGTTCACCTCCATCACCGCCGGCTTCACCGGCTGACCGGAGATCCAACAGCCGGTGGGATACCCGGACTTCGGGTGCCCCACCGGCATGTCGGTCGGCAGGTCGGTTGTGGGTCCGCGCACCTGCGGCCGGACTCCGCCACCTCGCCGCGCAGCGTGGACCGGCGCTTCACCGCTCCGCACCCGGGCTGGTGTCGGCGGCTACGTGCTGCTCCGCGGGTCCGTTCGCGCCAGAACGTCGTGTACGGCATCCGTGGGCACGCCGGAGCCGGCCCGGCCGGCCGCTCGTACCCTCGTGCCGCCGTCGACGAGCAGGTCCGTGCCGGTGACCCAGTCCGCCTCGTCGGAGACCAGCCACAGCACTGCGCGTGCCACGTCCTCCGGCTCGCCGATCCGGGCCAGCGGCAGACTCTGGGCGATCCTCTCCTCGGCCCGTTCCCACACGAATCGCGCCATCTCGGTGCGCACCAGCCCCGGCGAGACAGCGTTCACCCGCACGCCCGGCGCCAGCTCACCGGCGAGCTGGCGGGTCAGGTGCAGCAGGGCCGCCTTGCTCGTGCCGTACGCGCCGACGTGCGGCCCCACGCCGTATGTGCCCTCGGTGCAGATGTTGACGACTGCGCCGCCGTGCTCGCGCATCCATGCCCGCCAGGCGAGCTGGATCAGGCGCAGCGGCGCCTCCACGTTCACGGCAAAGGCGTCGCGCCAGACCTCGGGCTCGGCCTCCATCAGCGGGCCGAACGGGGCATTGGTCCCGGCGTTGTTGACGAGGATGTCGAGCCGGCCGAACTCCCGCACCGCAAGATCCGTGCACGCCGCCAGGTGTGCGGGATCCGCGACCGAGCCGGCGCAGCCCACCGCCCTGACGCCGGTGGCGGCGAGCCGGTCCACGGCCGCGTCCACTCCCGCGGGATCGCGAGCGGTGATGCAGACCATCGCTCCCGCCTCGCCCAGGGCCTGCGCCGCGGCGAGGCCGATCCCCCGGGAGGCGCCGGTGACCAGAGCCGCCCTGCCGTCGAGTACCGGTGATGACGTCATCTCCGTACCGTCTCATGACGGATCGTCAAAAAGGCGTGTACGCAGGCGCGGACTGTTCAATCTCAGGACCACCGTGCACAGCCGACGACACGTCGATTCGGCCCTACTGGGGGCGCAGGCCGTCGAACGTGATGTTCAGATGGCGGGGGCCACGCAGGACCGCGTTCTGCCGGTAAGGGGGCGGGTCCTCCACCAGGCGAGGGTTGTCGAGCCTGCGGGCCAGCTCGGTCAGGGCGAACTGCGCCTCCAGCCGCGCGAGCGGTGCGCCGAAGCAACTGTGGATGCCGCTGCCGAAGCCGAGGTGCTGGATGTCCTTGCGGTCCGGGTCGAACCGCTCGGGGTCCTCGAAGCGCTCCGGGTCCCGGTTTCCGGCGGCCAGGACGAGCCAGATCGACGAACCCTTCGGAATGGTGACCCCGCGGACCTCGATGTCCGCGATGCACGTGCGATGCGGCACGAACTGCACCGGCGGCTCGTAACGCAGCAGTTCCTCGACAATGTTGACGGCGAGGCGCGGGTCGTCCCGCAGCCGCTGCAGTGCCTCCGGGTGGCGCAGCAGGGTGAGCATCCCGTTGGTGATCAGGTTGACCGTCGTCTCATGGCCGGCGATCAGCAGCAGGACAGCGGTGCTGAGCACCTCCATCGTCGTCATCGGACCGTCCGGTCCATGGCTGGTCACCAGCTCGGACAGCATGTCGTCACCGGGTGCCTTGCGGCGCTCCTCGACCAGCCCGGCCAGATACATGCCCAGTTGCATCCTGGCCTCGTGCGTGACGCGGTTCCGCTCGGTGAGGTCGTCGCCGGGAACCGGGTCCAGGCCGGCGGCGATGGTGTCGGCCCACGAGTGGAAGCGCGCCTCGTCCTCCCGCGGCACCCCGAGCAACCGGCAGATCACGGTCACGGGAAAGGGATACGAGAACTGGTCGACCACATCGATCCGGTCCGTGTCCCCGAAGCCGGCGACCAGGTCCGAGACGATCCCGGCGAGCTCGCCGCGCATGTCGTGGACACGTCTGGGGCTGTGCGGCGGGCCGAACGGACGGTTGGCCATCCGACGCAGCCGGTCGTGCTCCGGAGGGTCGAGCCGCAGGAAGCTGGGCGGCAGAGCCGTCTCCTCCTCCTGCCCGGTCACCTCGTCGCCGCCGTGGGTGGTGAGGTTGGAGGCGTCGGAGCTGATCCGCGGGTCGTGGAGCAGACTCTGGATGTCCCAGTACGTGCTGACGACGAACGGGCCGCCGTCCTCTTCCTGGAACACCGGGGACCTGCGGAGTTCCGCGTACAGCGGATACGGGTCGGCACGGTTGGCGTAATCGGTGATCTGGCGCAGGAGCGGGGCTTGCGTCATGGCGGGTCCTTGGGGCGTGGGAGCAGAAGGGGCCGTTTCGGCGTCGGGCAGCGGGATGTCGGGCCCCGCCGGTGGTCAGGAGCGGGCCGGCTTGAAGACCAGCCGTCGGTCGGCCGGCGAGTAGCCGCTGAGGGTGACGGTCGGCCCGTGGGTGGGCAGCGAGGGGTCCGGGAAGTCGGCCGGGACGGGCTGCCTGCCCTCGGGCCGGCGGTCCACGGTCAGGAACGCCGGGGGGAACGGTGCGGCCGTCTCGATCAGCCCCTGGTAGAACTGCAGCCACCGTGAATTGTCGAAGGTGACCGCACCGATGACGCGGCCCTGATAGCCGTACGCACCGGTGAAACGGCGCTCGGCGAGCGCCCCCTGCGCAATGAGGATCTCCTCGCCCATGGACGGGACGCCGACCGACTTGATGTTCACCCCGAACTGGGACGACCAGAAGGCCGGTACCCACATGTGCGGGCGGCGGTCCGTGCTGGAGCTGATCATGTTGTGCGCCGCCACCTCGGCCTGTGTGACGGCGTTGCCCCAGTGTTCGAGGGAGAGGAACTGATAGCCGAAGAGCGGATGTGGGGATCGCGCCACATCACCGGCGACGAAGATGTCGTCGGTCACGATGCCCCGGTAGTCGAAGGCCCGGCACCCCGCGTCGCAGGCGATCCCGCGGGGTCCCGCGCCGAGTCCGGATCCGGCCAGCCATTCGGTGTTGCGGGTCGCGCCGAGCGAGACGACGACCACGTCCGTCCCGACGGTGCTGCCGTCGGACAGATGAGCGGCGCGCACCCGACCCACCGAGTCGCCCTCGAGGCCGGTGACCATGACGCCGGTGCGCAGGTCCACCCCGTTCTCGCGGTGCAGCTCCGCGGCGACCGCGCCGACCACCCCTCCCAGCGCACCCACCAGGGGCGCGTCGGCGCGCTCCGCCACCGTGACCGGGAGATCACGCGCGCGGCAGGCGGACGCGATCTCCGAGCCGGTGAAACCGGCGCCGATCACGAACACCCTGCGGGGCGAGGCCATCAGCCGGCGCTGCAGCCCGGCCGCGTCGTCGCGAGTCCGCAGGACGAAGACGCCGTCCAGCTCGGCCTCCGCCTGGCGCGGCCACGGCCTGGCCCGTACACCGGTCGCGATGAGCAGCCGGTCGTACTCCACCTCGTCGCCGTCGGCCAGCAGCACCCGCTTCGCCGCCATGTCCAGCCCGGTCGCCGCGACACCGAGCCGCCACTTCGCTTCCACCGATCGGCGCCGGGGCAGCTCGGTATGGGCCGGCGACGCCTTGCCCAGCAGCACGGACTTGGAGAGCGGCGGCCGGTCGTACGGCTCGTACGGCTCGTCACCGATCATCGTGAGCGACCCCTCGAAGCCCTCGTCGCGGAGCGTCTCGGCCGCCCGCAGGCCGGCCAGCGAGGCGCCCACGATCACGATCCGGCCCTCGCGCCTGAGCCACGCCAGGAATGCGTCAGCGGCCATGGGACTCCTCCTCGCCCGGCGCGGCCGTCATCTCTCCCGGTGTGTCCAGTGCGTCGGCCAGAATGGCCTGGACGGGGCATGCCGCGACGGCGCGCGCCACGTTCTCGCGCTGCTCCTCGTCTGCCCGTGGGTTGTACGTGAGCGCCTCTTCGCCGTGCATCGCGAAGACATCGGGCGCGAGGAACGCGCATTGCGCGTATCCCTGACACTTGTTGAGATCGACGACAATCCTCATCGACGCTCCGCCCCTTCCGGCAGCCTGGTCCGGCGCCGTCCGCTGTTTCTCGGCGGCGGGACGGCGGGTCTTCTCCCCCACGCCAGCATCGAAGGACCGGTGGGTTCGGTGCTCGCCCAGGAGAGCCGAAGGAGTGAGAGTGCCCGGAACTGCGGGGCCGCAGCGGCGGTCAGGCCGCCTTCGCCCCATCGGGCCCGGGGACGCGGCTGACCACGAGAATGTAGATACTGACGATCAGTGACCAGAACGGGAAGACGAGCTCGGACCAGGCGACGGCGGCCGCCACGAAAAGCAGCGTCAGGGCGACGAGGAGACCCAGCAGGGTGAGCCACCGGGAGAAGATCCCGAGGCGGTACCCCAAGGTCGACGTCGTGAGCGTGAACACCGCGGCCATCCGCATCGCGTAGTCCGTCAGCAGCGTGTACGCGAAGTGGCGGCCGAAGTCCCAGGACGGCAGCCCCGGGTCGTTCCCGGACGGAGCCCCGACGGACAGCACGCCCCCTGCGGCCGCGGCCGCCGCGAACATCGAAGCCACGAAGATCAGACCGCTGCCCAGGAAGACGGTGGCGATGAACTTGTCCTCCGCGTCCCCGACGTGCGCGCGCAGCACGCCCACGAACCACAGAAAGAAAATGCCCGCGAAGGGGACGAGCGCGAGCGCCGTCTTCACGGCGTTCCGGCGCGAGGAGTCGTCGAACCCCCGGGCTGTGACCGCGTCGGCCCCTTCGGGGATCGCCAGCCGGATCAGGATGATGGCGGCCGCGAGCAGCACCGCGAAGACGACCCCGGCCAGTCCCGCCGCCCGCGGAGTCTGCAGCGCGTGCCCCTTGGTCCTCCGTGTCGCCATGAGCGCTCGCTTCCTCTCACAGGGGGCCCTGGGACCAGCAAGCAGCCGGCTGTGCGGTGGCGCCACCGGGAGACGGCCGAACGGCAGTCCGTCGTACCCGTCGAGACAGCGAGGAGCGGTGCGGGAGATGTGTACGGGCCGGTCGTCCGGGACACTTCCCCGGCCGGCGCCGGCCATGACCAGGCACTCGTGCGGGCCCACGGAACGTCCCCGGCCTCGCTCGTCGCCGTGCGCGTGCTTGCCGGGTGCGTGGGCCCGGCTCGGGCCCGGCACCGCGGCACTCACCGCCTTCGCTGTTCCCCGCGACCCGGACGTGGGCATCGAGCGCCCCTGCCTCAGCCGGCGGCCGGCCACGGTGTGACCACCGGGCGGAGAGACTGAGGCGTGGCCGCCCCGTCTGCTGTTGCCCGGGGGCCCGGGGCATTTCTGGCTGCTCGCTCGCCCGGCTCGCCTGACGCCCGCATCCTGCTCAGCAACTGGGTGACCGTGAGCGGTGTGCCCAG
The DNA here is from genome assembly GCF_044453545.1 of Streptomyces sp. NPDC051664. Taxonomy (NCBI): domain Bacteria; kingdom Bacillati; phylum Actinomycetota; class Actinomycetes; order Kitasatosporales; family Streptomycetaceae; genus Streptomyces; species Streptomyces sp. NPDC051664. Next base: position 50,432 of record NZ_JBITCU010000013.1, on the reverse strand, counting down.
TATCGCGCGGGCCGGACGGCGCCGACGGAGCTGCTGACGTGAGGTGTGGCAGCTCTCGGCGGGGGCGGGCACGTACCTCTGCTGCCGGCGCCCGATGTCGCGGGCCAGAGCATCGCGGAGCAGGGGCAGGTGTGCGGACACCGCTGCGAGGCAGTCGTGTTCGTCCCGGCAGGCGGGGCAGGTGGTCAGGTGGGCGCAGACCCGAGCGGCTTCCTCGGGCGCGAGGGCGTTGAGTGCGTATCCGGCGAGCAGCTCACGGATGGTGCGGCATTCCTGGGGCGAGGTGAACATGATGGTTCCTCTCCGTGCTGGGAGGGTCCGCGCGGTCGGCGCGGCCACGGGGGTTCAGGCGCGGGCGTCATCCTGGTATCGCTCGGTGACGTCCACGGCGGTGCCTGTTCTGCGGTGCTGTCCTTGGGGGCGCCTTCGATGTGCGCACGAGCCCGATGGGGTTCGGCTACCGGCTCGTGCCCTGGCGAGGAACAGCGATGGTGATCCGGAAGGTTCAGCCATGGACCGGGGATTACGGTGGGCGGGCTCCGTCCGCAGCGGGTCGATCAGGTCGCTGGTCCCGCAACGGCCCTTGTCCGGGCCGGTGGCGCTGTTCGGTCAGGCGTCGCGTCGCTTGAGGAGCCAGGCGGCGATGCCCAGGAGGGCTGCTGCGTAGCCCGCGAACAGTGACAGACCTGTCCAGGGGGCCATCGCGGGATCGGGGACGACCGAGAGCACGGCTTGTCCGGCGTTGCTGGGCAGGTACGGGTCGATGTGCTGAGCCCAGTCGGCCGGAAGCAGGGCTCCCAGTCCGGGCAGGACGAGCAGGATGCCCACCAGCGTGGCAATGGCACCCGCAGAGCTGCGGATGATGGCGCCCAGGGCGACGCCGAGCAGTCCGACGACGGTGAGGTAGAGGGCGGTACCGAAGACCACACGGGTGACCCCGGGGTCGGAGAGATCCATGGACAGGTGAGGGTGAGCGGAGGACAGGACCGCCTGGCCGCCGAAGAAGGCGGCGAAAGAGGCCGCGGTCATCAGGACGAGAACGACGCCGGTGAAGACGGCTGCCTTGGCCGCCAGCATGGGCAGCCGCCTGGGGACGGCCGTGAGGGTGGCTCGGATCATTCCGGTGGAGTACTCGCCCGTGAACATCAGGACGCCGAGGACACCGACGGCCAACTGTGCGGGCCGGTACATGCTCAGGCTGACCTCGGCCCCGTTGAAGTGCGCCAGGTCCCGCGCGTTGAGGTCGCCTGCCCGAAGGTGAGTGACCAGCAAGCCCAACCCGACCATCGCGGCCACGGCGGTCAGCAAGGTGATCGACGTGGAGCGCACGGTGCGCAACTTGATCCATTCGGACCTGAGCACCCGGAGCAGGGTCACCTTGCCAGGGCGCACGGTCGAGCCGAGCGGGCGCGTGAGGATCGTGGTCATGACGCGCTCCTTGCTGCGACCGTTTCACCGGCGGTGGTGGAGCGGTACTCGACCGCGTCCCGGGTCAGTTCCATGAATGCCTCCTCCAGGGAGATCCGCTGGGGAGAGAGTTCGAGCAGGGTGAGCCCGTGGTCGGCGGCCGTACAGCCGATCTGGTCACTCGTCAGGCCCACTACATCCAAGGTGTACGGCGCGCAGGTGGTGAGGGTGACGTCCGGACCCGCCAGCAGATCTTTCAAGCGGTCGATGTCCGGGCAGCGCACGCGCACCACGGTGCGGGCCGCGCTACGGGTGAATCCCTCGACCGAGGTGTCGGCGATGAGCCGGCCGCGGCCGATGACGACAAGATGTTCGGCGGTGAGTGCCATCTCACTCATCAGATGCGATGAGACGAACACCGTTCGCCCCTCCCCCGCCAGGCTCTTGAGAAGATTCCGGATCCACCGGATGCCCTCCGGATCGAGGCCGTTGACCGGCTCGTCGAGGATGACGGTGGCGGGGTCGCCGAGAAGCGCGCTGGCGATGCCGAGGCGCTGGCCCATGCCCAGGGAGAAGCCGCCGGCCCTTTTCCCGGCGACCTCGCGCAGGCCGACGAGGTCGATGACCTCGTTCACGCGCCGGCGGGGGATGCCAGTAGTGGCGGCCAGGGCCAGCAGGTGGTGGTAGGCGGTGCGGCCGGTGTGGGTGGCGCGGGCCTCCAGCATCGCCCCGACCTCGTGCAGGGGCGCTTCGTGGTGTGCGTAAGGGCGGCCGTTGACGGTGACATGCCCGGCGGTGGGGGCGTCCAGGCCGAGGATCAGCCGCATGGTGGTGGATTTGCCGGCCCCGTTGGGACCGAGGAACCCCGTCACGATGCCGGGGCGGACCGTGAAGGACAAATCCTCGACGGCAGTCTTGCTGCCGTACCTCTTGGTAAGGCAGTGGGCTTCGATCATTGCGAAACCTCCGTTCACCACCTCACTCTCGCCCGTGACCGGCCCCTCGCACATCGTCCCCGTGCAGCGATTCCCGGCTACCACGTCCGCGGTACTGGGCACATCGGCCTACGGCTGGGACAGAACGCCGCACGTACCCGCGCCGGCGACTACACGGGTGTCGACGGACCGCTCGGCTCCATCGCCGGGCTCACCAGGCCGCACTGGTAGGCGATGACCACGAGCTGGGCCCGGTCACGAGCGTCCAGCTTGGTCATGGCCCGGTTGACGTGGGTCTTGGCGGTCAGCGGGCTGATGAACAGGCGATCGGCGATCTCGTCGTTCGACAACCCCAGTGCGACAAGTGCCAGGACATCGCGTTCCCGTGGCGTCAGGCCCGCCAGCCGCTCGTGCATGACTGCCGGGCACGCTTCCGGCTGCGTCAGAAACCGTGTGATCAGCGCTCGGGCGGCCGACGGGCACAGCAGGGCCTCCCCGCCGGCGACCGTACGCACGGCGTCGAGAAGCTCCTCGGGCCGCGCGCCCTTGCCGAGAAAGCCACTCGCACCCGCACGCAGCGCCTCGGCGACGTACTCGTCGTCCTCGAAGGTGGTCAGGATGAGGACCTTGACCCCCGCGAGGTCCTCCGACTCGCTGATCAGCCGCGTCGCGGCGAGGCCGTCCATCTCGGGCATGCGGATGTCCATCAGGAGCACATCGGGGTGCTGCGCATGCGCCAGCTCCACCGCCTCGCATCCGTTGGACGCCTCGCCCACGGTCTCCATGTCGTCCGCAGAATCGAACAGCATCCTGAAGGTGCCCCGTAGCAGGGCCTGGTCATCGGCTAGCAGTACGCGGGTCGTCATACCCATCTCTCCTCGGCAGTCCGTCCGCTGCCGGACCGCCCGCCGCCGTGCCGGCTCGCAGGGGCAGATCGGCAGTCACAGCGAAGCCGCCCTGCGGGCGGGCTCCCGCGTACAGCGTGCCCCCGACGATGGCGGCACGCTCGCGCATCCCGATCAGCCCGTGGCCGGTCCCCTGGCGGGGTCGGTGGTGGTGCGGGCCGACGCATCCGTCGTCCTCGACAGTGATCGTCAGCCATTCGGGGCGGTAATGCAGGAACAATCGGGCGTGGTCCGCGCCGGCGTGCTTGTGCACATTGGTCAGGGCCTCCTGCACGATGCGGTACGCGGCCAGGTCCACCGCCGGCGCCAGCGGTTCGCTGATACCGCGCTGGCTGTGCCTGACAGCCAGTCCGGCACCTTCGAACGACGCGAGCAGGTCCGGCAGCTGGGTCAGGCCCGGCATCGGATCGCGTGGCGCCGCCGGATCACCGGTCTGACGCAACAGGCCTACGGTCGCACGCAGTTCATCCAGTGCCGACCGGCTGGTGTCCCGGATGGTCTCCAGGGCGGCGAGTGTCTGCTCCGGCTGCCGCTCCGCGAGATGGACGGCGACACCGGCCTGCGCGTTGATCAGGGCGATGTGGTGCGCGACGACGTCGTGCAGTTCGCGCGCGATCCGGACCCGCTCGGCCGCCACCCGCTGCTGCGCCTCCTGCTCACGGGTCCGCTCCGCGTGCTCCGCCCGTTCCTCCACGGCCGCCACATAGGCGTGGCGTGACCGCACTGCGTCGCCGATGGCGGCCGCCAGAGCCGTCCATGCCAGCATCACCGCCTTCTCCGGCTCCAGCCATGATCCCGGGGTGAACAGCAGGGCCGTGCCCACCAGGACGGCAGCCGTGGCCGCCGCCGTGGTCCAGGTGGTGCGCCGGTCGGTCCGCACGGCAACCGTGTAGAGGGACACCACGACCGGGCTGGACACCAGCGGGCTCTCCCGGAACCCGAGCACCTGAAAAGCCACCCCGCAGCCGACCGCGACAGCCAGTACGCCGAACGGGTGGCGACGTCGCCACATCAATGCCGCGCAGCCGACCGCCGCCAGCACCACGCCCGGCCACCGGAACGAGATCCGGTGCTCGTCCGGCACCACAGCAGAAGCCACAACCGACAGCCCGAACAGCACGGCCGACACCAGCGCGTCCACCGCGCCGGGCCGGGCTCGCGCCTCCCGCCTCCAACCGTTGATCACTGCCATCTCACCACCGTAAACGCGGTGGCCGGGCCGGGCAGTGCGGCAGCGCCGCCCCTGAGCACACTGCCCGATCCGCGGTGGACGATGTGTGGGCGAGCCATGGAACGGCCCGGCCTTCGGCTGGGGGGCCGCGAGGATCGGCGCAGGCGTGTTCCGCAGGGTCGCCGACGCCGCTTCGGACGCCTGTCGCGAGAAGAGCGCCGCCGGCCGCTGACCGAAGCACCGGATGACAGCGGGACGCCCGCCGGCGAACCGGCGGCAGAGCACTCGCCCTCTGCCGCCGTTCCCATCGGAGGTCAGCAGGAGTGCGTCAGCCGTGGTAGGTGATGTAGCCGTTACGGTCGCGGTCGTTGCCGGTCCTGGTGTAGGAGTGGACGTCCGCCCGGCTTCCTGACGGCTTGTACAGGTAGATGGTGTCCTTGTCGTTGTTCCAGATGAAGTTGCAGTTCTGGCGGTAGACGACGTTCTTGGCGTCGGAGTCGGTGCCGTGGCCGCCCCGCAGCTTCACGTAGTCGCCGGGCTGGAGGTAGTGGCTGGCCGAGAAGATGAAGCGATTGCCGGTGGCGTCCTTGACGACGTAGCCCTTGAGATTGATGGTCGCCGTCGACGAGTAGTTCTTGATCGTCAGGTACTCGTCCTTGCTGTTCCCGGTGGAGCACTTGTTGGAGTCCGTGCCGGGCGCGTCGTACTGGACACCCTTGACCTTCAGCGCCGACGAGTACTCGGCCGCCTGTGCCGGAGCTGCGGCAACGACCGCGACGGTCGCGACAGCGACAACAGTGGATATGACATGGCGTATGCGCATGAGGAATCCCCCCTGTGGTGCGGATAGAGCGCCTGGAGCATACACAATCCGTGATGATGAGGTGTCTAAAAGGTGATGAATGTGTGAAGGCAGTCATGCAGTACATGTCCGGGGTCACTCAAATGCACGGCACAGCTGGCGAGTTGGCAGACCTGGCGGACCACGTCGGACGAGTGAACCCGCCGAGCAGGACCTCTCCCGACTCCGCGTCCGTCGCCCGGGATTCTCGCCATGCCGCCCGGCATGGCCGCAGTGGGTGCCCGGCGGAAGACCCGCATCCGCGGCATCCTGCTGAGCGGCGCCACCACTTCGTCAGACGCACAACTCGCGCGCGACCAGCCTGAGCTGCGCACCGAACTGCGGCGAGGCGGCCGCCGACGCGAACCGGCCGGCCGGTCGAGGCGAGCAATGCGGATTCAGGGCTGCCCCGTGGGACGTACACTCCACCCATGGGCGACACACATGCAGTGAGGGAGTGCCTGCGACAGGCCCCTCACGTGCTGGGCCCAGTCGCGCCCAAGGCGCTCTGCCGTGCGCTGCACGGTCACGGCTAGCCAGGCGCTCACGGTCTTCACGGTTTCAGTGCCGATCGTCTGATCCGCGCCTTCTCCCATCGCTTCCGCTCCGCCCATGGAGCGCTTCTCCACCCCCTTCTCCACCTCCTTCGCTGTGCGTTCCGCAGCACCCCACACTCGCGCAGCTCCTCGGCGTGCCGTCGGCATCCCCTTCGGCGACGGCCGAAGAGGCGTGTCGCATTTTCGAGAGGACCCTGTATGAAGTTGAGGGAGTTGCTGGCCGGTCACGATCACGAGGTCCTCCTCGGCGATCCGGACACGAGGATCAGCGCAGGAGCCTGTTTCGACGCCCATCGCGTTTCACCGGGTTCGCTGTTCATCGCCGTGCCCGGCCATCGGGAAGGGGGTCCCGAGGCCGTCGGCTCGGCACTGGCACGTGGCGCTGTGGCGGTGCTCGTCGACAGGGCAGCGCCCGATATCCCAGCGGCAGTACGGGCATCGGCAGGCGATGCATGCGTCGTCCGAGTGCCGGACACCCGGGTGGCAGCGGCGGTCGTCACCTCGCGCTACTACGGCGAACCCGGTCAGGACATGGACATGGTGGCCGTGACCGGTACCAACGGGAAGACCTCGGTGTCCTACATGGTCGAGTCCGTCCTGAGGATCGCCGAAGGCGCGAAGGTGGGCGTGATCGGGACATCGGGCAGCCGCATCGGCGACGAACTGATCCCGATGCCGCGCTCGGTGTTGACCACACCGGAATCGCCGGACTTCCAGTACCTGTTGGGACACATGCGCGACCACGAGGTGGGCACCGTCGTCCTGGAGGCCACCTCGATGGGCCTGCTGAACCACCGGGTGGACCGTGCATTCATCGACGTGGGGATCTTCACCAACCTCACGCAGGACCACCTGGACGACCACGGCACCATGGAGAACTACCGCGACGCCAAACTCCGCCTCTTCCAGGGGCTTTGCCGGCTCGCAGTGGTCAACGCCGACGACTCCGTGGGGGCCGGGATCGGGCGGATCATGCCGGGATCGGTCACCACGTACGGCATCGACGCGGCGGCCGACTACCGGGCGACGGACCTGAGCATGACCGCCTTCGGTACGCGCTTCACCCTCCACCACGCGGGGAACAAGTACCCCGCGGCGATCCCGGTGCCCGGCCGGTTCTCGGTGGCCAATGCGCTGGCCGCCGTGGCGGCCTGCCACCTCCTGGGGCACGACCTGGCGGGTCTGGTTGCCGCACTCGACCGGATGCCCCCGGTCCCCGGGCGGCTCGAACGCTTCGAGACCCCCCACGGTTCGTCCGTGATCGTGGACTACGCCCACTCTCCCGACTCGCTGGACAAGGTGCTCTCCGCCATCCGGGACTTCGCGCCGGGCCGGGTCATCACCGTGTTCGGCTGCGGGGGCGACCGGGACGCCACCAAGCGCGCGCAGATGGGCGAGATCGCCGGGACCCACTCCGATCTGTGTGTCCTCACCTCGGACAACCCACGGAACGAGGACCCCGAGGCGATCATGGACCAGATCACTCCGGGGCTCACGGCCACCGGCACCCGGTTCGAGAGGTTCGCAGACCGCCGTCGGGCGATCGCCTTCGCCCTGTCCGCCGCCGGTCCGGATGACATCGTCCTGGTTGCGGGGAAGGGCAGTGAGCCGTACCAGATCGTCGGCGAACAGCTGATTCCGTTCAGCGACATGTCCACGGTGCGCGAACTCGCAGCCGCGCAGGGGTAACGGGCGGCCGTCTCCGGTCGCCCTCGCTCACACGATGCGGCTGCTGAGGTGGTGCCGAGAGACGGGGCGGAGGGGTTGTGCGCCGGGACGCTCCCGGATTCCGGCGCTCTCAGCCGGCGCCGCCGGAGGCGAAGGTGACAGGCAGACGCTCGGGACCGCGCAGCCCGCCCGGCCGCCAGCGCAGTTCGCCCGGCGGCACGGCCAGCGCGAGGTCCGGGAGGCGGCGCAGGGCGGTTCCGATGGCGATCTGACCCTCCAGTCTGGCCAGCGGTGCCCCCAGGCAGTAGTGGATGCCGTGGCCGAACGCAAGGTGGGCCGTGTCCCGCCGGGTGATGTCCAGCCGGTCCGGATCGGAGAACCGTGCCGGGTCGCGGTCCGCGATGGCGGAGGCGATCAGCACGGTCGCACCGCACGGGATGTTCACGCCCGCGATCTCGACGTCCTCGCGCGCGAACCGGGCGATGCCGGGGTTGACCGGCCCGTCGTAGCGCAGGAACTCCTCGACCGCGCCCGGCAGCAACGCCGGATCGTCCCGCAGCATCTCGAGCTGACGGGGGTTGGCGAGCAGCGCCGCGATGCCGCCGCCGATCAGGTTGACGGTGGTGATGTATCCCGCCACCAGCAGCAGGAACGACATGGCGATCAGCTCGTCCTCGTTCAGCTGCTGCTCCTCGTCCGTGGCGGTGATCAGCGCGCTGAGCAGATCGTCCCCGGGCCGGGCCCGTTTGGTTTCCAGGAGCTTGGTCAGGTACGAGTGCATCCGCTGCCACGACTCGTCCACGAGTGCCGGGTCCGGAAGTTCCGCCCCTCTCAGGAGCATGTCGTCCGTCCACCGCTGGAAGTCGTACCGGTCCTCCACCGGCACGCCGAGCAGTTCGCTGATCACGGTGACCGGCAGCGGAAGCGCGAAGTCCGCGACGAGTTCGGCCCGGCCGGCCGGCGCGACCGCGTCGAGCAGCCGGTCGCTGATCTCCTGGATACGGGGCCGCAGCTCGGCCACCCGGCGCGCCGTGAACGCCCTGGAGACCAGACGGCGCAGGCGGGTGTGGTCGGGCGGGTCGGAGCGGAGCATGTTGCTGATCATCGACTCGCGTTCCGTCACGGGCAGCTGCCGCAGCAGCCGGGGATCCGAGGCGTCGCGGACGTCGCTGCTCAACCGGGGGTCCGCCAGGGCCGCGAGACCGTCGTCGTACCGCGTGACCAGCCACGCCTCCAGACCGCCGGCGATCACGGCACGGCGTACCGGGCCCTCCTCGCGCAGCTGCCGGAAGAGCGGGAAGGGATCCGCGACGAAGGACGGGTCGGCATAGGGCAGAAGGACCGGCTGCTGGCTCATGATGCCTCCAGGGATGCGTTGCGACCCATTGGTGCGGACTTGTCGGAACTGAGGGTATATCTTCCGATATGACTGACCCGGGGATTTCACCGAAGGAAGCGGTTGCGATGGAGCGGACCACGTGCTGCGTCGTGGGCGGTGGCCCCGCCGGTATGGTCCTCGGGCTGTTGCTGGCCCGGGCGGGGGTGGCGGTCACGGTCCTGGAGAAGCACGGCGACTTCCTGCGCGACTTCCGCGGTGACACCGTGCATCCGTCCACCCTGGCGCTGCTGGAGGACCTGGGGCTGGCCGAGCGATTCGGCCGGCTGCCGCAGCGGCGGGTGACGACAGTCCAGCTGCCGCTCGGCCCGGACCGTTCACTGGTCACCGTCGGAAACATCGGCGCGCTGCGGGGCAAGTACAACTACATCGCGATGGTGCCCCAGTGGGATCTGCTCAACCTTCTCGTGGACGAGGCCGGGCGGGAGCCGTCCTTCTCCGTGCGGATGAACACCGAGGCGACCGCCTTCCTCATGGAACGCACGGAGGTCCCCGCCGGTCGAGCGAAGCCGAGAGCTCGCGGCAGGGTCACGGGGGTCCGGTACCGCACATCCGACGGCCGTACCGGTGAGCTGCAGGCCACCCTCACCGTGGCCTGCGACGGCCGGTCCTCACTGGCCAGGGCGTTGCCCGAACTGGGACTGCGGGAGTTCACCTGCCCGATGGACGCCTGGTGGTTCCGGCTGCCGCGGCGGGACGACGACCCGCACGGGCTCGTGGGAGGCGTCGGCGACCGGTTCTTCAGCGCCATGATCGACCGCGGGGACTACTGGCAGTGCGCCGCACTGATCCCCAAGGGAACCGACACCCGGCGCCGCGCCGCCGGTCTCGGCCGGTTCATGGGCGAATTCACGACTGCCGTCCCCTGGCTCGCGGACCGGGTGCACGCGCTCGGGTCGTGGGACGACGTGAAGCTGCTCGACGTACGGCTCGACCGCCTACGGCGCTGGCACCGCCCGGGGCTGCTGTGCATCGGCGACGCGGCACACGCGATGTCACCGGTCTTCGGCGTCGGCATCAACCTCGCCGTCGAGGACGCGGTGGCCGCCGCCCGGTATCTCGTCGAACCGCTGCGCGCGGGCACGGTCGGCCTGCGGACCGTACGCCGCATCCAGCGCCGCCGCCGGCCGACCACCGCCGCGACACAGGCCCTGCAGCGTTTCGCCCACGCGAATGTCATCGAACCGGTCCTGTCGGGCCGCCCGGCGTTCGGCAGCCGGAAGCGAGCCCAGCGGCTGAGCCAGCTCATCACGACCTCACGGTGGCTGAACCGCCTGCCGGCGTACTTCCTCGCCTACGGCGCCCTGCGCGAGCGCCCACCGGCCGCGTCGGTGCGCTGAGCGGGACACCTTGCGTCGGCGGGGCCGACACCACGCCCACCCCGGTTCCCGCCTTGCGGTCGCTGTCGAGGACGGCGCGCAGTCCGCCGTCGGTGACGTCCACGGTGAGGGCCGCCGCGGTGGGCAGGTGGGGCCGGATGAGGTGGGCGGCGTAAGCGGCAGCGGCGGCCAGGGCTGCCCGCTCAATCGACCCACCTCAGCCGGCGCCCGGCCGGCCCCTCCGAGTATTCGATCGGCATCTGCGGCCATTGACGATCATCCTGGGGAGCGCCTCCCGGACCACCGGGCCGCCCGCGGTTCGGGTGGTGACGGACACCCGGGCGATATACGTTCGGAGCGGGTCGCGCTGCGCCGTCGCGCACGTCGCGACGGCCGGTCTTCGGCCCTGCAACCCATCGCCGGGGAGGTTCTCCCATGAAGGTTCAAGGCTCTGTCGCTTTCGTCACCGGAGCGAACCGCGGACTCGGTGAGCAATTCGTGCGGGCGCTCTTCGATGCCGGAGCGGCCAAGGTCTACGCGGGAGCCCGCGACCCCGGAAAGGTCACCGTGCCCGGGGCGATCCCGGTCGCAGTCGACATCACCGACCACGAATCCGTGCGCGCGGCAGCCGCCCAGGCCCAGGACGTGACGCTCCTCATCAACAACGCCGGTTCGACGACCCGGGCGGACGTGCTCGAGTCCGACCTGGACGCGTTCCGGAAAGAATTCGAGACGCACGTTGTCGGCACCCTCGCCATGAGCAGGGCCTTCGCCCCCGTTCTCGGAGGCAACGGCGGCGGCGCGCTGGTCAATGTTCTCTCCGTGCTGTCCTGGATTTCGATCCCGGCCAGCGCCGGATATGCCGCGGCCAAGGCCGCCGAATGGTCGGTGACCAACGCCTTGCGGGTGGCTCTTGCGGAGCAGGGCACGCAGGTCACCGCCCTGCACGTCAGCTACATGGCGACGGACATGGTCGCGCATCTGACCGGTCCGAAGGCCGATCCCGTCATGGTGGCCCGCGCGACCCTCGACGGTGTCGAGGCCGGACTGTACGAGGTGCTCGCGGACGACGTCAGCAAGCAGGTCCAGACAGTGCTGCCCAGGGGCCCGGAGGCGCTGTATCCACAACTCGTCGGCCGCCCGGCGCTGATCTGATCTCCTTGCCGTCCCCGGAGACGCTCCTCCCTGGTGGTCAGTGGGAGATGAGCTGCTGGCCGCCGTCGACGTCGTACGTTCCGCCGGTGAGCGCGTCGTTGCACATGATGTGTACGGCCAGAGCGGCCACGTCGGCCGGGACGACGACCCGTCGGACGGGAAGCGTGGCGCGCAGCTCCTCGCGCCGGGCATCGAGCTGATCACCCAGGAGCGAGGCCGACAGGGGCGTGTCGACGAATCCGGCAGCGATGAGATTGACCCGGATCGGCGCCAGTTCGAGCGCCAGGTTCGCGGTGAGGGCGGGCAGAGCCGCCGTGACAGCGGACATGACGGCCATGCCGATACCGGGGCGCCGACCTCCGGTGCTGCCGATGAACAGCAGCGTGCCTCCGGCTCGGACCTTGTCACGGCTGTAGAGGGCGACCGCGAGTGCCATGGCGAGGCGCTCGTCGAAGGCGCGGCGGGCGGCAGCGAGGTCCATGTTTTCCAAGGGCATGTAGAAGGGGCCGCCGGCTGTGACCATCACATGGTCGACCGGGCCGGGCAGATCCTGGAAGAACTGCTCGAGACGGTCGGTGTCGGTGGCGTCGAACGCTGCAGTGCCAAGAGGGTGGAGCTCGAGCGCAGCCTGCTGCAGGTGTTCGGGGTTGCGGCCGACCAGGACGACCTGGCCGCCGCGTGCGCGTACCTGGCGGGCGGTTTCCAGTCCGATACCCGCGCTGGCGCCGATCACCACGACGGTCTGGTCGGCGAGGTCGGGCCGGCGCCGGGTGCCGGGATCGCCGGGTGCGGCAGTCATGACGATCGGGCGCCGAGAGCGGTCATGCCACAGCCATGGGGTCTGCTGCCAGTCATCCGTACCTCCAGGTATCGGTCTCTGGTCCTGTGGTCGCGCTTCAGGCCGCAGATCGCTGCCTGTCGACCCAGCTGCCTGCACTCCATGCCCGTCGCACCCTGGGTCACTGATGTGGTGTCAGCGGCCAGGGGCGGTGAATCCCGCACCCCGTGCGTCGCTGGTTCGACGTGCGGAGATCCTCACATGAGGCAGCGCCGGCGGCCGTCCCGACCCGCCGATCCGACCACCACGCCCACCGACGTGCGGTACTGGTCACCGCTGCGCCCAGCCCGGTGACGGACTGCACCCCTGATCATTGAGCCGGGCGCCGTCCCGCACGTCATCTGCACACGGGTTCGCTCATCTCGCCCGCAATCGACTACTGACCGTGGCGCCTGCTGCCCTTGTGTGTTCGCCGGAAGATCCCGTTGCGCACCGGTCCCTTCCGTGAGGCCACGGATGAGTAGGCAACGAGCGAATGGATTCGTTTCGGCGAGTCCGACCTGGAGGCACTTCCATGGTTGACCTGCCTGCCCCTCCCCCTCCCCGTCTCGAGTCGGCTGCCCAGGAACTGGCCGACGCGACCAGCCCCCACCCGCGCATCTACGAGGTCCCGCCCGAGCAGGGACGTGACATCCTTGTCGGCCTCCAGACCGGAGAAGGCATCGAGAAACCCGACATCGACGAAGAATGGGTGACCATCGACGCCGGCCGGTACGGGCAGGTGCGTACGCGCATCATCAAGCCGGCCGGGGCGACCGAACCGCTGCCTGTCATGCTCTACATCCACGGCGCAGGCTGGGTGCTCGGAGACGAGAACACGCACGACCGCTTGGTCCGTGAGCTGGCGACAGGCGCAGACATGGCCTGCGTGTTCCCGGTCTACGACCGGGCACCGGAAGCGAGGTACCCGACCCAGATCGAGCAGAACTACGCGGTCGGCTCCTGGATCGTCCAGCACGGCGCCGAGCACGGCCTGGATGCCTCACGCCTGACTGTGAGCGGCGACTCGGTCGGCGGCGACATGGCTGCCGTGTTCGCCCTGATGGCCAAGGACCGCGGAGACATAGACGTCAAGGGCCAGGTGCTTCTGTACCCCGTCACGGACGCCGACTTCAACACGGCGTCCTATCTGCAGTTCGCCGACGGCTTCTACCTCACGCGCGACGGCATGATGTGGTTCTGGGACCAGTACGCGGACCCCAGCCGGCGAAAGGAGCCCTACGCCGCACCCCTGCGGGCAAGTCTGGATCAGTTGAAGGGCCTGCCGCCCACCCTGGTCATCACCGACGAGGCGGACCCCTTGCGCGATGAGGGTAAGGCCTACGCCGCGAAGCTGCGAGAAGCCGGCGTGGACGTCACCGCTGTGCGCGTCGAGGGCATGCTGCACGACTTCCTCATGCTCGACAGTCTCCGCGACTGCAACGCCACCAACGTCGCGCGCCACCTCGCCATCGACGCCCTGCGCACGAGCGTCGCCGCCTGACCCCGGCAGAGATGCGTGATGAGGGCTCGGAGAAGAGCCGGGCCCTCATCACCTGCACGTCACCGTCCTCTCACGCCACGTCGGACCCGGTCCCACCACTCGACGGCAGCACACGGTCCACCAGGTGTTGCAGCCGCTCGTCCAGGAGCTTGCGCGCGTCAGGCGTGCACGTCGCGAGCGCGACCATGCCCGTCACGATGACGTCGCACAGCTCCTTGTTGACGTCGTCCCACGTATGGGACGCCCCTTTACGAGGGTTGGCGCCCATCACGCCGTGCAACGCCTCGGCGACCTCACCGAACTCCTCGCCGATCTTGAGTACGCGCAGCAGCCGCACATCGCTGTCCGACACCTGGACGGCGTTCTCGTCCAGCCAGGTCCGCAGCCGCTCCACACGGTTCCATGCTTCGTCCTGCATCGGGTTCCCCTCGGATCGTCCGTACATGTTCGCCCTGTTACCGCCTGGGGTGTCAGCTCGTGCCGAGGGATGCGCCTTCCTCGGTGTCGAGCTGGTGGTCCGCCCAGATGTAGCTTTCGGGAAGCAGGTCCGTGATGGAGACGGTTCTGAGGCTGTTGCTTGTACCGACGATGACCTTGAGGGCCGGGAAGTAGTCGACAAGGACCTGACGACAGCGGCCGCACGGCGGCACCACGCCCCGGTCGCGGTCGCCCACGGCGACGATGGTGTCCAGGTCGTAGACGCCCTGGGTGGCAGCCGTGCCGATGAGGACCAGCTCCGCGCAGGGGCCTCCGGTGAAGTGGTAGGCGTTCACTGCGGTGACGATCCGGCCGTCTCCGGCGCGGGCCGCAGCCGCCATCGTGTGGTTGTCGCCGCGGCAGCGTGTGCCGGCGACGTGAGCCGCAGCCCGGATCAGTTCATGGTCGACGCAGTCTGTCCGTGTGGTCATCTTCTCTGCCTTCAGGTGGTGTCAGGCGACGTCGGCCCGGATGTCGATGGTACGGAGGCGCATCGGCACGCTGATGTCCTCCGACGTGAAGTCGACGGGCACCGCGGCGTACCGCTGCACCGGCGGTCACCCGTACCCGTCGGCATATCAGTGAGGCGCCCCTCCGCGCTACGCCCGTCATCCCGGCACCGGGGAGCCGCGAACCGACGCCGCCACCGCCTTCACGCCGGTGTACCTCACGCGGACTCGGCACCGAGGCTCCGGATATGAGGTGACCGGACCCGGGCGCTCGGCCAGGGTCCCGCCTCATGTCCGAAGCCCCCGTCTTCACGACGCGATCATCGCGTCCATACTCGGCAGCGCACGCCGCTCCACGCTCCCGTACCAACAGGCCCACCGTGGGCAGGACTTCGGTACGGCGTTCTGGTTCGGCCCGCACGCTCCGCGAGCGGGCGGCACCGGCCCTCGCCGCGTGCGCCGGGTTCGCGATCGTTCGCGATCCGGCTTTTCGCACGGTTGAGGGCCGGACGGGCCCGTCGGGCGGCGGCGTCAGGCCTTCACGACCTTCAGGCCGCTCTCACCCACGACCGTCACCTCGTACGGCCGGTCCGTGTCCGCCGTGACACGGACCGTGTTGCCGTCGCGGACCACCTGGTACGTCGCGGCGGGCGCGCCCGTGAGGTCGGGGACTGTCACCGTACGGGTGAAGTCGCCGATCCCCTCGGGGGCGTGGACCCGCAGCTCCAGGTTGTTCGGCCAGTCGCCGTCGGGCCGGGAGGTGTCCGCGCCCAGGGCCAGGACCGCGCCCGGGCGGACCAGCAGCGGGAGGCTGTCGAAGCCGTGGATCTCATGGCGCCAGGCCGGACCGGTGACGGTCTCACCGGAGAGCAGGTGGGTCCAGGTGCCTTCCGGGACGTAGTAATCGACCTGGCCGTCCTCGCTGAAGACCGGGGCCACCAGGAGGTCCGGGCCGAGCAGATACTGGCGGTCCACGGTGCGGGTGGCCGGGTCGTCGGGGAATTCCAGGAGCATGGGGCGCATCGTCGGGACACCGGTGCGATGGGCCTCGACGGCTGCGCCGTACAGATACGGCATGAGGCGGTGCTTCAGCTCGGTGAACTGCTTGGCAACCTCGACAGCCTCGTCGCCGAACGCCCACGGCACCCGGTAGGACGAGGATCCGTGCAGTCGGCTGTGCGAGGACAGCAGGCCGAAGGCGAGCCAGCGCTTGAAGACGGCCGGGTCGGGGGTGCCCTCGAAGCCGCCGATGTCGTGGCTCCAGAAGCCGAAGCCGGACAGGGAAAGCGAGAGTCCGCCGCGCAGGGACTCGGCCATCGCGCCGAAGGACGACCAGCAGTCGCCGCCCCAGTGGACGGGGAACTGCTGGCCGCCGGCGGTGGCCGAACGGGCGAAGAGGACCGCGTCGCCCTGGCCGCGTTCCTTCTCCAGGAGTTCGAAGACGGCCTTGTTGTAGAGGTGTGTGTAGTAGTTGTGCATCCGCTCCGGGTCGGCGTTGTCGTGCCAGACGACGTCGGTGGGGATGCGCTCGCCGAAGTCGGTCTTGAAGCCGTCGACACCCTGATCGAGCAGGACCTTCAGCTTGCTCTGGAACCAGGCGGTCGCCTCGGGGTTGGTGAAGTCCACCAGGGCCATGCCGGCCTGCCAGCGGTCCCACTGCCAGATGTCACCCCCGGGCGTGTGCACGAAATAGCCCTTCGCCGCGCCCTCCGCGTACAGGGGGCTCTTCTGCGCGATGTAGGGGTTGATCCACACGCAGATCTTCAGGCCCTTCTCCTTGAGCCGGGCGAGCATGCCGACCGGGTCGGGGAAGGTCTTCGGATCCCATTCGAAGTCGCACCACTGGTACTCGCGCATCCAGAAGCAGTCGAAGTGGAACACCGACAGCGGGATGCCGCGCTCGGCCATGCCGTCCACGAAGGAGGTGACGGTCGCCTCGTCGTAGGAGGTGGTGAACGAGGTGGTCAGCCAGAGGCCGAACGACCAGGCCGGGGGCAGGGCCGGACGGCCGGTGAGTGCGGTGTAGCGGGTGAGGACGTCCTTGGGGCTGGGACCTGCGACGACGAAGTACTCCAGCGTCTGGTCCTCGACGCTGAACTGCACCTGGCCGACGGCCTCGGAGCCGACCTCGAAGGAGACCTTGCCGGGGTGGTTGACGAAGACGCCGTAGCCGCGCGAGGAGAGATAGAACGGAATGTTCTTGTACGCCTGCTCGCTGCTGGTCCCTCCGTCCGCCTGCCACATGTCGACGACCTGGCCGTTCTTGACGTACGGAGTGAAGCGCTCGCCCAGGCCGTGGATGGTTTCGCCGACCCCGAGGGCGAGCTGGGCGAACATGTGGTGACCGCCGTCCTGGACGGTGGCAAAGGCGGTGCCCTTGTGTCCGGCGGAGGTCAGCAGGTGGCCGTCCGCATCCAGGAACTCCAGGCCGAAGGTGCCCTCTGTGGGCAGCCGCAGGGTGAGGGGGCCGCTGGTCAGTTCGGCGGCCCGGCCCACCGTACGAGTGGTGGCGGCAGCCGTCTCGGTCACGCCCGGCAGGGCGAAGTCGGGCCCGGGGTGCCGGTTGCCCGCGAGGTGGGTGACGCGCACACCGATGACGCCTTCGGCGGCCGCGTACGCCTCCACTGTGATCAGGGGCGCGTTGAGGGTGTCACCGCGCCGTTCGACGCGCTTGACGGCGGCGTAGGCGGTGAGACGGTCGGCGCCGACCTGGAGGTCGCGGATTTCGGTGGCGTACGAGGCGTGCACACCGTCTCGCATCTGCCAGAAGCCGTCGGTGAACTTCATGGGGGTCTTCCTTAGCCGGTCAGGAGTGCGTGCTCAGAAGTGACGGGGTGGCGCGGGCAACCGGGTCACGGGATCGCTCTCGCGGGCGCCGTAGCGGCCGGTCCTCGCGTCGACGATCGCGGCCTTGGTGGACTGGGCGGAGCTGTCCACTCCGAGGACGGCCGATACCGGTGCGGTGGCCGCTTTCGTGGCTGGTCGCAGCGGCATGACGTACCTCGTTCCTATGCATCCCGATTTTGATCGTACACAAAACAAAAATTTTGTCGAAGCGCTTCGACAACGCGCAACCACCCTTCGAACCCGCCCCGATCGAGCGCAGACTCCGCGTGGAGAGCGGTCAGGTTGTCTGCATGTGACGTGTGTGTCACATGGATGCTCTAGAAACAAACGTCAAGATGCCGTATTAGTACTGCCAGCCAACAAATCGGTCGGACGGACGGCGATGCAGCCGTCCGGGCCCTTGTCGACAAGAGGCAGATTCATGTCGAAGCGCTTCACCCCCACCTCCGCGGACAAGTTCACCTTCGGTCTCTGGACCGTCGGCTGGCGCGGCAACGACCCCTTCGGTGACGCCACCCGTCCCGCGCTCGACCCGGTCGAGTCCGTCGAGCGACTGGCGGAGCTCGGCGCGTACGGTGTGACCTTCCATGACGACGACCTGATCCCGTTCGGCTCCTCGGACAGCGAGCGGGCCGCGATCATCACCCGGTTCAAGGACGCCCTGGACCGCACCGGTCTCAAGGTCCCGATGGCGACCACGAACCTGTTCACCCACCCGGTGTTCAAGGACGGCGGCTTCACCTCCAACGACCGCGACGTGCGCCGCTACGCGCTGCGCAAGGTCATCCGCAACATCGACCTCGCCGTCGAACTCGGCGCCGAGACCTACGTGGCCTGGGGTGGCCGCGAGGGCGCGGAGTCCGGTGGCGCCAAGGACGTGCGGGTGGCGCTGGACCGGATGAAGGAGGCCTTCGACCTGCTCGGCGAGTACGTCGTCGAGCAGGGCTACGACCTGCGGTTCGCGATCGAGCCGAAGCCGAACGAGCCGCGCGGCGACATCCTGCTGCCCACCGTCGGCCACGCCCTCGCGTTCATCGAGCGCCTCGAGCGCCCCGAGATGTACGGCGTGAACCCCGAAGTCGGCCACGAGCAGATGGCCGGGCTGAACTTCCCGCACGGCATCGCACAGGCCCTGTGGGCCGGCAAGCTCTACCACATCGACCTCAACGGCCAGTCCGGCATCAAGTACGACCAGGACCTCCGCTTCGGCGCCGGCGACCTGCGCCAGGCCTTCTGGCTCGTCGACCTCCTGGAGACCTCCGACTACGAGGGCCCGCGCCACTTCGACTTCAAGCCGGTACGCACCGACGGCATCGACGGGGTCTGGGAGTCCGCCAAGAACTGCATGCGCAACTACCTCATCCTCAAGGAGCGCGCCCTCGCGTTCCGCGCCGACCCGGCCGTCCAGGAGGCACTGACCGCCTCCCGCCTCCACGAGCTCGCCCAGCCCACCGCCGAGGACGGCCTCAAGAGCCTGCTCGCCGACACCACCGCGTTCGAGGACTTCGACGTCACGGCCGCCGCCGAACGCTCCATGGCCTTCGAAGCCCTCGACCAGCTCGCCATGGAACACCTGCTCGGCGTCCGCTGAGCCCGCAGGGGTGTGCGACGACGTACTGCCGCCGGACACCCCTCCCACCCGCTACGGACCTGCCGACCCGTACCGAGGCGTATGCATCTCCTGGCCGGGACAGAGAGGTCCCGCCGGGCCGGCACCCCTCTCATGCAAGGGCACGCACGTGACAGCATCTTCCCCGGACGGCCTGCGCCATCGGCGCCGTCGTCGCAACAGGCGGGTCATCGTCCCGCTCACCGTTGTCTCCGCGATCGTCGCCGGCACAGCTCTCTCGGGTTGTGGCCAGCAGCGGGACGACAACGTGTACACCGTCCTGAACTCCTCGACTGACGACTCGTACCACAGCTGGGACGCCGCCACCCTGTCGCGGTGCAGCAAGAAGCTCGGCGTCACCATCGAGCAGCAGAGTGTTCCGGCCGCTCAGGTCATGACGAAGTCGCTGCGCATGGCCTCCTCGAAGTCGCTCCCGGACATCATCCAGTTCGACGGATCCGAGATGCCGACGTTCGCCGAGACCGGCGGACTGAAGGACCTCAAGAAGCTGGGCGTCTCCACCGACGACATACCCCGGGGCATCTTCGACTACGGCTCGTACAAGGGCACTTACTACGGCGCGGCGCGCACGGTGAACACTCTCGCGCTGTTCTACAACAAGGACATCCTGAACAAGGCCGGCCTGGAAGTGCCCACCACCTGGGCCGAGATGCAGGAGAGCGCCAAGAAGCTCACCCGGGGCAGCCGGTACGGCATCGCTCTCAGCGCGGGCGGCGCGGAGGACGGCGTCTACCAGTTCACGCCGTTCATGTGGTCCAACGGCGGAAGTGAGACCGATCTCGGCAGCAAGCAGGTCGTCGAGGCGCTGGACTACTGGAAGGCGCTGCTGAAGGACGGCTCGCTGTCCAAGTCCACGGTCAACTGGACCCAGGCGGACGTCAACGACCAGTTCATGGCCGGCAACGCCGCCATGATGATCAACGGTCCCTGGCAGGTCGAGACCCTCAACACCAAGAAGGGGCTCAACTGGGGCATCGCGCAGATCCCCGTCCCCGAGGCCGGCGACGACTCGGTCGGTCCGCTGGGCGGCGGCATGCTCACCGTCCCCGACATCGGTGACACCGCCCGGGAGAAGACCTCCGCCCGCATCATCAACTGCATGACCAGCGAGCAGGAAGAGATCACCTACGCGCTGAACAGCTGGATGATCCCGGCCAACCAGAAGGCCGCCGGCACCTGGCGCAAGAAGGTTCCCGAGCTGAGCTCGCTGGCGGACCAGGTGGCCACCGCCCGGTCGCGCACCGCCAAGCTCGGCGCGGGCTGGTCCTCGGTGTCGCTCGCTCTGCAGAGCGCCTTCCAGGCCGCTCTCACCGGCCAGTCCAGCGAGAGCGTCCTCAAGCACGCACAGCAGCGTGTCGAGAGCGGGAACTGAGGTATCTGAACATGTCGACCACCACTGCTCCCGCGTCCGTCGCGCCGATCGCCACGAGCACGAGGACTCCTGACCCGCTGAGGGCCAAGCGCCGCAGGAAGCTCGCCCAGTGGGGCTTCCTCGCCCCCGCGATCGTGTTCATGCTGCTGTTCTTCGGCTACCCGCTCGTCCGCAACGTCGTGATGAGCTTCCAGGACTACTCGCCGTCCACCTTCTTCACCGGTAAGGCCCCGTTCAACGGGTTCGACAACTGGAAGAACGTCTTCCAGAACGACCTGTTCGGCAAGGCTCTCCGGCAGACCATCCTCTTCACCATCGGTTCGCTGATCGGCCAGTTCTGCATCGGCCTGGCGCTGGCGGTGTTCTTCACCAAGCGGTTCCCGCTCAACGGCGTACTCCGCTCGCTGATCCTGTTGCCGTGGCTGGTTCCGATGGTCGTCTCCGGCATCGTCTGGCGGCGCATCCTCGACCAGGACACCGGTGTCCTCAACTCCTTCCTCGGTATCTTCGGCCTCGGTGACACCCCGTGGCTGACCAGCACGAGCATGGCCCTGGTCTCCGTCGTCCTGGTCAACATCTGGATCGGCATCCCGTTCAACATGGTGATCCTCTACGGCGGACTCCAAGAGGTCCCCAAGGAGCTGTACGAGGCCGCCGCGCTCGACGGTGCCTCCGCCTGGCGGACCTTCCGGTCCATCACCCTGCCGCTGCTCAAGCCCGTCATCACTGTGGTCCTGGTGCTCGGCTTCATGTCGACCGTCAAGATCCTCGACCTGATCCTGGCCCTCACCGACGGCGGACCCGCCGACTCCACGCAGACCCTGGGCACCCTGACGTACCAGAACTCCTTCGTCTCGCTGGACTTCGGAGCCGGTGCCGTGGTCGGCAACATCCTGATCCTGATATCCGCCGTCTTCGCGGTGTTCTACCTGCGGGCCAACCGCAACGAGGGGAAGTGACCGGCATGGCGACCATCACCCACACCCCCGCTGTCCCGTCGCAGTCCGACCGGAACAGGCCGAAGCGCCGCTGGGGCTCCATGATCGCGGGCCTCGTCATCCTCTGCGTGATGCTCTTCCCGCTCTACTGGATGATCAACACCGCGCTGCAGCCCGAGTCCGGGCTGCTGGAAGTGGACGCGATCCCGCACAGTCTGGACCTGTCCGGCTTCAGCTCGGCCATCGGCGAGCAGGGCACCAACCTGCTGACCTCGCTGGCCGTCGCACTCGGCGCCGTCGTCATCTGTCTGGCCATCTCCGCGCCCGCCGCCTACGCGCTTGCCCAGTTCAAGCTGCCGGGCACCAAGGTGATCGTCTTCGGCACGCTCATCACCCAGATGGTCCCGGGCATCGTCATCGCCAACGCCCTCTACAGCGCGTACGTGGACCTCGGGCTGGTCAACTCGTACTTCGGTCTCATGCTGGCGGACTCCTCACTGGGCATCCCGTTCGCGATCGTGCTGATGCGCTCGTTCATGGTGGCCATCCCGCGCGAGGTCATCGAGGCCGCCGAGGTCGACGGTGCGGGACGCTTCCGCACCTTCGTCCAGGTCGTGCTGCCGATGAGCCGCAACTCGCTGATCACCGCCGGTCTGTTCTCGTTCCTGTACGCGTGGAGCGACTTCATGTTCGCCCTCACGCTGAACACCACCGACGACGTCAAGCCGATCACTCTGGGCATCTACCAGTACATAGGCGCGCACGTCGGTGACTGGGGTTCGGTCATGGCCGCGGCCGTGCTGTCCGCGATCCCCGCGGCGGTCCTGCTCGTCCTCGCCCAGAAGTACATCGCTGCCGGTATCTCCGGTGGCTCCGTCAAGTAAGGTCCGTGATGAGTGAGTTCCCCGCCTTCCCGCCCGGATTCGTCTTCGGCGCGGCAACGGCCTCGTACCAGATCGAGGGTGCCGCGCAGGAGGACGGCCGCGGCCCCTCCATCTGGGACACCTACAGTCACACGCCCGGTAGGACGGACGGCGGCGACACAGGTGACGTGGCCTGCGACCACTACCACCGCTACCCCGAGGACATCGCGCTCCTTCGCGATCTGGGAGTGGAGTCGTACCGCTTCTCCATAGCCTGGCCGCGGATCCGGCCCCACGGCAGCGGGCCGGCCAACCAGAAGGGCCTGGACTTCTACTCCCGGCTCGTCGACTCGCTGCTCGAAGCGGGCATCGAGCCGGCCGCCACCCTCTACCACTGGGACCTGCCGCAGGCGCTGGAGGACCGAGGTGGCTGGCGGGTACGGGAGACCGCGGAGCGCTTCGGCGAGTACGCGTCGATCGTCGCCGAGCACCTCGGCGACCGGGTGCCGCGCTGGATCACGCTCAACGAGCCGTGGTGCAGCGCCTTCCTCGGCTACTCCGTGGGCCGGCACGCGCCGGGTGCCAAGGAGGGCACCGGGGCGCTGGCCGCCGCGCATCACCTGCTCGTCGGGCACGGCCTGGCGATGAAGGCGCTGCGCGCCGCGGGTGTCCGCGAAGCGGGGATCACGCTCAACCTGGACCGCAACGTCCCGGCCACCGAATCGGACGCGGACCTCGCCGCCGTCGTCCGCGCCGACACCCAGCACAACCTGGTGTGGACCGAGCCGATCCTCGCGGGCCGCTACCCGGCGACCGATGAGGAGACGTGGGGCGAGCTGATCACCGCGCAGGACTTCCGCCTTGAGGGCGACCTGGAGCTGATCTCCCAGCCGCTGGACTTCCTGGGCATCAACTACTACCGGCCCATCGTGGTCGCCGCCGCCCCCTACCGCGAGGCCGACCCGGCGTTGCGGATCGCGACGGACAACCGGTACACCGAGACGGAGTACCCGGGCGTCCGGCGCACAGCGATGGGCTGGCCGGTCGTCCCCAAGTCCTTCACCGATCTGCTGACCGCGCTGAAGCGGACGTACGGTGACGCCCTGCCGCCGGTGCACATCACCGAGAACGGCTCCGCCGAGTTCGACACCGTCGGCACGGACGGCGCCGTCCACGACGCCGACCGGGTGAGCTACCTGCAGAGTCACCTGACGGCTCTGAAGGCGGCGATGGACGCCGGTGTCGACGTACGCGGCTACTACGTCTGGTCGCTGCTGGACAACTTCGAGTGGGCACTGGGCTATGCGAAGCGGTTCGGGATCATCCGGGTCGACTACGACACCCAGGAGCGGACCCCGAAGGACAGCTACCGCTGGTATCAGCAGCTGATCGCCGCGCACCGGTCCTAGACGCTGTCCTCAACCGCCGGGCGGGCCTGATGCAGGCCTGTCCGGCGATTGAGTCCTCGTGCACCACCCGGGCGGTGAGCCGGGCGTCCGCAGGTGCACCGCGCCACGGCATCGGCCCTCGGAACATCCCGCCCAGGACGACCGCCTCCGGGTCGAACAGGTTCACCGCGCCGGAGAGCACGGCGCCCACCTCGTCGCCCGACGGCTGACCCCGTGATCGCTGGGTGAGCCACCTGCTGTCAGCCACTCCTCCACCGCACGCCCGGCACGGCGTGTGCTCCACATGGCCGATCAACGTTGGCCGGTTGCGCCAGGCACTCGCAGAGTTGCGCACAGAGCCCGGCCCGCTGTCCGTTGCCGTGGAGGACTGATCCATGCCCGTCCGACTTGCCGTCGCTCCGCGAGTGGCACCGATGCGGCTCTCCAACGCCGACAACGCGTACGGCCGTCCGTTTCGCTGGCTGGCGTCCGTCGCCGCCGCTTTCGTCTTCGTCCAGTTGGTGCTGGTGGTGCCCGGCTCGGGGCTCGGCTGGGACGAGACCGTCTACGTCAGCCAGGTCAGCCGGGATGTTCCGGCCGCGTTCTTCAGTGCGCCCCGGGCTCGGGGGATTTCGTATCTGGTCGCGCCCGTGGCCGCGCTGACCTCCTCCACGGCTGCGCTGCACGTATATCTGGCGCTGTGCTCCGGATTCGGGCTTTTCGTCGCACTGTGGGTCTGGCGGCGCCTTCTGCCACCCGCGGTTCTCGCCGGGGCGGGCGCGATGTTCGCCGGGCTATGGATCACCCTGTACTACGGCCCGATGGCGATGCCCAACCTGTGGTGCGCCCTGGGGTCGCTGGCCGCCGTGGGCTGCTTCCTACGAGCCGTCAGGGAAACGGCCGACGGCAAGGCGCTCGCCGGCCTCGGCGCCGGTGTGGTTCTGGTCGCCGTCATGCGACCCTCGGACGCCTGCTGGCTGGTCCTGCCTCTGGCCGTGGCGGCCCTGGCGGTCCCGGGCTGGCGACGCCTGGCCGTGCCGACCGTGCTCGTGGCCGCCCTTCTCCTCGGCTCGGCACCGTGGATCATCGAAGCCCAGCTGCACTACGGCGGCGTGGCCGCCCGGTTGCACCGCGCCAGCGAGATTCAGGGCGGCCTGGGCCGACATCTCGCCGTCGACGATCAGGTTCGGGCCTTGGACGGGTGGACTCTGTGCCGCCCGTGCGAGGTGCCCTGGAAGCACCCGGTCACCGCGGCGTGGTGGTTCGCGCTGCCGCTGCTCACGGCGGGCGGCATCATCGCCGCCGGCCCGCGCCGCTCTGCCGCCGTCCTCGCGACCGTGGTCGCGGCGTCCATGGCGACGCCCTACCTGTTCATGATCGACTACGCTGCCCCCCGATTCCTGCTTCCCGCCTACGCTCTGCTGGCGCTTCCCGTCGCCGAGTGCCTGCGCGGTCTGTTCACCTCCGCCCGCCCCGGGTGGCGGCCGTCGGTCGCCGTGTTGCTCGCGTACGGCCTGGCCGGTCACCTCGCCGTCCAGTACTGGGTACTCGGCCATGTCGTCGCCCGCAGCCGGGTGGCGCAGCAGGAGTACACGGCGATCGCCGACCGGCTGCATCTTCTGGGGGTACGCCCACCCTGCGTGGTCACCGGTTTCGACGCGGTGCCGATCGGCTACTACGCCGGCTGCGCGTCGCGACAGATCGGCGGCCACGACGGGAGCATCACCACCGACGGTCTGCGCGCGGCAGCCCGTCGCACGCCTGTCGCGGTGATCGTGGCTCCCGGGCACAAGCCACCCGCCTACGCCCGCGCCTGGCGGCCCGAAACCGTGCCACCGCTGCGCGGGGGCACTGACCTCGCCGTCTACGTGGCGTCCCCCGAACGATGAGTCCCTGCGGTGCCGGCTGAGCGGAATGAGGCCGCCGCCGATCGGTTCCGTGTGCCACATCGGTCCCCGCCCGGTCCACGAGATCCGCTGAGGGCATCCGGCGTGACCCCGGGGCACCGGCTCGGAGCACCGGTGATCCGGTGAAATTCGAGGGCGACACCGCCAGTCGTACGGCCGTCCTTGCCGGCAGGCTCCACCATCGAGTCAACCGGGAGGGACGGAGAACCGATGGCGCAGGACCTGCAGGAAGCCGCGCCGGCCGGGCCGGTGGCCGACAAGCGTATCGCTGCCGGTGTGAGACTCATGGGGTGGCTGACGACCACGGACCACAAGGTCATCGGCAATCTCTACATGGTCACCGCGTTCGGGTTCTTCCTGCTGGGCGGAGTTCTGGCCATGCTCATGCGAGCGGAGCTGGCCCGCCCAGGACTTCAGATTGTCAGCGCGGAACAGTACAACCAGCTGTTCACGATCCACGGCACCATCATGATGCTGCTGTTCGCCACGCCGATGTTCGGCGGCTTCGCGAACGCCATCATGCCGCTGCAGATCGGCGCACCCGACGTCGCCTTCCCTCGCCTGAACGCGCTCACCTACTGGCTCTTCCTCTTCGGCGGAACCATCGTGGTGTCCGGATTCGTGGTGCCCGGCGGCGCGGCACACTTCGGCTGGTTCGCCTACGCCCCGCTGAACAGTGCCGTCTTCTCGCCCGGCGCCGGCGGAGACCTCTGGACCATGGGCCTGGTGCTGTCGGGGATCAGCACGACCCTGGCATCGGTCAATTTCATCACCACGATCGTCTGCCTGCGCGCCCCCGGTATGACCATGTTCCGGATGCCGATCTTCACCTGGAACGTTCTGTTCACCTCGATCCTCGCGCTGCTCGCCTTTCCGGTGCTCGCTGCCACGCTGCTCGTCCTCGAAGCCGACCGGAAGTTCGGGGCGCACGTCTTCGACTCCGCCAACGGCGGGGCACTGCTGTGGCAGCACCTGTTCTGGTTCTTCGGCCATCCCGAGGTCTACATTGTCGCGTTGCCCTTCTTCGGAGTGGTGAGCGAGATCATTCCCGCGTTCAGCCGGAAGCCGATGTTCGGGTATTTCGGAATGGTCATGGCAACGATCAGCATCACCATGCTCTCGGCGGTTGTCTGGGCCCATCACATGTTCGCCACGGGAGCCGTTCTCCTGCCGTTCTTCTCCGCCATGTCGTTCATCATCGCCGTACCCACCGGTGTCAAGTTCTTCAACTGGATCGGCACCATGTGGCACGGCAGCATCTCGTTCGAGACACCCATGCTCTGGGCGATCGGCTTCCTCGTGACATTTCTCCTCGGCGGCCTCAGCGGGGTGCTGATCGCCTCTCCCCCGCTGGACTTCCACCTCACGGATTCGTACTTCATCGTCGCCCACCTCCATTACGTGCTCTTCGGCACGGTGGTCTTCGCGATGTTCGGCGGCTTCTACTTCTGGTGGCCCAAGTTCACCGGCCGGATGCTGGATGAGCGCATCGGGCGTATCCATTTCTGGACCTTGTTCGTCGGCTTTCAGCTGACCTTCCTGGTCCAGCACTGGCTGGGGGAGGCCGGAATGCCCCGCCGTTACGCCGACTATCTCGCAGCGGACGGCTTCACCTTGCTCAATACGATCTCGTCCATCGGCTCCTTTGTGCTGGGCGTGTCGACACTGCCGTTCCTGTACAACGTGTGGCGCACCAGCCGATACGCACCCAAGGTCGAAGTGGACGACCCGTGGGGGTTCGGCCGTTCCCTGGAGTGGGCGACCTCCTGTCCACCCCCGCGGCACAATTTCCGGGCTTTGCCCCGCGTACGTTCCGACTCGCCGGCCTTCGACCTGCACCACCCCCTGATGGAGAAGCCTGACCTCGGCCGAGGCGGGTCCCACTCCATCTCGGGCGCCGAGGAGGAGTCAGGCGAATGAAGACCGAGGCCATTCTCTTCGCCGGAGTCGCGGGGTTCTTTCTCGTGACCGATGTTCTCTACGCCGCGTGGTCCCGGGATCCGACAGGCACGGCGGCGCTCACCATCTCGTTCCTCATGGCGCTGCTGGTCGCGTTCTTCTTCGCCACCAACTACCGGAGGAAGGGGCTGCGCCCCGAGGACCGCGGAGACGGGAAGATCCATGAGCGGTCCGGTCCGGTGGACTTCTTCTCTCCGCACAGCATCTGGCCGCCGCTGACAGCCGCGGGGATGGCCCTGCTCGCTCTCGGTGTGGTGTTCGGTCTGTGGCTCTTCCTGATCGGGCTGGGCCTGGCCCTGGCGGGGGTGTTCGGAATGGTCTTCCAGTACGCGCGCGTGCAGGGCTGAGGACGGCTCTCAGTCCTCGGGCTCGCGAACCGGCTCCGGCGGCGCGGTCCGCTCGGCGATCAGGGACCGTTGCTCGTCCGTGGCGGGCAGCTCCACGAGGTCCCTGTAGTACCACCCGCTCAGTACGGTCCGAAGTCGTCGCCGACGCGAGACCGGGCCCTCCGCGGGGACCTCCAGGGGCGTCGGGACGTCACGCATCAGGATGCGGTAGCGGGCTGTCGGGCTCAGGCCGCGGTGGCTCTCCGAGAGGTCGCCGTTCACCGACTGGGTCACCTGGCCGGTCTCCTCGCCCTCGGTCAGCCGACGGCGGTCCCGCATCTGAAGTGCGAGACAGAGGCGTTTGGTCAGCGCGAACGCCAGGAGCGGGGCGACGACCAGCGCGATCCTGAGGATCCAGGTCATGACCTCGATCGAGACCCTGAACGAGAAGGCGACGACGTCGTTGCCGCCGGCGACCAGGAGAACGGCGTAGAAGACGATGGCCGCCACGCCGAGCCCGGTGCGGGTCGGCCGGTTGCGCGGCCGGTCGCACAGATGGTGTTCCCTGCGGTCGCCCGTCACCCACTGCTCGAAGAAGGGATAGAGGAACAGCAGTGTGAACACCACGCCCGGCAGCACGAGCGTCGGAATGAACACATTCCACATGACGGTGTGACCCGCGATGTCGGTCTCCCATGGCGGCATCAGCCGGAGCGCGCCCTCCAGGAACCCGACATACCAGTCCGGCTGTGCGTTACCGGAAACCTGGTCGGCACGGTAGGGACCGTAGTTCCATACGGGGTTGATCTGGGCGAGCCCGCCCAGCAGGGCCAGTACGCCGAACACCATGAGGAGGAAACCTGTGGTCTTCGCGGTGAAGTGCGGGAACGCCGGTGAGCCGACGGCGTTCTTGTTGGTCTTCCCCTGCCCCGCCCAGTGGGTGTGTTTGAGGTGGACCACCAGAATGAGATGAGCGGTGATCAGCGCCACGATCAGGCCGGGCACCAGCAGGATGTGCACGGCGTACAGACGAGGGATCACGTCATTGCCCGGGAACTGCCCTCCGAAGACGAACATTTCCACGTACGTTCCGACGACAGGGATCGACCCCACAATGGTGGCCGCCGTCCTCAGGCCCGTACCGGACAGCAGATCGTCGGGCAGCGAGTAGCCCGCGAATCCTTCGAGGAGCGCGAGTACGAACAGTGTCACGCCCACGACCCAGTTGGCCTCCCGCGGCTTACGGAAGGCGCCCGTGAAGAAGATCCGCAGCATATGGACGGCGATCGCGGCGACGAACACCAGTGCCGCCCAGTGGTGGATCTGACGGATCAGCAGGCCTCCTCGCACGTCGAAGCTGATGGCGAGGGTGGTGGTGTAGGCCTGCGTCATCCTCACGCCCTGCAGGGGCGCATAGGAACCGGTGTAGACGCTCTCCATCATGCTCGGGTCGAAGAACAGGGTGAGGTACACGCCGGTGAGGAGCAGGACCACGAACGAGTAGAGGGCGATCTCGCCGAGGAGAAAGGACCAGTGGTCGGGAAAGGCCTTGCGCAGCAACTGCCTGGCCAGCTCGCTGACGGGCAGGCGCGCATCCATCGCGCCGTATCCACCGACCGCCGCCTTCCCGGCCCGGGTCTTCAGCTGCGCCTTACGTTTCCGCAGGGGCATGCACCACTCTCCCGTCGGTCTCCCTTCCGCCACCCGTCCCTTATTGTTCCGGTTCGCCCTTTACGAGTAACGCATTACTCGAAGGGATTACGCAGAATCGCGGTATCGGCACCTGATCGGCCGACCTGGCCCTGACGTGCCGGTTGGGGCCGTGCTGGTACGTCGCGATCGGCAGCGGCTTCTTCGTGGCGGCCGAGTCCGCGTTGATCGCCGCCGACCGGCACCGCAGGGAGAAGGCCACCTCCGACGGCCACCGGGGCGCCAAGACCTGGCGGGCTCTCGCTCTCCAGCATGGCCCTGGCGAGCGCATGACAGAGACTGACCAAAGCTGCCGTCCCATGCCATGTCGGGACACGGCGGCGCCCCCGTGCGTGGCTCGCACAGGGGCGCCGTGAAGAGTGCCGGAATCAATGCGACCTGTGCGCAAGCCCCTTCGTCACGAGGAACTTGACGGGCAGTCGGTGGCCCCTCAGGTGCATCGTGCGGTGCTGACGGCCGCCGTGGCGGAACTTGGTGGCGTTCCCGTGCTGGGTGAACTTCTCGTGCTTGCAGTGATGCTTCGAGCCGCCGTGCGGGGAGGCGGCGCTCGCAACGGTCGCCGATCCCGCGAGTACCGAGATCGCGGCGACGGCGGTGACGACAGCGCGCTTGATGGTGAGATTCATTGTTCGTTCGTCCCTTCCACGCCGGGCGTTCCGGCGCGGAATCACCATGTCCCGGGCCCTCGTACAGACCGGTCCTGCCAGGAATCGCGGCGCGCCGCCGCGTCGGTACTGCATCCGGGCACCCAGGATGAGGATCCTCTGAGAAGAGTTCGTCCGAAGGGGACCACACGTCGG
Source organism: Streptomyces sp. NPDC051664 (assembly GCF_044453545.1). Taxonomy (NCBI): domain Bacteria; kingdom Bacillati; phylum Actinomycetota; class Actinomycetes; order Kitasatosporales; family Streptomycetaceae; genus Streptomyces; species Streptomyces sp. NPDC051664. Next base: position 20,091 of record NZ_JBITCU010000013.1, on the reverse strand, counting down.
CATGGCGGGTGAATTTCTCTCATCTCCCTTTCATCCAGGGAGTTCTGGCGTGACCGGGAGTGCCGGTCAGTTTCACTCCGATGGGTCAAACGCGGACAAGTCCTGGAGACGCGCGCGGCGTCCTCGGAGGCCGGGCGGTTGCTTCCCCGCTACAAGCAGGCCGTGCGTCAGGCATGCATCGAGCAGCTCGCCATGGCGGTGGTTGCCGGGGAGCGTGTCTCGTCCTCAACGAGATGATCAGCCGGCGCGGTGAGCCCTTCGGAGGCCCCTCTCGGCCAGGTGCCCCCTCGGTGGACAACCAGACCTCCAGCTCATGCGGCGCCGGCGCCCACCAGCAGTTCGGCGACGCGGGCCGGGCCCGCGCACCCGGATCCGGTGGAAGGTAAATACGTCGACAGCGCCCTGTCGCGCCCGGCAAAGTGGCCGCTCGTGACGAGCAGTGAGCTGTGGACCCGTGCGACCGCCGACCGCTACGACGCCGAGGAACACGAGATGTCCTCGGGCTCTGTTCTCGGTCCGACTCTCGACTTCCTCGCCGGACTCGCCGGAGACGGCCGGGCACTGGAATTCGCCATCGGAACCGGACGAGTGGGCGTCCCGCTCCGGCAACGCGGCGTGCCGGTGGCGGGCATCGAACTGTCCGAACACATGGCAGCGGTTCTGCGGCGCAAGATCGACGAGGACACGCTCCCGGTCACCATCGGGGACATGGCCACGACCACCGTCCCCGGCAAGTTCACCCTGGTGTATCTCGTCTACAACACCATCACGAACCTGCTCACACAGGACGAGCAGGTCGAGTGTTTCCGAAACGCCGCACGTCACCTGACGCCTGGCGGCCGGTTCGTCATCGAGTTGGGCGTGCCGCCGCTGCGGTTTCTGCCGCCTGGACAGGTCGCGGTGCCGTTCGACGTCTCCGAGCGTCATCTCGGCTTCGACACCTTCGACCTGGTCGAGCAGATCCTCGTCTCGCACCACCTCACCCGCGACGGCGACGACGGCCGCTACCGCCGCAGCAGCTCCCGGCACCGGTACGCATGGCCGGCGGAGCTCGACCTCATGGCACGGATCGCGGGGCTGGAGCTGGAAGTGCGCGTCGCGGACTGGGACAGGGAGCCGTTCACCCAGGACTCCGCGAAGCACATCTCCGTGTGGCGCAAGCCGGCCTGAGGCAAGCCCCTGCTCGCCCCGCCCATCGGCCGGGCCGGGAACGACGGGGCCGGGCACACCGGGCAGCACCTGATCATTCCGAACGCTGCACCGGCGCCTCGGCTGTCGTACCAGAGCGGTACGGTCACCTCCCGTGACATCAGGTGCAAGGGCAGGGGGCCGTGTGGTGGATCTGCGGGTGGGCGACGTCCTGAGCATCTCCTGTCCGTTCACTGAGGCCCTGGTCACCGGGAAGCACCAGCCAGGCGGGGAGGTCGTTCTCAAGTGGCCGTGGTGGTCGGTCGACCCCGACTGCGATTGGATCCACTGGAACGGTGAGGTGGTCGTCACCGGCGATGCAGGGCAGGACGAGCAGCGCCGCGGGCTGTTCCGCACCGATCCGGCGCCTCACCGGCTCACCACCGGCGACATGTGCCGCGTCGGCATTCCGCCGACCCTCGTGCACGTGATCGACGTCGCCCACTACGCCCCGCCCCAGGAGACCGGCCGGCTGCCGCGTCCCAGCCGGCTGGTGGTCGTCCTGCCCGCAGGCCGCTCGTTCGACTCCCGTCTGGAGGAACAAGGCGAGAGTTTCGACCCCGACGACGACATTCCGCTCGCCTTCGGCCTGGTCTTCCGCCCCTACGCCTTTCTGGAGCCCGGCGACGAGGTCGCCGATGAGGCCGGCCGCGCCTGGCGCTTCGACGGCCCATGGGACTGGCATCCCTTCGACGGCGCCGAGCCTCACGAGCCCGCCTGGCCCCTCAGCCTCCTCACCCGCGTCAACGCGACGACCGCAGCAGTGGAAATCGCCGTCGCGGGTGCGACGAATACCGGCTCCCACCAGGAGGAATGCGCCCGCTGGAGCGCCGCCGCCCGGGCGAACCCTCCCTCATGCGTTCGCCACCCACTTCTACCGCCGTCGTGACCTCCGGCGGGCGGAAAGCCGACGGGAGTACGGCCTGCAGCAGCCCTGTCTCCCGCACCCACACCCACCGTCACCGGATGCCCGTCACGGAGCCGGAACTGCCCCTGCCAACGAGGCCGTACAGCCCCTCTCGCATCTGTTTCCTTTCCCGGTCCCATCGCTGACCGACAAGGTGTCGGGCATTCAGGCGGTGCGCTCCACTCGCGCCGAGGCCGTCGTGAGCAGCGGGCTCGTGTCGCAACCGTCGCTCGCCGGAGAGCCGCGCAACCAGCTGTGTCTTGATCTGCCGCTTCCGGTGAGGAGGTTGAGCGACGGCGCGTGGGCGGTCACGGTGTCTCCTGACGGGCCCTCGACGGACCCTGCGACGGGACGCGAGGGCCCCGTGATGCAATGGGAGCCACAGGGCGGATCACGGGGTGGAGTGGCGCGTGTTGAGCAACGGTGGGCCGGACACGGGGAATTTCCAGTCGCTGGAGGACGGCGATCCGCGGGTCATGGGCAGCTACCGGCTGGTGGCGCGGCTCGGGTCCGGCGGCATGGGGCGGGTCTATCTCTCGCACACGCCGGGCGGGCGGGCCGTTGCGGTCAAGGTCATCCGTCCGGAGCTGGCCGAGAGCGCCGAGTTCCGGAAGCGGTTCCGGGCCGAGGTGGCGGCGGCGAGCCGGGTGCACGGGCTCTATACGGCTCCGGTCGTGGACAGCGACACCGAGGGGTCCATGCCTTGGTGTGCGACCGCCTATGTGCCGGGGCCGTCCCTCGCCGACGCGGTGCGCGACCACGGGCCGCTGCCCGTCGACACCGTGCTGCGGCTGATCGCCGGTGTCGCGGAGGCACTGCAGGCGGTGCACCGCGAGGGCATCGTGCACCGGGACCTCAAACCGTCGAACGTGCTGCTCGCTTCGGACGGGCCGCGCGTCATCGACTTCGGTGTCGCGAGGGCCGCCGATACCACGTCGGTGACGCAGAGCGGTACGGCCCTTGGCACGGTCGCCTATATGGCGCCGGAGCAGGTGCTCGGCGGGGAGGCCGCCGCCTCGGCCGATGTGTTCGCGCTGGGGCAGACCGCCGTGTTCGCGGCGACGGGCGGTGCCGCCTTCGGGGACGGGGAACCGCACGCGGTGCTCTACCGGGTGGTGCACGAGGAGCCCGACCTCAGCCACGTGCCGGGAGAGATACGGGAATTGGTGGCGCGGTGTCTGCGCAAGCCCGCCGCCGAGAGGCCTTCCGTCGAGGAGGTCATACGCTCGGTTCAGACGATCCGGGCGACTCGCGGTGACGATGTGCGGTTCACGTCCGGAGCGTGGCTGCCGGGTGAGTTGGCGGCGGGGATCACGGCTCGGACCGAAGGGGCCGATCAAGCCCGGACGGGGGCGGATCCGGGCACTCACAGCCCCGGCGGTTTCGGGCCCGCGCGGGGCTACACCCCCACCGAGCCGTCCCATGCCGTCTTGCCGGGACCGTTCGTGATGGGGTCTCAGGCCATGCCGGGTGCGTACGCTCCGTTCCCCGGGCCGCAGCCTCAGAATCCGGCCGGTGCCGCGACCTCCTCGGTGGCCGCGAACCGCAAGGGCCGCAGGGCGCGCGTCTGGATGCTGTCGGCGGCCGCCGTCGTACTGGTCGCCTGCGGGGCGACCGCTGCGCTGCTGCTCGTCCCGGGCGACGGCGACAAGAGTGACGACCGGGCGCAGGAGGCGGCCGTGTCGCAGTCGGCTGCCGCCGCCGAGGCGCCGCCGTCGACGTCCGGCTCCCCTTCCGCCAAAGCCTCGAAGGAGCCCGAGCCCACCAAGTCCGCGCTGCAGCGCAGCCCTTCGGGGCCCGCAACGCCCACGCGGGCTGCGGGCCCGGCTCCCGCGACCGCCGCGCCCAGCAAGTCCGCGGCCCCGAAAGCCCCTGCCTCGGTGATGTACACCGGGATCCGGATGACGGCGAGCCACGACCTGTATCTGACGGATATCCCAGTGCGGTCCAAGGCGGACGCCGGGAGCGCTGACGAGGATCTCACGTACGCCGTCTACTCCTCGGGCGCGGTCCTCGCCCCCGGTACCACCTCCGGCAGCTCCCTTGCCCTGCTGCCCGTGGGGCGGCAGGGGAGCCTGGAGGCATGCAAGGCGGCGACCGGCTACAAGAGCTACATCTGGGTCAAGGACCTGACCCTGGGCCAGCAGATGTGCGTCATCAGCGGGACGGGGCACGTGGGGCTCGTGACGTATCGGGGCTCGTCGGGGACGACGTACGCCTCCTTGGACGTGACGGTGTGGCGTAACGCGGCCTGAGGGCTGTCCCGTAATCGCTGGCGGGCGATCAAGTGATGACGGTCCGCCAGCAGACCTGGATGACGCTCCGCATGCCGACGGCCGCCCATCTGGCCCGCTCAGCGAGGGAGAAAGGCGGCCACCGCGCGGAGGCCGGACGTCCCGGCGGTCAGGGCCGGGCCATGCGGCGCACTACTCGCAGGCCACATTGACGCCGGCGCGGTGACCCCGGTACGGGGCGCCGAAGATCTCTGTCACGAACGGCTCACCGATGAGCTCACAACTGAACAGCCCGTCGCCACTCGCCGAGTTCTGTGCGTCATCGATCGCACTCCGGACCGCTGTCCCGGCCGTCGGACCGTACCCACCGCCGCAGTACAGCAGAGCACTGCTTGTGGGCGCCGGCGTCACGGCGGCCGGCAGCCCCGCGGCTGTCACCACGATCAGTGCTGAGCGCGACACCGGCCGAGATGGTCTCCACGTCATCGTGGGGTTCCCCCTCGTCACCGCTGCCCCGCCGCACGGCGGGGCAGCGGTTGCATCCTCAACCACTTGGGCGGCCAGCGCAGTACCGCAGTCGGGATGCGATGCCTCGATGCCCGATCGGGTGCCGCTGCGTCAGGCCGACGGGTTCCCGGACGTGCCGGCGGCGAACGGCGTGACGCTGAATCGGTCGTCGCAATTGGTGATCTCTCCCGGGATCACCAGCGAGGCGGTGTTGCCCGGGGGATAGATCCGCAACTGCGCCGACGCGGGCAGGCATGTCCCCTGCCGGTTGACGGTGTGGATCGTGACGCTCGCGGAGCCGCCGGGCTCCAGGACCACCGGTGCGTACGTCCTGCGGTCGCGGGTCGCCGGCGCGCCGATCTGCTTTCCGCCCGCGTCCAGAAGGGACAGCCCCGGGTAGCCGGAGACCTGGCACGCACCGGACGTGCGGTTCGTGATCACGAGGTACCGGTAGAGATTGCCCGCACCCGCGTCGCCGCCGCCGAGCGAGACGGTGAGCTGCGAAGCGGTGCACATCGATGAGGTGCCAGGCGTGCGACCGGACGGGCCGACTGTGTGGCCGGACGCACCGGTTGTGCCGGCGGACGGGTCGCCCGGCGGGCGGTGGGTGGGGGTCGGGACGGTCGGGGGCGGAGTAGTGGACGGTGGGGTGGAGGGGCTGGGCGCGTGCGAGTGCGGGCCGGTCCGCGTACCGGTGGCGGCGGGTACGACCAGCTCGTCGCCTCCGTTCGTGGAGATCGCCCCGACCAGGTACGGGGCGCCGCCGAGCACCGCGGCGGCGGCCGCAGCAACCATCACCGCCCGGGCCCGCCTGCGGCGCGCGGCCCGGCGGCGGATGCGGTGGAAGGCTCCGGGCGGAGTGGCCAGGTGGCTGGCCGGCGGGCGCAGCAGCGGCTCCAGTGGGTCGGGCCGGCCGGCATCCGGCCGCCTGGTCAGGTCGCCGTCCTCACGGTCGTCAGGCGATCCGGTCATGGTGTCCCCCGAGCTCGGCGCGAAGCATTTCGCGGGCCGCGTGCAGATCGGCCTTGATGGTTCCCTCCCTGCGGCCCAGCAGCCTCGCCACCTCGCATACCGGCAGATCGGCGTAGTAGTACAGCAGAGCCGGGTTGCGCAGCCGCGCGGGCAGCGACTGCACCAGCATGCGTACGGAAGGATCGGTCTCGTGGTGCTGCTTCCGCCGTTCCTGGACGGTGACACGGCGCATGGCCCCGCGTTCACGCTCCAGTTTGCGCCAGTGGTCGCGGACCAGGTTCGCCGCAGTCACGTAGAGGAAGCCGCTGGGCTCCTCGACCCTGGCCCAGCGCGCCCACAGCCGGGTGAACGCCTCCGCGGCGATCTCGTGCGCGGTCTCGTCGTCCTCCACCAGCCGGCGCACCCAGCCGGCCAGCCGCGGGTAGACGGCCGCGAACAGTTCGGAGGCCGCGCGCTCTTGAGACCGGATGGCCGCTCGCCTCCTTCCTGTCGTGGCACCCGTCGTGCCGGCCGGCAAAGCGGCTGCCCGCTCCCCGCTCACGACGCGGCGACCAGCGAGGCGTAGACAATGACGTTGTCCGAGTAGCCGCCGGCTGCGCCGACCCGGGTGCCGCCGCAGGTGATGAGACGCAGCGCCGGGTGGTCGACGTTCCCGTACACACGCTGCGTCGGGAATCTTGTTTTGGCCACCGTCTGCACCGAGTCCACGGCAAACGTCGCCACCGAGCCGTCCGTGCGGGTGACCGACACCCGGTCGCCCGCACGTAACCGGGGCAGTTGCTTGAAGACCCCGTCCCCGTACCTGCCGACGGTGACGTGGCCGAGGATCACCGACGGCCCCGTCTCGCCGGGCGTCGGCGAGCCGTCGTACCAGCCCGCGGGTGCGTGCGCGGCGATCGGCGGCACGGCCACCTCACCGTCGGCCAGCAGGCCCAGGGACATCACGGCGGTGTCGACGCCGATCAGCGGGATGCGCAGCCGCTCGGGGCGTGAGCGCGCCATGGCGCGGACCGCGGCCGGGGGCGACGCTGCGGTAGTGGTGCCGGGCGGTGCGGAGGACGCGGCACCGCTGGAGGACGGCTCGGGGGCGGGCGCAGTCGGCGTGCAGCCGCAGATGAGTGTGAGAGCGGCCGCAGTGAGCGCGGTCGCCGTAAGGTGACGGAGCCGATGCCCGGGCCGGGCGAAGGCGCTCAACGCTCAGCCCCGGACCCACGCCCGGCGCCGCACCGCGACGGCGAAACCGGCACCGCCGAGTGCCAGCACTCCGCCCGCTGCCGCCCCGAGGGCCCGGCCCGGATGGGTCCCGTCGGAGGAGGTGGCGGCCGTCCCGGTGTCCGGTGCGCCGCTGGGCACGGCGGTGACCTGCCCGTCGGACCCTGATCCGCCGGTGCCGCCACTGCTCGGCAAGGAACCCGCCGGGTTACCGCCGGTGCCCGCGGCGAGCGGCGTGATGCTCAGCACGCTGTGGCAGTTGGCGATCTCGCCGGCAAGGACCAACGACGCCGTGTTGCCGGGTGGGTAGACCCGCACCTGGGTGGAGGTGGGCAGGCAGGTGCCCTGGCGGTTGACGGTGTGGATGGTGTCGCTGGCCGAGCCGCCCGGCTTCAGGACCACCGGCGCGTACGACGTGTGCTCGCGGGTCGCGGCCGGACCGATCTGCCGGCCGGAGGCGTCCAGCAGCGACACACCGGGGAAGCCGGTGAGGTGGCAGGTTGTCGAACTGTGGTTGGTCAGCACCAGGTAGCGGTAGAGGTTCCCCGCGCCGGCGTCGCCGGCGCCGAGCGAGCCCGTCAACTGCGAGGTCGCGCACATCGGGGTGCTGGATGCCTCTTGTGCGGGCATGGCCGCCGTCGCGGGGACGACGGTGAACACGGCGACGGCTGCGGCCGCCGCACCGGCGGCGAGTGGTCCCTTGCGCATGTCCTACTCCCTCTCCTCACGGCGGCCGCCGGCCTCATGGGCGGACACCGGGCCGGCCGATCCGGGATTCGCGAACAGAGACGACGTGGCACCGCACCGGGTTGTAAAGAAACGTCAAAGCCTGAGCGCCGCAACGGCACCTGGTCCGGTTGCGAGGGTGCGGCTCGCAGCAGGGCAGCACTACGGACGTACCACCGCACAGGCACGTCGGCCGCGCGCTCACCGAGCCCGGGGCCTGCGCTCGCACGTGGGGCACTCCGTGGCGGGGTGCGCTGTGCACCGTCCGCTCAATGGACCGGCGAGTGGTCTCGGTGACCGACGACGCGCCGGTCCCACGCCCGGTCAACCCCCGAAGACCTCTGGGAGCGACTACAGCCGCCAGTGATCATTCGGCGCTCGACCGATGCGCCGAGCGCTGTCGATGCGCAGCCGCGCGCGCCCCGGCTGTGCACTGTGGGCACAGCCCGTACGGAGCGCTTCCACCGGATCGGGAATACGCTGCCGACGAGGGCTGCGGCCATGATCGGAAGTGGTGGGACGGCGCGGATGGCACGGGACACCGGTGGCGGCCTGGGGAGTGATGCGGTCGTCGGCGCCGAGGTGGCGGCGACCGCTGTGCTGGATTCCCGAGGTGTCATTGTCCGATGGAGCCCGGCTGCCGAACAGCTGCTGGGCCATCCGGCGGCCCAGGTCCTGGGCCGGCCCGCCACCGAACTGCTCGCCCGGCCCCAGCCGGCCGCAGCCGCCGCGGCACGGCGCGCACTGCGAGGGACACCGGAGGTGCGGTCCGCGGTCCTGACCGTGCGCTGCGAGGACGGCCGACAGCTGGAGCTGGTCCTGTGGGCGTACCCCTCGACCGGCCCCGAAGGCCCCGGGGCCGCGCCGCACTGGGTGGTCCTGGCCGTCGAGGCAGCCCAGATGCGCCGCTGGGAAGGCGACCGGGCGGTCATGGAGGGACTCTTCACCCAGTCACCCGTCGGCCTGCTGGTCACCGATACCGAACTGCGCTGCGTACGGCGCAATGTGGCCCTGGAACGCATGACCGGCACACCGACGGAGGAACGGCTGGGCGAGCGGATCGGGGCGGCGCTGCCGGGGCTGAGCGCGGAGGCCATCGAGGCGCAGATGCAGCAGGTCCTGGACACCGGCGTCCCGACCACGGACTTCGTGCACCGCGGGCGCACCGTGGCCGACCCGGAACACGAGCATGTGTGGTCCACCAGTACCTTCCGGCTCCAGGACCCGGCCGGAGCCGTCCTCGGGCTGTGCCACGCGGTCATCGACGTCACCGCCAGCTACCGGGCCCAGGATCGGACAGCCCTGCTCAACGAGGCCAGTCTGCGCATCGGCACCACCCTGGACGTCATGCGGACCGCGCAGGAACTGGCCGAGGTGGCTGTCCCCCGGTTGGCCGACACCGTCACGGTCGATCTGCTGGACGCCGTCGTGCGGGGCGAGGCGCCCCGGCCGGGTCCGGTGGAAGAAAGCGTCACGCTGCGCCGTGCGGCATTTCGGTCCTCCTGGCGCGGGCATTCCCGGGCGGCGTACGCGGTCGGCGAGCTGAGCCGGTTCACCTCTTCTTCGCCGCAGGCCCGTTGCATGACCGACCTCGAAGCCCGCCTCGTCGCCAGACTCGACTTCACCGCCGACTGGTTGCGGGACGATGCCCGGCGAGTCGCGGGAATCCGAGCCGCCGGCGCGCACTCCCTGATGGTGGTACCGCTGGCCGCCCGGAATGTCCTGATGGGCGTGGCCAGCTTCTACCGGTGGCAGCAACCGGACCCGTTCGACGACGAGGACCTCACCCTCTCCGCGGAACTGGCCTCCCGTGCCGCCGTATGCATCGACAACGCCCGCCGCTACACCCGCGAAAGCGCCGCCTCCCTGGCCCTGCAACGCAGACTGCTCCCCAGCGGGCTGCCCGAACTCCACGCCGTCGAGGTCGCCGCACACTACCGCCCCGCCGGCGCGGAGAGCGACGTAGGAGGCGACTGGTTCGATGTCATCCCGCTCTCCGGCGCCCGAGTCGCCCTGGTCGTCGGCGACGTCCCCGGACACGGCATGCACGCCTCCGCCACCATGGGGCGGCTGCGTACCGCTGTGAACACCCTCGCCGACCTCGACGTACCCCCGGACGAGCTGCTCACGCACCTCGACGACCTGGTGGTCCGGCTCGCCGAGGAGGACGGTTCCTCCGGCTCCCCGCCGACCGGCGGCACCATCACCGGGACCACCTGCCTGTACGCGGTCTACGACCCCGTCGAGCGACGCTGCACTCTGGCCTCCGCCGGCCACTACCCGCCCGCGGTGGTGCACCCCGACGGCACCGTCGAGTTCCCACGCCTGCCCGCGGGCCCGCCGCTGGGCCTGGGCGGCCTGCCCTTCGAGACCGCCGAGCTGGATCTCGCGGACGGAACTGTGCTCGCCCTCTATACCAACGGACTCCTCCTGGGACGGGACCCCGACATCGACGTCGGACTTCAGGCACTGCGGCGCAGCCTGTCCCACCCCGACCGCCCGCTCGAGCAGATCTGCGACCAGGTGGCCACCACCTTGCTCCCCCTCAGGCCACCGGACGACGTCGCGTTCCTGGTCGCCCGCACCCATGCCCTGGGTGCAGACCGCGTCGCCTCCTGGGACCTGGCCGCCGACCCGGCGGTCGTCGTCGATGCCCGGTCCCTGGCCGCGCGGAAGGTGACCGAGTGGGGTCTGGAAGAGATCTCGTTCATCGCCGAACTGGTGGTCAGCGAACTGGTCACCAACGCCATCCGTTATGGCCTCCCGCCGATCCGGCTTCGGCTGATCCGCGACACCAACCTCATCTGCGAGGTCTCCGACAGCAGCAGTACTTCTCCTCGTCTGCGCCGCGCCGGAGCGGACGACGAGGGCGGCCGCGGCCTGTTCCTCGTCGCCCAGCTCACCCAGCGCTGGGGCACCCGTTACACCGCGAACGGCAAGACCATCTGGACCGAACTCGCCCCGCCCCACGCGATGTGATCCGCCACCAGGATCCGGACCACCCACGGACCAGATCCGTCACGTCATTCAACCCGAAGCTCCGGCACGGCGGTTGGGCCGCACAGCTGGGGGTGCCAGGAAGGCCTCGGGATCGGCCGCCCCTGACGGGTCCGCCCCGCAACGGCCCCGGACGATCCTCTACCGCCGGGCGCGCAGTGCCTCCCACCGCGCTGCGGCGCCGTCCAGGAGCATCTCGAGGGCGGTGGGATAGGCGCTGTCGACCATGCGGGTCGCCAGGAGGGGCGCCGCCTCGGCGATCCGAGGGTGTGTGGTGCGCGGCAGGCGGGCGTACGTCGAACGCCACATGTCCTCGTCGGCTCTGAGACTTTCGCGTGGCAGAGTCAGCGAGGCGGCGTCGAGCGCGGCGAAGGCCAGTGTCTGGTCGATGAAGGCCTGGTAGATCCGTACCGTGTCCGGCAAGGGGAACCCCGCCGTGCGAAGTACGTCAAGGATGGCCTCGTCGGCCGCCAGCTCGTGGGCCCGGCCGGTGACCCGGTTCGCTGTCAGCAGTGCCGCCTGAGGATGCCCGACGTACACGGCGTGGATGCGCAACCCGAGGCCGCGCAGATCCGACCGCCACTCCCCGGTGGGCCGCCAGCCCTGCAGGGCCTGCCCGATGAGGGCGTCGCCGATGGCAAGGGTCAGATCGTCCATGCCTCGGAAGTACCGGTAGAGGGTGCTGGGGTCGGCGTCCAGGGCCAGGCCGAGACGGCGGGCGGTGAGTCCCGCGCTGCCGTGCTCACGCAGCATCCGCAGGGCGGTCTCGAGAATCAGTTGCTCGGACAGCACCGTGCCGCTCCTGGTGGGACGGCGACGCCGCCGCTTCTCCTCGGGCACCACAGCCTTCGCCACCGCCGCCTCCTCGCCCTCGGTCCTTATGCCAACACCATTGACCTTATCCGAGCACGCGGCGTTGGATCTCCCGGCAGGGGCGCCCCCACCTCCGGTCCGCGCGGTCACGCCCCTCTCCAGAGAGGAAGTCCGTGTCATGCGTGTTCTGCTTGTGGGAGCCGGCGGTGTGGGCTCCGCGATCACCCGGATCGCGGCCCGGCGCACGTTCTTCGACGAGATGGTCGTGGCCGACTACGACCTGAGCCGGGCCGAGGCGGCGGTCGCTGCCCTCGCGGGTGCCGCGGGCCGCTTCCGTGCCGAGCACGTCGACGCGTCCGATCAGGCGGCGGTGACGGCGCTGCTGACGCGGCACGAGTGCGACGTCCTGCTCAATGCCACCGACCCGCGGTTCGTGATGCCCCTCTTCCAGGCGGCGCTCGCGGCCGGCGCAACCTACCTCGACATGGCGATGTCTCTGTCGCGCCCGCACTCCGATCGGCCGTACGAGGAGTGCGGGGTCATGCTCGGCGACACGCAGTTCGCGCAGGCCGCCGACTGGGAGAAGGCGGGCGCGCTGGCCCTCGTCGGCATGGGTGTGGAGCCGGGGCTGTCCGATGTCTTCGCACGGTACGCAGCCGACGAACTCTTCGACGAGATCGACGAGATCGGCATCCGCGACGGCGCGAACCTCACCGTCGACGGTTACGAGTTCGCGCCTTCCTTCAGCATCTGGACCACCATCGAGGAGTGCCTCAATCCGCCGGTCGTCTACGAGGCGGACCGCGGCTGGTTCACCACCGCGCCCTTCAGCGAGCCGGAGGTGTTCGACTTCCCCGAGGGCATCGGCCCGGTCGAGTGCGTGAACGTGGAGCACGAGGAGGTGCTGCTCGTCCCCCGTTGGATCGACGCACGGCGCGTGACCTTCAAGTACGGCCTGGGCGAGGAGTTCATCCAGACCCTCAGGACGCTGCACCTCCTGGGTCTGGACCGCACCGACCCGGTGACCGTGCCGAGCGCTGCGGGCCCGGTGGGTGTGTCGCCCCGCGATGTCGTGGCCGCCTGCCTGCCGGACCCGGCGACGCTGGGCGAGCGCATGCACGGCAAGACCTGCGCGGGCACCTGGGTGCGCGGCACCAAGGACGGTGCGCCGCGCGAGGTCTACCTCTACCACGTGGTCGACAACCAGTGGTCGATGGCCGAGTACGGCTCCCAGGCGGTGGTGTGGCAGACGGCCGTCAACCCGGTCGTCGCCCTCGAACTCCTGGCCACGGGCGCGTGGACCGGCTCGGGAGTCCTCGGCCCGGAAGCCTTCCCCGCCCGCCCCTTCCTGGACCTGCTCAGCGCGTATGGCTCTCCGTGGGGCATGCGGGAGCAGTGACCGTCCTGGGCTCACCGGGAATCCGGTCTCCTTCCCGGTGAGAGCGAGCGTAGGGCCGCCTATCCCCTCGCCGCTCTCGGGGTGCTCCCAGTTGCCGGCGTCGGCCAGGAGCACCAAAAGTTCCTCACCTGCAAGGGTGCGCTTCGACGGCTCGTGGGACTGGCATCCCTTCGACGATGCCGAGCCCCACGAGCCTGCCTGGCCGCTGCCGGAACTTCCCCTGCCCCACGACGACGTTCACCGCGGCCCGGCCGCCACACCTCACCCATGCCAACTCGACGCACGTACGCCCTCGTGCTTCCCAGCCGGCACTGACAGCGCGGCCAACAGGCCGTGAGCAACGGTGGATTGACGGAACACCGCGGAAGGGCAAAGATCGTCAAGCTCAAATTTGACAACGTTGTCGTACGAGAGGATCGCGATGAGAGCGTTGAAACGCGTGTTCACCGCCTTGTTGATAGCCACCACCGTGGCCACGGCTTCCGCCACCTCCGGCGTCGCAAACGCCGGGGAGCAGGGGCCGAAGTTCGCCGATGACCCCACCACGCTGGTCGACACGTCGATCGGCAACAACGGTGACGGGACCACCTTCCCGGGTGCCGCCGCCCCGTTCGGCATGGTGCAGCTGAGCCCTGACACGCAGCTGAACAAGTACGCTTCCTACGACTACGAGCAGGACACCATCCTCGGCTTCAGCCACACGCACCTCTCGGGCGTCGGCTGCCAGACGATGGGCAACTTCCGGTTCATGCCGACCACCGGTGCGGTCACATCGTCCGACCCGGCGCAGTCCGGTGCGAAGTTCAGCCATGACAACGAAACCCGCGCGCCGGGCTACTACGGCGTGAAGTTCGACAACGGCATCCGGGCCGAGCTCACCGCAACGCAGCGGACCGGCCAACACCGCTACACCTACCCCGCCGGATCGGGCTCCCAGAACGTCCTCATCGAGGCCGGCGAGAGCAACGGCAGCACCTACGCCGGCGACGTCGAGGTGGTCGGCAACGACACCGTGGAAGGCTGGGTCCAGGGGGGCAACTTCTGCGGTGAGACCGGCAAGGAGCGCTACCGAATATTCTTCAGCGCCAAGTTCGACCGGAAGTTCTCGAACTTCGGGACCTGGACCGACGGCACCCTCACCCCGGACCAGCGTGAAGCATCGCGCGGCACCAAGCGCGCCGGCGCCTGGGTGACGTTCGACCCGGCCGAGGGCGACCAGGTCGGTACTTCGGTGGGCCTCTCCTACACCTCGGTCGACGGCGCGCGGCTCAACCGCAAGGCCGAGCAGCCGAAGTCGTTCGACAAGGCCCGCACCGGCGCGCACGACGCCTGGCAGGACGAGCTGAACCGCATGCGCGTGGCCGGCGGCAGCACCGCCGACCAGCGCACGTACTACAGCGCGCTCTACCACTCGCTGCTGCACCCGTCGATCGGGTCCGATGTCGACAACCGCTATCGCGGCTTCGACGACCAGGTACACCGCGCGGATTCCACGTATTACCAGATGTTCTCGCTGTGGGACACCTACCGCTCGCAGAACCAGCTGGTGGCCCTGCTGCACCCGGACAAGGCCGCGGACATGGCCAAGTCCGTGCTGCACATCTACCAGGACGGTGGCTGGCTGCCGCGCTGGGGGCTCGGCAACGGCGAGACCAACGTGATGAGCGGAGATCCCGTCACCCCGTGGATCGTGGACATCTACAACCGCGGCCTGCTCGACAACCACACCTCGCGCCAGCTCTTCGACGCGCTCTGGAAGAACGTCAACGAGGTCCCCACGGACCAGTCGATCTTCCGCGGGCGTGACGGCAACCCCACGTACGTCGAGAACGGCTGGGTCGGCTACCAGAACCTGCCCGGCTACAAGTACGGCGACAGTCGCCAGGCAGGCTCGGCCACGCTCGAGTACTCGCTCGCCGACTGCGCGCTGTCCACGATGGCCGGCGGCCTCGGCTACAAGGACAAGGCCGCGACGCTTGCCTCGCGCTGCGACAACTTCACCAAGCTCTGGGACCCCAACGTCACGTCGCAGGGCTTCTCAGGGTTCCCGGTCGCGAAGAACGCGGACGGCACCGTCGCGGGCGACCCGGACCCGGCCCAGGCCGGCGCGTTCCACGAGGGCACTGCATGGCAGTACGAATGGCTCGCCCAGCAGGACCCGCAGACCCTCTTCGGGCTCATGGGCGGCCAGGCGAAGGCCGAGCAGCGGCTCGACAAGTTCTTCGACATGCCGACCGTGCTCACCGACCCGGCGAAGGCCGCTTCGGAGTCATGGGTGACCGGCGCGTACGACTACCACAACAACTTCGCCTTCAATCCCAACAACGAGCCCGACTTCCACACGCCATGGATGTACACGTGGACCGGTGCACCGTGGAAGACCTCAGCCGTGCTGCGCGCGATGCGGACGCTCTTCACCGACAACGTGTACGGCATGCCCGGCAACGACGACCTCGGCGCCACCTCGTCGCTGCTCGTCTTCGCCATGGCCGGCATCTTCGAGGCCCAGCCGGGCTCCGCCAACTACGTAGTCACCGCGCCTATGTTCGAGAAGGTCGAGATCCGGCCTGAGCACGGACGCAAGATCAGCATCGAGGCCCCGGGCGCCGACGCGTCGAAGCTCCAGTACGTGTCCTCCGCGGACACGAACAAGGGCAAGCTGCGCCGGAGCTGGCTCTCTCACAAGGACCTGCTCCGCTCCGGCACGATCAAGATCAAGCTCTCCGACAAGCCGACGAGCTGGGGCGTCAACGCCGCCCCGCCCGCCATGGCCGCGCAGGGCTGAGGTTTTGGGGTGCGGTCCCTCCCCCGAGGAGGGCCGCACCCGGGCGGAATCCCTGGATGGCGAATTCCCCCTTCACCGACATCGCATCCGGCCAGGACAACGTGTTCCATAGCGCCACCCCCTGACGGCGTCGCACGGCCCACGATGCGCTCTCCGGACGGCACCACGCCGACTCACGGCGAGACGAGCGGGGCGGGCTCCAAGCAGACCAACGACCTGCGCCGCCGACAGTGGAGACGCTGTCAAAAGGTCATGACGTATACGCTCATGTACATGGTTGAGCATCGGATGATTGACACAAACGGGGTTCGACTTCACATCGCCGAGGAAGGCGAAGGCCCCTTGGTGGTGCTCCTGCACGGCTTCCCCGAATCATGGCACTCCTGGCACCACCAGTTCGGTCCCCTGGCCGACGCGGGCTTCCGAGCAGTCGCCCCTGACCAGCGTGGATACGGGCGTAGTGACCGTCCCGAGGCCGTCGATGCGTACAGCATCCTCCACCTGGTCGGCGACGTCGTCGGTCTGATCCAGGCACTGGGCGAGGAGAAGGCGTACGTCGTCGGGCACGACTGGGGCGCGCCGGTCGCCTGGCACACCGCCCTGCTGCGACCGGACATGGTCCTCGGGGTGGCCGGCCTGAGCGTGCCACCCCCCTTCCGGGGTACGGAACCTCCGCTGGTCACCATGGACAAGAAGTTCGGCGGCCGCTTCTACTGGAACTACTTCAACCGTCCCGGTGTCGCCGACGCCGAGTTCGCGAAGGACACGCGGACCGCGTTGCGAAAGTTCTTCTATTCGGCTTCCGGTGACGCTCCCGGCGCCGACGCGGGCAAGCAGCCGCTGGTCGACCCCGAGCGGGGCTGGCTCGCGGACATGCCGGACCCCGAGGCACTGCCGGAGTGGTTCACCGAGGACGATCTCGACGTGCTCACCGAGAGCTTCTCCAAGGGCTTCACCGGGGCTCTCAACTGGTACCGCAACCTCGACCGCAACTGGGAACTGACCGCTCCATGGCAAGGCTCGGTCGTCAACCGTCCCGCCCTGTACATCTACGGCGACCGCGACCCTGTTCCCGCCTTCCCAGGCACGCCCGAACTCATCGAGCGTCTCCCCGACCTGATGCCCAACCTGCGGCGCAGGCCACTCAAGCTGGCGGGCTGCGGACACTGGACACAGCAGGAACGCCCGGCCGAGGTGAACGCGGCGCTCATCGAATTCCTCACGGCCTGTTCCTGAGCCCGGCCACTTCTTCTGATCTTCCACTCCCCTGGCCCCGGACCACAAACGATGTCGTGCGGTTACGAACCTGCTGTCTATTCACTGGGCCGACCGACCAGGACGGGGATGGTCACGGCGCTTTCAAAAACTGGATGTGTCGTTCTCCTGTCAACCGGGGGCGCCGGCGCCCCGGTCGGTGTGGTGCCGTCCGTAGCGCGGCTCTCTCGGCCGTCGAGAAAGGTGTTCGTCGATGAACAGCGCGGAAGCGGCGCGTGCACGGGTGCTGACGGAGCTGATCGCTGCGAGTCATCTGATGACTTTGGAGCAGCTGCCTGGCACGGTGGCGTCGTACGCTGCCGGGGTGGGCTGGCCTCAGGTGCTGATCTATCTGGCCGATCTGCAACAGGATCGGCTGTACCTGCTGGCCGGCAACGTTGACGTCGGACCCGGTGGCGCCGACGCGTCGGCTGAGTTGTCCGTTGAAGGGACCGTGGCGGGGCGGGCCTTCCAACTTGGGAAGGTCTTTCCGGCCTCGGCCTCTGCGAAGGGCCAGTGGTGGGTCCCCCTGCTCGACGGCACCGAGCGTCTGGGGGTGCTCCGGGTCGGCGTGCCAGGCGCACAGGTCGAGGCGGACGAGGATCTGAACAAGCTCGCCGGATTGGTCGCCCTCCTTCTGGAGAGTAAGCGTGACGCGAGCGACTCGTACTCCCGGTTGATCCGCCGCCGGAAGATGGAAGTAGCCGCCGAGATGGAATGGCATCTGATGCCGCCGCGAACCTTCGCCACCGACCGTGTCCTGATCAGCGCGATCATGGAACCGGCCTACCAAGTCAGCGGAGATGCCTTCGACTACGCCCTGACCGGGGAGACCGTGCATCTGTCTGTCTTCGACGCCATGGGACACGACATTGCCGCCGGATTGACCGCGAACCTCGCGGTGGCGGCCGCTCGCAATCATCGCCGCCAGGGCGCTGACCTTCTGCAGACAGCGGAAGGCGTCGGTGAGACCCTGACCGAGCAATTTGCGGGCTGCCGCTACGCCACGGGCATCTTGGCCGACCTTCACCTGGCCACCGGCGTGCTGACCTGGACGAACTACGGTCACCACCTCCCGGTCGTCATCCGCGGCAACCGTACCGTCGTGCACCTGTCCTGCCCGCCCGCTCCCCCCATGGGAACCGGGCTGGACCAGCCCGGCACCCTGAGCCGCGACCAGCTCGAACCCGGGGACCGCCTGCTGCTCTACACCGACGGCATCACCGAAGCGCGCAACCGGGAAGGACGGGAATTCGGCCTCAATGGCCTGACCGACTTCCTCATTCGTCACCACGCCGACGACCTCCCCGTCCCAGAGACCCTGCGCCGGCTGATCGGGCGCCACCTGGATTACCACAACGGCCGCCTCAACGACGACGCGACCGTGATGCTCGTGGAGTGGCACGGCCCAACCCCCTACCGACCCAGCCAGCTGCAGGCACTCGCGGGCCTGCCCCCGTCCACCGCCCCGGAGACGATTGCCTCCGTGTGGGCCCAACAGCCCGCTGATGCCGACGGCGCCTGACTGACGGCGGCGCGGTCGCGGTCGATGCCTTCGGCAAGGGTGTGAAGGCTGGGCAGGTCGTCAGCGCCTTCGACGTGCCGCGGCGACGGCCTGCCGTCGGCATCCTTGTGCGTCCAGGGAACGAGGCCACCGCCTCAAGGCGGACGTGCTCGTCGCCGAAGTACCGCTGTCGCACCAGGTCGATGGCACACCATGCCTGCAACGACCAGTTCAAGCGAGACAGCCTTCGCGCTCGAATCTCCCTCGAGCTGGTCCTGCGACGTCGAACGACGCTCGGCGCTTGAGGCCCTGACCAGGGCATCTCACATGGCCTGGCCATCATCGCGGCCCCACCCAGCCCCCATCCGTCAGGTCACACAGTCGGCTCGGTATCGGCCGAATGGAGAGGATGCGGCGGTGCCGACGGCGCTGCAGCGGTGTGACGGTGGCCCGGCCTCGGAGGTCGGAACGGTGCAAGGCGTGCGGATGTCCGGTGGACCGCAGGTGGGTCCGTGATTCCGGCGGCTGTCCCGTAGTGGGCCCTGGAGCGGGCGTGCGCCTCCGGTCCCGCACCCAATGCGTCGAGCCCCAGCAGCACCGATCCCAGCACGGGCCGTTCGGCGACCACCCGCACCTCGGCCTGCGGAGCCTTCTGCGCCAGCAAGGTGCGGATGCGGCCATCCAACTGCGCGTGGCGGGCGGTCAGGACGCTGCCGCCCAGGAGCACCGGCACCTTCTCCGCGAGCAGGCCGAGGCGGGTAAGGGCGACGGTGGACATCGCCACGACCTCGTCCGCCATCCGGTCCACCACGGCACGCGCGACCCGGTCCCCTTCCGCGGCCGTCGCGAAGAGCACCGGCGTCAGCTCGTGCCTGCGGTGCGGTGCGAGGTGCGCCAGGTGCAGGGCTTCGATCAGCGCATACATGGAAGGGAGCCCGAAGTGCGCGGGCAGCGTCCGCATCAACGCGGTGGGCTCGCCGCGGCCGTCCTCGGCGCGTGCGGCGAACCACAGCGCCTCCTCGGCCAGGCCTCCGCCGCCGCCCCAGTCCCCGGAGAGCCGGCCGATGGCGGGGAAGCGCGCGGTCCGGCCGTCGGGCAGCATGCCCGCGCAGTTGATCCCTGCGCCGCACACCACGGCCACACCTCGCGGCTCGGCATCCTCCGTCAGGCCGGCCCGCAGCACCGCGAAGGTGTCGTTGCGTACATCAACGCTCCGGGCCCAGCCCCGGCGTCGGATCGCCTCCGCCAACTGCTTCTCCTCGACGGGAAGATCGGCGTTGGCGAGGCACGCGGAGACATGCCCGACGCCCACGGTGCCCGCCGCCGCGAGCGCCTGCTCGGCCGCTTCGGCGAGAACGTCCACCGCCGGCTCGACGCCCACCCGGGACGGCTGGAAGCCGCCGCCCCGGGCCGCACCGAGGACTGTGCCGTCAACGTCGACGACGGCGACGTCCGTCTTGCTGTTCCCCGCGTCGATGGCGAGGAGGGAAGCGGTCAGGCCCACGCGAGGTGCTCCCGGTTGTGCGCGATCAGCTTGTCGGTGAGCGCCTCGGCGTACTCGAACTGGCCGATCAGCGGGTGGGCGAGCAGTGC
>NZ_JBITCU010000012.1:0-259743 GCF_044453545.1 Streptomyces sp. NPDC051664 | reverse complement strand
GCTTCCTTTGTACTCACCCTCTCGGGCTTTCCTCCGGGCTTTTCCCTTCGGTCTTGCGTTTCCGACTCTATCAGACTCTTTCGTGTCCGATTCCCCGTCGAAGCGAGTTCCGCCTTCCAGGTTCTCGCTTTCGCGTTTCCCTTTCCGGCGATTCCAACCTTACCAGGCTCATTTTCGTTCCGTTTCCGGTTCGAATTTGATTCCGATGGCCGTTGGAGTGGCCTTTGCCTTTCGGCGTGTTCACCACTTTAGACGATTTCCTTGGCGGCTCATAATCGAGTCGCTGGGTACGAATTTCGGCATGCCGAAATCGCACCCGTCAGGGTGAGTCGAAGGTAGTGGTTGGCTGCTTCCGAGTGCTCAGGCTTGGTCCGATGGACCGTGCCGACAGCAGTACCCGTTCAAGCGGCTCGGACTACGTTAGGCGGCCGACGGGGGCGAGTCAAGTTGCGCGGCGGCGTGGCGCATGGGGTCGATAGGGGCTCACGGTGGGGTCGCCGTCGATCCAGAAGCGCCAGGGATGCAAGGCACCGTCCCCGCCCACCCCGGTGCGAGGGCCGTTGCGTACCTGATCGCAGGGTGGCGGGGTGCCGTGCAGTACGGACAACGAAGCACCCGGGTGGGCGATGGCGTCGGTACCGTTCAGGGCTTTGTCGACGTCCAGGGCGGTGGCCAGGCGGGCTGGACCTTTGGCCAGTTCTCTGTCATTGCGGGCTGAGAATCGACGTTTGCGGCTGAGCTCGGCGCCCACGTGGATCTCACCGGCCCGGAGCAGTACACCGCTCGCCATGCCCTCGGGGCCGCACACCAGGTTGAGGCAGTGCCACATGCCGTAGGTGAAGTAGACGTACGCGTGGCCGGGCGGTCCGTACATCACGCTGTTGCGGCGGGTGCGGCCGCGGAAGGCGTGGGAGCCGGGGTCGATCTCGCCCGCGTACGCCTCCACCTCGGTCAGGCGGAGTTCGATGGGGCCGTCGCCGGTGTCCCGTACCAGCATCCGGCCCAGCAGGTCGGGTGCCACGTCCAGTACGGGGCGGTCGAAGAAATCGCGTGTCAGCGGCGTGCGGTCCAAGCCCTCGATCATGGCGATCGAGGTTACCGGGAACCGACTACGGTCGTGGCGCGTATGTACGGGTCAGGACCAAGGAGGAGTAAACATGGGCTTCAAGCGGCTGCTCGCGAGCATGGGTGCCGGTGGTGCGTCGGTGGAGACGGAGCTGACCGAGCTCAACGTCGTACCGGGTGGGGTCGTCCAGGGCGAGGTGCGGATCCAGGGCGGTTCCGTGGCGCAGCAGATCGAGGGACTGTCGGTCGGCCTGCAGGCGCGCGTCGAGGTCGAGGGCAATGACCAGGAGATGAAGCAGGACATCGAGTTCGCCAAGCTGCGGCTCGGTGGTGCGTTCGAGGTGCAGGCCGGTGCGGTGCACGTCGTGCCGTTCGGGCTCGAGATTCCATGGGAGACGCCGATCACGATGTTCGCCGGGCAGCACCTGCACGGCATGAACATCGGTGTGACGACCGAGCTGGAGATCGCACGGGCGCTGGACTCGGGCGACCTCGACCCGATCAATGTGCACCCGCTGCCGGCGCAGCAGGCGATCCTGGACGCGTTCGGGCAGCTGGGCTTCGGCTTCCGCAGCGCGGACATGGAGCGCGGTCACGTTCGCGGTACGCGTCAGCGGCTGCCGTTCTACCAGGAGATCGAGTTCTTCCCGCCGCAGCAGTACCGGGGGCTGAACCAGGTCGAGCTGACGTTCGTCGCGGACGACCGCGAGATGGATGTCGTCCTGGAGATGGACAAGAAGCCGGGGCTCTTCAGTGAGGGCAGCGACTCGTACCGTGCGTTCAAGGTCGGCCTGCACGACTTCCAGGGGACCGACTGGGCGGCATACCTGAATCAGTGGCTCGCCCAGGTCGGCGGTCAGCGCAACTGGCTCTAGGGTCGGTGGCGAGTTACCGGAGCCGATCAGGAGAGGTGTTGACGTGACCGAGCCGAAGAGGCCGCCGCTTCCGCATGACTTCCATCCCGAGGTGCCGTCGTTCACGGTGGTGAGCGAGGATGTCGCCCCTGGGGCCGTGCTGGCCGATGCCCAGGTGTTCGCGGCCGGGAACACCTCGCCGCAGCTGCGGTGGGAAGGGTTCCCGGCGGAGACCAAGAGTTTCGCCGTGACCTGCTTCGATCCAGATGCTCCGACGGGCAGTGGGTTCTGGCACTGGGTCGTCTTCGACATCCCGGCGTCGGTCACGGAGCTGCCGGCCGGTGCGGGCAGCGGGAAGTTCGAGGGGCTGCCCACGGGCGCCGTTCAGGTCCGTAACGACTACGGGTCGAAGGAGTTCGGCGGTGCTGCGCCGCCGCCCGGGGAGAACCACCGCTACGTCTTCACCGTGTACGCGGTGGACACCGAGAAGCTGGGGGCCGACAGCGATGTGTCGCCGGCGGTCGTCGGCTTCAATCTGCGGTTCCACACGCTGGGACGTGCTCAGCTGATCGGTGAGTATCCCGGTCCCGCCTAGTACTCGGTGAGCTGAGAGTTCCCCTGCTGTTTGCCCTGCCCTGGTCTTGGAGAGATCAGGGCAGGGCATTTTTTATTGCGTTGTCCATCACGGCCTGCCCAGCCAGAGTTGATCCGGGCCTGCCGGGGGGCGGGCGGCACACGGGAGGTGGGCGAAATGCGGGACACGCTGGTTCTCAACGCGAGCTTCGAGCCGCTGTCGACAGTGACGCTGAACCGTGCGGTGGTGCTGATCCTGCAGGACAAGGCCGTCGTCGAGCAGTCGCACCCCGATCTCCGTATGCGTGGCGCCGCCGTGGACATTCCGGTGCCTCGCGTGATCAGGCTCTGCCGGTACGTACGGGTGCCGTTCCGAAGACAGGCGCCGTGGTCCAGAAGAGGTGTGCTGATACGGGACCAGCACCGGTGCGCGTACTGCGGGCGGCGGGCGACGACCGTCGACCATGTGGTGCCGCGGGCCCAGGGCGGTCAGGACACCTGGCTCAACACGGTGGCGTCCTGCGCCGAGGACAACCACCGCAAGGCGGCCCGGACGCCGGAGCAGGCGGGGATGCCGTTGCTGCGGGAGCCGTTCGTCCCGTCGCCTGCGGAGGCGATGCTGCTGGCGATGGGGGCCGGTGAGCGGTCGGCGCTGCCGGAGTGGCTGGACCGTTCCGCCGCGTAGCCGACGTACGCACATTGTCGTACTGGAAGCCCGTCCTCGTGAGGGGCGGGCTTCCGTGTCAGCGGAGCACCAGCTGGACGATGGCGACCGTGCCGACCGCGACGATCAGGCAGCGCAGCACGGTGGGGCTGAGTCGGCGACCGACCTTGGCGCCGATCTGGCCGCCGAAGGCGGAGCCGATCGCGATGAGTGCGACGGCTGTCCAGTCGAAGTCCGCGACGAAGAGGAAGAAAAGCGCGGCGGTGCTGTTGACGACGGCTGCCAGAACGTTCTTGACGGCGTTGAGGCGCTGCATGGTGTCGTCGAGCAGCATGCCCATCAGGGAGAGGTAGATGATCCCCTGGGCGGCGGTGAAATAGCCCCCGTAGACGCTGGCGAGCATCAGTCCGACGAAGAGGAGGGGGCCGCCGTCGGGGCGGGCGGTGGTGCCGTTGTCTGCGCGGCGGCGCTGCACCGCTTTGCTGATGCGAGGTTGCAGGATGACCAGGGCGAGAGCCAGTGCCACCAGCACGGGCACGATGGTCTCGAAGGCCGTGGAGGGCAGGACCAGCAGGAGGGTGGCGCCGGTGAGACCCCCCATGAGGGCGGCGACGCTCAGTTTGAGGACGCGGCGACGCTGTCCGGTCAGTTCCTTGCGGTAGCCGATGGCACCGCTGACGGAGCCGGGGATCAGGCCGAGGGCGTTGGAGACGGTGGCGGTGACCGGGGGCAGGCCGGTGGCGAGCAGCACCGGAAACGTGATCAGCGTGCCCGAACCGACGATCGTGTTGATGGCGCCTGCGCTGATGCCCGCGACGAGGACGGCAAGCATCTCCCAGATGGTCATTCCGAATCCCCCGTGCATGATCGGTGCTTGATGCACTGATCATGCACGGGGGTGTGCACACGTCAGTCGACCGGGGGTTCCTCGCGGCGCTCCTTGCCGGTGTTGAAGCCCGGGACACCGGTGCCGAGGTTGCCGAAGGCGCCGCTGAGGCCCTTGAGGGCGTCGCCGATCTCGCTCGGCACGATCCAGAGCTTGTTGGCGTCGCCCTCGGCGATCTTCGGGAGCATCTGGAGGTACTGGTACGAGAGGAGCTTCTGGTCCGGGTCGCCCGCGTGGATGGACTCGAAGACCGTACGGATGGCCTGGGCCTCGCCCTCGGCGCGCAGGGCCGCGGCCTTGGCCTCACCTTCGGCGCGCAGGATCGCGGACTGCTTCTCGCCCTCCGCGGTGAGGATCGCGGACTGCCGCGTTCCTTCGGCCTGGAGGATCGCTGCGCGCTTGTCCCGGTCGGCGCGCATCTGCTTCTCCATCGAGTCCTGGATGGAGGTGGGCGGCTCGATCGCCTTGAGCTCGACACGGTTGACGCGGATGCCCCACTTGCCGGTGGCTTCGTCGAGGACTCCGCGGAGCGCGGCGTTGATCTCCTCGCGGGAGGTCAGGGTCCGCTCCAGGTCCATGCCGCCGATGATGTTGCGGAGGGTGGTGACGGTGAGCTGCTCGATCGCCTGGATGTAGCTGGCGACTTCGTACGTCGCGGCGCGCGCGTCCGTCACCTGGTAGTAGATGACGGTGTCGATGTTGACGACCAGGTTGTCCTGGGTGATCACCGGCTGGGGCGGGAACGGGACGACCTGTTCACGGAGATCGATCCGGTTGCGGATGGTGTCGATGAATGGAACGACGATGTTCAGGCCGGCGTTGAGCGTACGGGTGTAGCGGCCGAAGCGCTCCACGATGGCTGCGCTGGCCTGCGGGATGACCTGGATCGTCTTGATCAGGGCGATGAAGACGAGCACCACCAGAATGATCAGGACGATGATGATCGGTTGCATCGTGTTCCTCGTGCCCTTCGGTTGCCGACGGATCGCGATGATCGGGGTCGGATCTCATGAGGTCCGGATCTCATGATGATCGACATCGAGTCTGGCAGACCGCGGTCCGCCGTGTGTGCGGTTCGGTCACATGACGACGGCGGTGGCCCCGTCGATGTCCACGACATCCACGTGCCGACCGGGTTCGAAGCTCTGCTCCCCGTCGTATGCGCGGGCGGACCAGATCTCGCCGGCCAGCTTGATGCGGCCGCCGTTGCCGTCGACCCGTTCCAGGACGACGGCCTGACGGCCCTTCAGCGCGTCGATGCCGGTGGCGAGTCGGGGCCGGTCCGCGCGGTGTCTGGCGGCGATCGGGCGGACCACCGCGATGAGCGCGACGGAGACCACGACGAAGACCAGGACCTGGGCCACGATGCCGCCGCCGAGCGCCGCGACGACTGCCGCGGCGACCGCTCCGACAGCGAACATCCCGAACTCGGGCATCGCGGTCAGCACGAGCGGAATGCCCAGCCCGACCGCGCCGATCAGCCACCACACCCACGCGTCGATGTCCACGTGGTCATGGTAGGACCGCGGGTCCCTTCGCCGACAGGGTTGCGATCAGGACATTCAGGACAGCGGAAGGCCGTGCGCGGTGTATCGCTCGCCGGCGTGCTCGACGATGAGCGGCAGACCGAAGCAGAGGGAGAGGTTGCGGGAGGTGAGCTCGGTCTCCATGGGGCCCGCGGCGAGGACCTTGCCCTGGCGGATCATGAGGACGTGGGTGAAGCCCGGGGCGATCTCCTCGACATGGTGGGTGACCATGATCATGGAAGGGGCGAGCGGGTCACGGGCGAGCCGGCCGAGGCGGCGGACCAGGTCCTCGCGGCCACCGAGGTCGAGACCGGCGGCGGGTTCGTCGAGGAGGAGCAGCTCGGGGTCGGTCATCATGGCGCGGGCGATCAGCGTGCGCTTGCGCTCACCCTCGGACAGGGTGCCGAACTTCCGGTCGAGGTACTCGGTCATGCCCAGCCGGTCGAGGAAGGCGCGGGCGCGGTCCTCGTCGACGGCGTCGTAGTTCTCGTGCCAGGTGGCGGTCATGCCGTACGCGGCGGTGAGCACCGTCTGCAGGACCGTCTGTCGCTTGGGAAGCTTCTCGGCCATGGCGACGCCCGCGATGCCGATCCGGGGGCGCAGGTCGAAGACGTCGGTGCCGACGCCGCCGAGCTGCTCGCCGAGGATCTTGGCGGTGCCCTTGGTCGGGAAGAGGTAGCTGGACGCGATGTTGAGGAGAGTGGTCTTACCGGCGCCGTTCGGGCCGAGGATGACCCAGCGCTCCCCCTCCTTGACCGACCAGGAGACGTCGTCCACCAGAGCGCGTCCGTCGCGGACCACGGATACGTCCACCAGCTCCAGTACATCGCTCATGAGCGCGTTGTCTCCCCATACAGTCTCGAGATCGTCGCGTGCCTGTGGGCACAGCTCCCAGGGAAAACCTACGCCACCCCAGGAGTGCTCCAGCTCTTAGGTCCGGTTCCCTAGGCTGTTCCCATGCATTCGGAACCACGCTCAGGGCTGCTGGCCGCATGGGGCAACGCGCTTCTGGCCGGACTTGCGTCGCCGGACGACGCGGCGCTCGCGATTGTCGGAGAGGACGCGGTGCACCGCGTCGAGGGATTGCCCGGTGAGGCGGGACCGGTCGGGCTCACGCTCGCGCTGGGGCGGCTGCGGGGTCTGGGGGCGACGGGCTTCCGGGTCGCGCTGCCGGTGCCGGGGCATCCGCTGGGGCTCAGCGGTCCGCCGGAATTCAACGCGCGGGCGTTGGAGGCGGAGGAGGCGGTGATCGCTTCCGGTGTGCCGTACGGGCTGGTGCCCGAGGTCCGGGAGGTGGGGCCGGCCGGGGATCTGCACGTCGAAGTGGTGTGGCGCTGTCTGCCGGTACGGGAGGCGCCGCCGGCCGATGTGCCGTCGCTGAGCGAGGCGGAGCGGGAGCTCGCCGAGGCCTTGCGGGATGCGACGGCGGTGCTGTCGCGGCTGGACGTGGCCGGCTCGGGGCCGGTGGCGGAGGCGGCGGTGGACGCGTACCGGGCGCGGGCGGAGCGGGGGCGGGAGGTGCTCGCTCCCGGGTATCCGCCACGGGCGGTACGCGTGCTGGAGTTGGCTCAGCGGGTGGGGCTGCTGATCTCGGTGGCGTACGAGAACGGGCACGGCGGGGCGGTGAGCGCGTCGGAGATCGCGGCGCGGGCGGATGCGTTGCGGCCGGTGGAGCGAGTGGCCCGGCGGGCTCAGGTGGCCGCGTACAACGCTTATGTGGAGAGCCGGGAGCGGGGGTAGCCGACGGCGTGGAGCACCGGGGCCGTCCGGTGGCCGCTCCGTCCTCAACCGCCGAACGGGATTGATGGTTGAGGTTGACGGACCGCCACTTGGGATGCGGCGCCGCATGGTTGATGCCGGACGCGTCCCTGGTGGGGCCCGTCCGGCATCAACTGGCTTGTGCTGGTCAGCGGTTCAGACCGAAGTTGCCGAAGGCCGGGTTCAGCAGGCCGATCACGTTGACCGTGTTGCCGACCACGTTCACCGGGACATGGACCGGGACCTGGATGACGTTGCCGCTGACCACGCCCGGGGAGTGGGTCGCTGCGCCGTGGGCGCCCGCGCCGTGGCCGGTGGCGGAGGCCGCGCCCGCGCCGGCGGCGATGATGCCACCGGCGATCACGGTGACGGCAGCGGCCTTCTTCAGGTTCTTCACTTCAGGATCCTCCTAGCGTCGCTGCGGCCAGCCGCCGCAGCACGCCATGGAGAACGCTCCCGGGCCGAACAGGATGCGCCGTATGGGTGACATACACCCGACAGTATGAATCTCAGCCTGGAGGGAACCGGTCCGCTTCAGCCCTGATCAGCCAGCCGCCCCATGTCGGACGGCCCAGAGGGCGGCCTGGGTTCGGTCCGACAGATCCAGTTTCATCAGGATGTTCGAGACGTGCGTCTTGACGGTCTTCTCGGAGAGGACCAGCGCCCTGGCGATCTCACGGTTGGACCGGCCGTCGGCGATCAGGCCCAGCACTTCCCGCTCCCGTTCGGTGAGAGTGCTCCCCCGGCCCGTACCGCCGCCGGCGTCCTCCTGGGCGAGCAGGGCTCCGGCGACCTCCGGCTGGAGCAGGACATGGCCCGCGTACACCGAGCGGATGGCGCCGGCCAGTGCGTCCGGGTCGACGTCCTTGTACACGTAACCGGAGGCGCCCGCGCGCAGGGCAGGGACCACCGTGCGCTGCTCGGTGAAGCTGGTGACGATCAGCACCTTGGCCGGGTTCTCCAGCTCCCGGAGCTTGCGGAGCGCCTCGATGCCGTCCGTGCCCGGCATCTTGATGTCCATCAGTACCACGTCGGGATGCAGCTCCTCGCTCCTGGCCACACCCTCCGCGCCGTCGGCCGCCTCGCCGACGACCTCTATGTCGTCCTGGATCTCCAGGAACGTACGCAGACCGCGGCGGACCACCTGGTGGTCGTCGACCAGCAGCACCCTGATGATCTTGTCAGCCACCGGGTACCTCCATCTCGATCGTGGTGCCCTTGCCGGGCGCCGATTCAACGGTGAGCCTTCCGCCGACACCGCTCGCGCGGTCCCGCATCGACACCAGACCCAGATGGCGGCCGGCCTGCCGGGTTGCCGTGGGTTCGAATCCGCTGCCGTCGTCGGTGATCCGCAGTACCGTGCCGGAGCCGCGCCGGGCCAGCGTGACGTCGACCTGGTCGGCGCCCGAGTGGCGCAGCGCATTGTGCAGGGCTTCCTGGGTGACCCTGAGCAGCGCCTCCTCCTGCGCGGCGGGCATGGCCCGTACGCCGAGGCTCTCGAAGGTGACCCGGGCGGTGTGGGCGCGGTCCAGGACCTGGATCTGGGTACGGAGCGTCGCGACGAGGCCGTCCTCGTCGAGCGCGGCGGGGCGCAGTTCGACGACGGCGGCGCGCAGCTCGTCCGCAGCCTCGGCGGCCAGCGCGGCGACCTGCTGGAGCTCGCCCTTGGCGCGGGCCGGGTCGCGGTCGACCAGGGCGGCGGCGGCCTGGGCCGTCAGCCGCAGGGAGAACAGCTTCTGGCTGACCGCGTCGTGCAGCTCGTGGGCGAGCCGGGACCGTTCCTCGGCGATGGTGAGCTCACGGCTGCGCTCGTACAGCCTGGCGTTGGTGAGGGCGATCGCCGCGTGCTGGGCGAGGATCGACAGCAGCTCCTCGTCCTGTGCGGTGAAGCCGCAGCCGCCCTGTGGCTTGGGGCACCGCTTGTTGGCGAGGAAGAGCGCGCCGATGATTTCGTCGCCGTCCCTGATCGGCAGGCCGAGGAAATCGGACATGTCGGGGTGGGCGTCGGGCCAGCCCTCGAAGCGGGGGTCCTTGCGGACGTCGGCGAGGCGCTGGGGCTTGGCCTCGTGGAGCATCGCGGCGAGGATGCCGTGCTGCCGGGGCAGCGGGCCGATGGCCTTCCACTGCTCGTCGCTGACTCCGTCCACGACGAACTGGGCGAAGCCGCCGTGGTCGTCGGGGACACCGAGGGCCGCATACTCGGCGTCCAGCAGGTCGCGGGCCGAGGCGACGATCGTCTTCAGGACGTCACGCATTTCGAGGTGCCGGCTCATGGCGAGCAGCGCGGCACTGACCGCTGCGAGGCCCGACGGTGGGCTGTGACTCATGGCCTCACCGTACCGGCGGGGTGGCCGCGCCGTATCGGCCTGTGGACGGCGGGTGCTTAGGGCGCTGGGCCTAGGTCGAAGTTCCTTGCGGGGGTGCGGCTCACGGCCGACGCGCGGCGCGTGGGGACGCTCCTACCTTGGCCGTGCCGAGGGTTCATCGGCCCTTGCCGACGTAATGAAGGGGGACGGTTGTCATGCCTGTCGCGATGATCACGGGTGCTTCGAAGGGGCTGGGCCGTGCGCTGGCCGCGGCGCTCGCGCAGCGGGGCTGGGATCTGGTGCTGGATGCCAGGAGCGCCGGGGTGCTGGAGGCGACGGCGAAGGAGCTGGCGGGGTACGGGGCGCGGGTGGTCGCCGTGCCCGGGGATGTCACGGACGCCGGGCACCGCGGGGAGCTGGTTGCCGCCACCGGGGAGCTCGGCGGACTCGATCTGCTGGTGAGCAATGCGAGCGCGCTGGGCGCCGAGCCGCTCGTGCGGCTCGATGCGCTGCCGCTGGACGGGCTGCGGCAGGCGCTGGAGACCAATCTGGTGGCGGCGCTCGCTCTGGTGCAGGGGGCGCTGCCGCTGCTGCGGGCCTCGGCGGCGGGCGCGGTCGTGGTGGTGAGTTCGGATGCGGCGGCGGAGCCGTACGAGACCTGGGGCGGTTACGGGGCGTCGAAGGCGGCACTCGACCAGCTGGCCGCGGTATTGGGGGTGGAGGAGCCGGGGCTGCGGGTGTGGGCGGTCGATCCGGGAGACATGCAGACCGGTCTCTATGCGGCGGCGGTACCGGATGACGACGATCCGCGACCGCGTCCGGAGAGTGTGGTGCCCGCGTTCCTGCGGCTGCTGGAGCGGCGGCCGGCGAGCGGGCGGTATGCGGCGCCGTGGCCGGCGGAGTCGGGGCCGGACGATTCGAGGCCGGCCGGGCCGGCGTTGTCGGGGGTGGGACTGTGACCGCACTGGAGGCGTTGCGGGTGCCCGCGGAGCTCTCGGCACGGGTGCCGGCGGAGCAGCGGGGTGCGGGGCGTGATGACGTACGGCTGCTGGTGTCGCGGGGGCAGGAGGTCTCGCACCGTGCGTTCCGGGAGCTGCCGGGGCAGCTGCGGGCCGGGGACGTACTCGTGGTCAATACGTCACCGACGCTGCCCGCCGCGGTGAACGGCCGGGTGGGCGGTGCGCGCGTCGTCGTGCACTTCTCGACGCGGGGCGAGGACGGGCGGTGGGCGGTGGAGCTGCGCCGCCCGGACGGGACGGGAACGACGGTGCCGCGCCGCGGTGGGCCGGCCGGGGCCGTCGTCCGGCTGCCGGGCGGCTCACGACTGGTGCTGGAGGAGCCGCTGAGCGGCGCGGGCGGGTACGGCGTGGGGCGGCAGCTGGGGGCGACGGTGGGGGCCAGGCTGTGGTGGGCGCAGGTGTCGGTGGAGGTGCCGGGGCTGCTGCGGCATTACGGGCGGCCGATCCGTTACGGCTATACGGAGCGGGACCAGCCGCTGTCCGCGTATCAGACGGTCTTCGCCGTGGACTCCCCCGACGGGAGCGGATCGGCGGAGATGCCGAGCGCTGCTCGGCCGTTCACCGCGGGGCTGGTGGCCGCGCTGGTGAGCCGCGGCGTGCAGTTCGCGCCGCTGACGCTGCATACGGGGGTGGCGTCGGCGGAGGCGCACGAGCCGCCGTACCCGGAGCGCTTCGCCGTGCCGCGCGCGACGGCCTGGCTGGTCAATGCGGCGCGGGCGGGCGGTGGGAAGGTCATCGCGGTAGGTACGACGGCGGTGCGGGCGCTGGAGTCGTCGGCGGGGACGGACGGGGTGGTGCGCGCGGCCGCCGGCTGGACGGATCTGGTGGTGACGCCGCAGCGCGGCGTGCGTGCGGTGGACGGGCTGCTGACCGGGCTGCACGAGCCGGAGGCCTCTCATCTGCTGATGCTGGAGGCGGTCGCGGGGCGGGCGGCGCTGCAGTGCGGATACGCGGAGGCGCTGCGCCATCGGTACCTCTGGCACGAGTTCGGGGACGTGCACCTGCTGCTCCCCGATCCGGAACATGACACTCCGAATTGCTGAAGCAACGGACGGCGAGGTTGTTACACGGCCGATGTGAGGCCGCACATAGGACGCACGTCACTTACGAAGCCCGCTAGTGGACACCTAAGTCCCACATCAGTCGGCATGAGCCCGGACCGTCGCGTCCGAGCGGGTTCGTGATCCACTATCCGGGGTCGTACGTCACACGATTGCCACAGCATTTTGCGGCCGTTAAGAATTGCTCTCGTCCCTGACGGAGATGCGAACCCGTCGCATCCGTCTTCGTCCTCCGTGAGGACCCCGCAATTCGAAGAGGTACGACTGCATGTCCACGTCCAGCATCCACAGCCGTCTTCGTCGTCTGAGCAAGGCCCAGAAGCTCTCCGCCGCGGGTGTCTCCGCCGCCTGCTGCGCCGCCCTCTCGCTCTCCCTCGTCCCGGCCC
Source organism: Streptomyces sp. NPDC051664 (assembly GCF_044453545.1). NCBI lineage: Bacteria > Bacillati > Actinomycetota > Actinomycetes > Kitasatosporales > Streptomycetaceae > Streptomyces > Streptomyces sp. NPDC051664. Next base: position 247,645 of record NZ_JBITCU010000012.1, on the reverse strand, counting down.
ACGCCGAGACCCCTGCCGAGACGCAGGCCGCCTCCGCCGCACCGGTGGTCATCGCCGGCCTTCCGCAGGCCAAGACCATCCAGGCCAGCATCATCGAGCAGCACTCCACCGCCGAGAAGCTGGTGAAGGCCGCTGACGCCGTCAAGGCGAAGCACGCCGCCGCCGCCAAGGCGAAGGCCGCCGCAAAGGCCAAGGCTGCCGTGAAGGCAAAGGCGAAGGCCGCTGCGAAGGCCAAGGCCGATGTCGCGAAGCGGTCCTCCCAGGCCGCCAGCCGCTCCGCCGCCCGCACCCCGGTCTACGCCAACAACCTGAACGGCTGGATCACCGAGGCGCTGGACATCATGAAGGCCCACGGCATCCCGGGCTCGTACGACGGCCTGCACCGCAACATCATGCGGGAGTCCACCGGTAACCCGAACGCGGTCAACGGCTGGGACGTCAACGCCCAGAACGGCACCCCGTCCTGTGGCCTGCTGCAGGTCATCCAGCCGACGTTCAACGCGTACCACGTCTCCGGTACCTCGACGAACATCTACGACCCGGTCGCCAACCTCACCGCCGCGGCCAACTACGCCGCCGACCGGTACGGCTCGATCGACAACGTCAACAGCGCGTACTGACCAATCCATGACGTTTTGCACAACGCCGAAGGGCGGCACCCCATTCCGGGTGCCGCCCTTCGGCGTTCCGTGCGTGCTGTGCACGCTGCGCCGCTGCCCTACTTGCGCATGACCTCCGGCTCGTGGCGGCGCAGCAGGCGCGCCACCGCGAAGCCGCAGATGACGCCGAGGAACAGCAACACAGCGATGTTCATCCCCCACTGACCGGCCGTGTGCTCCCACAGCGGGTCGAGGTCGGTCGGGTTCTTCTGGTCCCACGGCGGCATCAGGTGCGCGAGGTCGAGCGTCGAGCCCGCGGCCGCGATGGCCCAGCGGGACGGCATCAGCCAGGCGAACTGCTCCAGGCCGGGCGATCCGTACACCTGGAAGAGGATGCCGGTGAAGACGACCTGGACGATCGCGAACATGACCAGCAGTGGCATCGTCTTCTCGGCGGTCTTCACGAGCGAGGAGATCACCAGGCCGAACATCATCGAGGTGAAGCCCAGCGCGATGATCGTGACGCAGAGCTCGACGGCCGGCGGCATGATCAGGCCCTCTTCGGGCAGGTCGCGGGTGGCGAAGCCGATGCCGCAGATGATGACGCCCTGGATGGCCGTGATCACGCCGAGGACGATCACCTTGGACATCAGATAGGCGGAGCGGGAGAGGCCGGTGGCCCGTTCCCGTTCGTAGATGACGCGTTCCTTGATCAGTTCTCGTACGGAGTTGGCCGCACCCGAGAAACACATGCCGACCGCGAGGATCAACATGATCGTTCCGGCGTCTCCGTTGAACTTCGACGGCGGCTTCGGAGGGGCCAGGCCGAAGTCGGCCGGAATGACCACGCTGACGATGCCGAGGACCGCGGGCAGGATCACCATCAGACCCATGAAGCCCTTGTCGGACGCGATCACCGACGCGTATCGGCGGATCAGCGTCCACAGCTGCGTCATCCAGCCCTGCGGCTTCGGCGGACGCATCTGCTGCGGCGGCGGCATGTGTACGGACTGTGCGGCGACGGCGTCGATGTCCGCGGCGTACATCTGGTAGTGCTGCGAGCCGCGCCAGCGGTCCGCCCAGTCGTAGTCACGGTAGTTCTCGAACGCGGAGAAGACGTCGGCCCAGGTGGTGTAGCCGAAGAAGTTGAGCGCTTCCTCCGGCGGACCGAAGTAGGCGACGGAACCGCCCGGCGCCATGACGAGCAGCTTGTCGCAGATCGCCAGCTCGGCGACCGAGTGCGTGACGACGAGGACCGTACGGCCGTCGTCGGCGAGGCCGCGCAGCAGCTGCATGACGTCGCGGTCCATGCCCGGGTCGAGGCCTGAGGTCGGCTCGTCCAGGAAGATCAGCGACGGCTTGGTGAGCAGCTCGAGGGCGACGGAGACACGCTTGCGCTGGCCACCGGAGAGCGAGGTGACCTTCTTGTCCTTGTGGATGTCGAGCTTGAGCTCGGCGAGGACTTCATGGATCCGGGACTGGCGCTCGGCCTCGGTGGTGTCCGCGGGGAAGCGCAGCTTGGCCGCGTACTTGAGCGCCTTGGTGACCGTGAGTTCCTTGTGCAGGATGTCGTCCTGCGGGACCAGGCCTATGCGCTGGCGCAGCTCAGCGAACTGCTTGTACAGGTTCCGGTTGTCGTAGAGGACATCGCCCTGGTTGGCGGGCCGGTAGCCGGTGAGCGCCTTGAGCAGGGTGGACTTGCCGGAACCGGACGGGCCGATGACCGCGATGAGCGACTTCTCCGGGACACCGAACGAGACGTCCTTGAGGATCTGCTTCCCGCCGTCGACCGTCACCGTGAGGTGCCGGGCCGAGAAGGAGACCTCACCGGTGTCGACGAACTCCTCGAGCCGGTCGCCGACCAGACGGAACGTCGAGTGACCGACACCGACGATGTCGTTCGGACCGATCAGCGCGGAGCCGGACTTGTGGAGCGGCTGACCGTTGACGTAGGTGCCGTTGTGGGAACCGAGATCGCGGATCTCGAAGCGGCCGTCGGGAGTCGCGTGGAACTCGGCGTGGTGGCGCGAGACCTGGAGGTCGGAGACGACGAGTTCGTTCTCCAGCGCACGGCCGATACGCATCACACGGCCGAGGTCCAGCTGGTGGAACGTGGTCGGGCTGCGGTCGCCGTAGACCGGCGGGGCCCCCGCGGCACCGCCGGGACCTGCGCCGGGTGTCTGTGCCATGCCCTTCTGGTGCGGCACGTGAGGCTGCTGGTGCTGGGCGTGCTGCTGCGGCCGGCCCTGGGGCGTCTGCTGCCAGCCCTGCTGCTGGTGCTGGGGCTGCTGCGACGCGGCATCCGGCCAGCCGGCACCACCCTGCTGGGGCTGCTGGGCGGGGGTCTGCTGCGCACCCGCACCCTGACCGCTGTACACATCGGCGCCCGCGGCGGATCCGCTGAAGCTCAGCCGCGGGCCGTCAGTGGCGTTGCCCAGGTACACGGCGGAGCCCGGCCCGATGTCCATCTGGTGGATCCGCTGACCCTGCACATAGGTGCCGTTGGTGGAGCCGTGGTCCTCGATGAACCAACTGCGGCCACCCCAGCTGATCGTGGCATGCCGCCACGACACCCTGGCGTCGTCGATCGACAGGTCGCCCTGCGGATCGCGCCCGAGGGTGTACGGCCTGGACGGATCGAGCGTCCAGGTCCTTCCATTCAATTCCAGTACGAGTTCCGGCACTCCGCGCCCCACTAGTTGTCCCCCGAGTTACCCCCATCGCAGGGAGTCTAGGGATGCTGAACATCGTGGGGAACTATTCCAGGAGCAGTCCCCGATACGAAAGTCGGGCCGGTTCAGGACAGTGACGAGAGCTGCACCCACGCGCCGTTGACTCGGGAGAAACATGCTCGGAGAGTGGTAAGCGCCCATGAGTGCGTACGGATCATGAGCGAATAGGTCAACTCAGGGCATCTCGGTGCGAATTGAGGGGGTCCTGATGGCGAGGGACGTACGCGGGGGCGGTACGAGGCATATCCCTTGGGGAGGCGTGGTGTTGGCCGCCATCGCCTCGGTCAGCTGGGCGATGGTCGCGATGGCGGGGACGGCGGCCCTCGGACTGCATCTGCTCGGCGCCGACTCGGCGGGGGCGCTGGGGCCGATGACGGCGGCCGTGGTGGTGCTGGGGGCGGGCGGATCGGTCTCTCCGTCGGGCGATGTCTCGGCGTTCGGGCTGGACGGGGCCGAGGCGCACGCCGCCCTGTCGGTCACACCGCTGGGAGTGGGGCTGGCCGGTGCGCTGTTCCTCTCCTTCTTCTTCCTGCGGTCGCTGCGCGGGGCGGGAGCGGTGCTGCCCGGCGCCGAACTCGCGGTCCGTGCGGGGGTGGTGGTGGTGATGTTCGTCGCCGTGCTCGGCGGGCTGGCCTGGGCCGGTCACGATGTCGTGACGATCGACGGTGCGTCGCTGGGTCTGGACGAGGTGCCGGGGGCGGACCGTGATGCCCCCGGTGGGGCCGGGGGCATCGGGGATCTGCTGCCGGGCGGGCTCGGCGATCTGGGTGACCTCGGCGGGCTGCTGCCGGACCGGCTGGCGGATCTCGCAAGGGCGCAGGCCCATGTCGGGTTCACGGTCGACACGGTGAAGTCGCTGGTGGGCGGGGCCTGCTGGGTGCTCGGGGTGCTGGTGATCGCAGTTCTGGCCTCGCGTCGTACGCCGTTGCCGTCCCGTCTGGTGTGGCTGCACCGGACCGTACGTCCGGCGGCGTCCGCGCTGGTGTCGGTGCTGCTCGTGGCGGTGGTCGCCGGGTGCGCGGCCGCGGCGTACGCGGCGGTCGGCGACGACCACCCGAAGCGGATCGCGGGCGCCGCGCTGCTCGGGGCGCCGAACGGGACGTGGCTCGGGGTGCCGCTCGGCCTCTTCGTGCCGTGGGACGGACAGGCGACCGGCGAACTGGCCCAACTGCTTCCCGATCCGCTTGACGAGCTGCTGCGGATGTCCTCCGACGAACCGGTGACGGTCGGGCGGCTGGCCGAACTGGACCACCGGGTCTGGCTGCTGGCGGTCGCCGCCGCGGTGATGATGCTGTACGCGGGGGTGCTGGCCGCGACACGTACCGACCGGGGAGAGGCAACCGCCGCCCGGTTCGCGGGGCGGTGTGCGCTGCGGCTCGGAGGCGTGACGGCGGTGGCCCTGCCGCTGCTGGTATGGCTGACGCAGGTGTCCGCGGATGGGTCGCTCTCGGTGCTGGGCTTCGATGCGTTCGGGGCCGGGATCGAGCTGCACGGGCATCCGGGGACGGCCGCGGTACTGGGTGCGGTGTGGGGTGCGGGTGCGGGTGGGGTGGGGGCACTGGTGGCGTGCGGGGCGGGAGCGGTGCCGGTGGGGTCATCGGGCCGGGGTGGCGACGAAGTCGGTGGAGGTGGTGGAGGTGGTGGTCCGGTGCCTGGGCCGTACACGCCGTCGCGGCCGTACCGGCCGTCGCGCGAGGAGACCAACCCGTATCTGCGCCCGCATCCGGCGGACGCGATCCATGGGGCGCCGACGGTGGTGGGACCGATCGTCCCGCCCCCCGCGCCGACGGTGCCGCCCCCGGGGCCCGGGCCGGCGCCGCGGGACGGGGTACCGCCGCCGCCCGACCGGCCGCCCGCGTGGGGGTGAACGTGTCTCCTCTGCCGTCGGGCGGGCGCGAGAACGCCAGGCGAAAGCTCCGTTCCCGAGCATCGGTCCGGCTTGGAAACGCGCCGGTCGGGAATCCCTTCCCGGTGTCCGGTCCGCGGGACGGGGCTTCGGGCGTGTGAGGCGGACCGATACGGTGGAGGCACCATGAGCGCATCTCAGCCCCCTCAGTCCTCCCCGTCTCCTGAGCCCACTGAGGCCCGTCAGGGCACCGGCACCCCCACCCTTCTCGTCAAGATCTTCGGCAAGGACCGCCCCGGCATCACCGCCGGGCTCTTCGACACGCTCGCCGCCTACGCGGTCGATGTCGTCGATATCGAGCAGGTCGTCACCCGTGGCCGTATCGTCCTGTGCGCGCTGGTCACCGCTCCCACCGGTGGCAACGCCGCGGCCGGCACCACCGAGGGCGATCTGCGGTCGACCGTGCACAGCTGGGCCGAATCGCTGAAGCTGCAGGCCGAGATCATCTCCGGGACCGGTGACAACCGGCCGCGTGGTTACGGTCGCTCCCATGTGACCGTGCTCGGGCACCCGCTGACCGCCGAGTCGACCGCAGCCATAGCGGCCACGATCACGTCGACGGGCGGCAACATCGACCGGATCTTTCGGCTGGCGAAGTACCCGGTCACGGCCGTCGAGTTCGCCGTGTCCGGCACCGCGACCGCGGAGCTGCGGACCGCACTGGCCACCGAGGCCGCCGGGATCGGGGTCGATGTCGCGGTCGTATCGGCCGGACTGAGCCGCCGTGCGCAGCGGCTGGTCGTCATGGATGTCGACTCGACGCTCATCCAGGACGAGGTCATCGAGCTGTTCGCGGCCCACGCCGGCTGTGAGGACAAGGTCGCCGAGGTGACCGCGCAGGCGATGCGCGGCGAGCTCGATTTCGAGCAGTCGCTGCACGCGCGGGTGGCGCTGCTGGCAGGGCTCGACGTGTCGGTGGTGGACAAGGTGCGCGCCGAGGTGCGGCTCACGCCCGGCGCTCGCACGCTGATCCGTACGCTGAAGCGACTCGGCTACCAAGTGGGCGTCGTCTCCGGCGGGTTCACCCAGGTAACCGACGATCTGAAGGAACGGCTCGGGCTCGACTTCGCCTCTGCCAACACTCTGGAAGTGGTCGACGGCAAGCTCACCGGCCGGGTCGTCGGCGACATCGTGGACCGGGCGGGCAAGGCCAGGCTGCTGCGCAGCTTCGCCGAGCAGGCCGGGGTCCCGCTTGCGCAGACCGTCGCGATCGGCGATGGCGCGAATGACCTGGACATGCTGAACACGGCCGGGCTCGGGGTCGCCTTCAACGCCAAGCCGGTCGTCCGCGAGGCCGCGCACACCGCGGTGAACGTGCCGTTCCTGGACACCGTGCTGTATCTGCTCGGGATCACCCGTGAGGAGGTCGAGGCCGCCGACGGTCTCGTCGACTGACCGACCGGCCTCGTACCTCGCGTACGGGAGAGGCCCCGGCACTCGTGACCATGCGTCCCGTGCCGGGGCCTTTCCGTGTACTGCGGCGCGATCAGTCGTTCGGCGTCCAGTACTCGACGAGCTTGCCCACCCCGTGCTCCACGCCCTTCCAGGAGCCGGAGAACTCGATCACGGCGAACGCAGCGGTCGGGAAGCCGCCACGGGTCATCCGGGCCATGGCCTCGCCCTCCGCCGAACCGGCCAGGGCGTCCGCGACGGCATGCATGCTGGGGTTGTGGCCGATGAGAAGCAGGTTCTGTACGTCGTCAGGGGTCTCGTTGAGCAGGGCGATCAGCTCGCCGAGGGAGGCCTCGTACAGCCGCTCCTCGTACACGGTCCTGGGCCGGTGAGGCATCTCGTGCACCGCCAGCTTCCAGGTCTCGCGCGTCCTGACGGCGGTCGAGCACAGGGCCAGATCGATGACGATGCCGGAGTCGACGAGTTTGCGGCCTGCCACGGGGGCATCCTTGCGGCCACGCTCCGCGAGCGGCCGCTCATGGTCGGAGTCCTGCGACCATTCCGCCTTTGCATGCCTGAGTAGGACGATCCTGCGAGGTGTATCGACGCTCATACACCTCAGCTTCGCACGAAATGAGCCGCCCGGCGCAGGGTGTTGGAGGGGTCCCCCACTGCGGGTGAACGGGGTCAGCGGGCCAGCAGGTCCACGATTCGTTCAAGCAGCTGACCGATCGCCGAGTCGCCCGTCACGGCGTGCGCCTCGCCGGATCCGGAGATCAGCAGCAGCAGTGCGGCGAAGCCGACTGCGGGCAGCGCGACGGCCCACCACGGCAGCCTGACCTCGACACCGGCCGAGGTCGGGCGGGGGGATCGGGTGTAGGTACGGGCCGCCATGTCCGCCTCCGTGGGCCATCGGTTCTGATACCCAGAACTTACGGATGCGGGGGTGCCGGTCCCATCCGGCGACCCACCCACTTCACCCTGACCCTGGCCCCCTAGGGGATGGTGGTGCCAGCCCCACCATCGGCCCCGGTGGCGGAACACGCGAGAAGTGCAGGCAGGGAACGAGGCGGCGGCGCGGTCCGAGGCACCGGAGAGAGGCGTCAGGGAGAGGCGACCGAGGCGATCACTCCGATGATCACCGTGATCAGGAGCATCGCCCCGAGCACGAGGAGAAGCTTCTTCTGACCGTTCTGGGGATTCGGATCGAGAACTGGCATGGGGCCAGTCTCGCATCTCAGCATTCGTCCTCGATCGTCCGGTCCCGCCCGGCCAGGATCCCCGCCACCATCTGCGGCAGCATCAGGCCCGCCATCAGCGCGATCGGCAGTCCCCAGCCGCCGCTGTGCTGGTACAGCACGCCGACGAGCAGCGGACCGGGGATCGAGATCAGATAGCCGGTGGACTGGGCGAACGCGGACAGCCGGACCACTCCGGCGCCGCTGCGGGACCGCATGCCGATCATGGTGAGGGCGAGCGGAAAGGCGCAGTTGGCGATGCCGAGAAGCAGCGCCCAGGCCCAGGCGCCGCCGGCCGGTGCGAAGTAGAGGCCCGCGTAGCCGACAAGGCCGCAGGCGCAGAGGAAGACGACGATCGGGCCCTGGTTCTTCATCCGGGCGGCGACCCGCGGGATGACAAAAGCGAGTGGCACACCCATGGCCATGGTCACGGCGAGCAGGACGCCCGCCGTGCCCGCCGAGACGCCGGCGTCGCGGAAGATCTGCGGCATCCACCCCATGGCGATGTACGCGGCGGTGGCCTGCAGACCGAAGAAGCAGGCGAGGCCCCAAGCCGTGCGGCTGCGGGTGATCCGCAGCGCCGGGGTATCCCCGTGCTGCTGGGCGGTGGCCTGCCCGGGGACGCCGCGACCGTCCCGCATCAGCGGGATCCAGGGCAGGACCGCGGCGGCGGCGAGCACGGCCCAGATTCCGAGGCCGGCCTTCCAACTGCCACCGAGCGCATCGGTCATGGGCACGGTGACAGCTGCGGCGAGCGCGGTGCCGAGGGCAAGCGCCATCGAGTAGAGGCCGGTCATGGAGCCGACCCGGTCCGGGAACCAGCGCTTGACGATCACCGGCATCAGGATGTTGCTGACGGCTATACCCATCAGGGCGAGGGCGCTGGCGGCGAGGAAGCCGGCCGTGGAGCCGACGAACGGCCGGATCAGCAGACCGGCCGCGATGGCGACCATGCCGGCGCAGACGACCGCACCGGGGCCGAAGCGGCGGGCGAGGCGCGGCGCCATGATGCCGAAGACCGCGAAACAGAGCGGCGGCACGGAGGTGAGGACACCGGCGACGCTGCCGCTCATGTGCAGCCCGTCCCGTACCTCTTCGAGAAGGGCGCCGAGGCTGGTGATGGCGGGGCGGAGGTTGAGCGCGGTGAGGACGAGACCGACGGCGACCAGACGGAGCGCCCAGGGGGCCGGGCCGGAGGCGGTCTGCGCGGTCTGCGGTGCCGGGGAGTCCATGGCGGAGGCGGTCGCCGTGGCGGTGTGCGGGCTCTGGGGCCGGGTCGCGGTCCGGGTCTGGGGCTGGGTCTCGTCTTCGGGCATGAGGTCCATCATAGAATCATGGGATGATTGGTTGTCCACTCGTCCGAGAGCCTTCGGAAACCTTCGAGAAACCCGGGAACCGGAGAATCCGGAAGCCCCGAGGATCCGAGCAAGGAGCATCATGGCTTTGACGTCCCCGCGGCGGTCGGCACTCGCCGACCAGGTGATCGCACAGCTGAGGAATCAGATCACCTCGGGCGAGTGGCCCGTCGGTTCGCGGATTCCGACCGAACCCGAGCTGGTGGAGCAACTGGGGGTGGCCCGTAACACCGTCCGCGAGGCGGTGCGCGCGCTCGCGCACAACGGGCTGCTGGACATCCGGCAGGGGTCGGGCACGTATGTCGTCGCCACCAGTGAGCTGGCCGGCGTGATGCACCGCCGGTTCGCGTCCGCCGACCCGCGTCATGTCGCCGAGCTGCGGTCGACGCTGGAGTCGTCGGCAGCCCGGCTGGCGGCCGCCCGGCGCACCGAGCGGGACCTGAAGCAGCTGGACGCGCTCATGGCGCGTCGCGAGGAGACCTGGGCCGCGGGCGACGCCGAAGCGTTCGTGTCCGCTGATGCGACGCTGCACCTGGCCGTGGTCGCCGCCTCGCACAATGACGTGTTGACGGGCCTCTATGCCGACCTGGGGGATCTGCTGCGCGACTATCTGCGGGTCGACGTCGGGCACGAGCTGCGGCCGGAGAACCATATGGACCACGCACGGCTGGTCGAGGCGATCCGGGCCGGTGACGCGGAGACGGCGGCCGCCGAGGCCGCAAGTCATGCGCTCAGCTGCCTGGTGGACCGGGTCTGATCCGAATGTTCCGGAAGAGCCGGAAAGAGGGCCACTAGATCCGTTGGTGGGTGATCCAGACGGAGGCGATTTCCTTCCAGCAGCGGTCGTCCAGTCGTACCGTCTGCCCGGGGGCGACGTCGACGGGTATGCCGTCCGCGTCTATGTCCCACCAGCGGTCGCATTCGGTGTGCAGCTGCACCCGGTCGTTGGTGGGGTACGGGTTGTGGCAGTAGGCGACCACCCAGGAGCCCTGGACCGACGTACGGCAGTCGGCGCCGTGCGGGTCCGGGACGGGGGCGGTCGGCGCGGACGCCCCGGGCCACCCCAGGCCGGATATGGCCAGGGGGACGACAAGTGCGGCGACGGCGACCGAGGCCGCCAGCAGGGCCCAGGTTCGGCGACGTATGGGGCGCACAGCGACCTCCTCCCCGCAGCCTGACCAAAAGTCCGGTTCCACCACATTCTGCGGTGCATCGACCATCTTTTCGACCTGAGCGGCGAACGGCCGGGTGGGGACGTGCGACGGCCGCGCACCACCTGCCCGGAGGTGGTACGCGGCCGTTTCGTACAGGGTTCTACGAGGTCAGGCACCCATCATGTGCACGCCACCGTCGACGTGGATGATCTCGCCCGTGGTCTTCGGGAAGAAGTCCGAGAGCAGCGCGACGACGCCGCGGCCGGCCGGCTCCGGGTCGGCCATGTTCCAGGCGAGCGGGGAGCGGGTGTTCCAGACGTCCGCGAGCTCCGAGAAGCCCGGGATGGACTTCGCGGCCATCGAGCCGATCGGACCCGCCGAGATCAGGTTGCAGCGGATGCCTTCCTTGCCCAGGTCGCGGGCGAGGTAACGGGAGGTGGCCTCCAGCGCGGCCTTGGCCGGGCCCATCCAGTCGTACTGCGGCCAGGCGAACTGTGCGTCGAAGGTGAGGCCGACGATCGAGCCGCCCTCACTCATCAGCGGCTTGCAGGCCATGGCGAGCGACTTCAGCGAGAACGCCGAGACGTGCATCGCGGTGGCGACGGACTCGAACGGGGTGTTGAGGAAGTTACCGCCGAGCGCGTCCTGCGGCGCGAAACCGATGGAGTGGACGACGCCGTCCAGCGAACCGAGCTCCTCACGGACCAGGCCTTCGAGCCGGTCCAGGTGCTCGGTGTTGGTCACGTCCAGCTCGATGACCTTGGCGGGCTTGGGCAGCTTCTTGGCGATGCGCTCCGTCAGCGTGGGCCGGGGGAAGGCGGTCAGGATGACTTCGGCACCCTGCTCCTGGGCCACCTTGGCGGTGTGGAAGGCGATGGACGACTCCATCAGCACACCGGTGATGAGGATGCGCTTGCCGTCGAGAATTCCGATCATGGTGGTCAGTGACCCATGCCCAATCCGCCGTCAACGGGGATGACGGCTCCAGTGATGTACGACGCGTCGTCGGAGGCGAGGAAGCGCACCGCGGCGGCGATCTCCTCGGGCCGCGCGTAACGGGCCAGCGGCACCTGGGCGACGATGCCCTTGCGCTGCTCCTCGGTGAGCGCCTGGGTCATGTCGGTGTCGACAAAGCCGGGCGCGACGACGTTGAAAGTGATGTTCCGCGAGCCGAGCTCGCGCGCCAGGGACCGGGCGAAGCCGACCAGACCGGCCTTGGAGGCGGCGTAGTTGGCCTGCCCCGCCGAGCCGAGGAGACCGACGACGGAGGAGATGAGGACGACGCGGCCCTTCTTGGCTCGCAGCATGGCGCGGTTGGCGCGCTTGACGACCCGGAAGGTTCCGGTGAGGTTGGTGTCGAGTACGGACGTGAAGTCCTCCTCGGACATCCGCATCAGCAACTGGTCCTTGGTGATACCGGCGTTGGCGACCAGCACCTCGACCGGACCGTGCTTCTCCTCGATCTCCTTGTAGGCCTGCTCCACCTGCTCGCTGTCGGTGATGTCGCACCGGACGGCCAGAACGCCGGCCTCGGTGAGGGCCTGGGGCGGCTCGCCCGAGCGGTACGTGATCGCGACCTTGTCGCCGTTGTCGGCGAAAGCGCGGGCGATGGCGAGGCCGATGCCCCGGTTTCCTCCGGTGACGAGAACCGAGCGGCTCAACGGATCACCCTTTCGATAGCGGTCTGGTACCTCGAAAACCTATCGGTACCAGGTGCTCCGCGGGGAATCGGCCCCTGACAGTGGCTTCCGCGAGGCACTGTCGGGTTCCTACAGTGCCTCGCCCCGCGCCGCCGTATCCGCTTCGGAAAAATACGGGAAAACCAGAGGCCCCTGCCGGGCTCGCACCGCATGATTCACTGCGGAGACACATCGCACAGGTCGAGAAGGGGAAAGCCGACGTGCCCCATGAGGTAGATCAGTCATTCCTGGCCCTGCCACTACGGGCCCTCGCCGACGCGGCGCTCGCCCGGGCCCGGGCGCTGGGCGCCGTCCATGCGGACTTCCGCTTCGAGCGGGTGCGCAGTGCGTCCTGGCGGCTGCGGGACGCCCGGCCCGCCGGGACATCGGACACCACCGATGTCGGGTACGCGGTGCGTGTGGTGCACGGCGGGGCGTGGGGGTTCGCGTCCGGCGTGGATCTGACCATGGACGCGGCGGCGAAGGTCGCGTCCCAGGCGGTCGCCATGGCGAAGCTGTCGGCCAAGGTGATCGCGGCGGCCGGGTCCGACGAGCGGGTGGAGCTGGCGGACGAGCCGGTGCACGGCGAGCGGACCTGGGTGTCGGCGTACGACGTCGACCCGTTCTCCGTACCGGGCGAGGAGAAGGCGGGGTTGCTGGCCGAGTGGAGCAGCCGGCTCCTCGGCGCGGAGGGTGTCGCGCATGTGGACGCCTCGCTCATGACCGTCCACGAGAACAAGTTCTACGCGGACACGGCGGGCACCGTCACCACCCAGCAGCGGGTGCGGCTGCATCCGCAGTTCACCGCCGTTGCCGTGGACGGGACGACCGGTGAGTTCGACTCGATGCGGACCATCGCGCCGCCGGTGGGCCGCGGCTGGGAGTACCTCACGGGCACCGGCTGGGACTGGGACTCCGAGCTGGAGCAGATCCCGGGGCTGCTCGCCGAGAAGATGCGGGCGCCGAGCGTCGAGGCGGGGACGTACGACCTGGTCGTCGATCCGTCGAATCTCTGGCTGACGATCCATGAGTCGATCGGCCATGCCACCGAACTGGACCGGGCGCTGGGGTACGAGGCGGCGTACGCCGGGACCTCGTTCGCCACCTTCGACCAGCTGGGCAAGCTGGCGTACGGCTCGCCCGTGATGAATGTGACGGGCGACCGCACCGCCGAGCACGGGCTGGCGACCATCGGTTACGACGACGAGGGTGTCGAGGGCCAGTCCTGGGACCTGGTCAAGGACGGGACGCTGGTCGGCTACCAGCTCGACCGGAGGATCGCGAAACTGACCGGTCTCGGCCGGTCCAACGGGTGTGCGTACGCCGACTCGCCGGGCCATGTCCCCGTACAGCGGATGGCGAACGTGTCGCTGCAGCCGGATCCGGGCGGGCTGTCCACGGAGGATCTGATCGGCGGGGTGGAGCGCGGCATCTACGTGGTCGGCGACCGGTCCTGGTCGATCGACATGCAGCGCTACAACTTCCAGTTCACCGGGCAACGGTTCTTCCGCATCGAGAACGGCAAGCTGGCCGGTCAGCTGCGCGATGTCGCATACCAGGCGACGACGACGGACTTCTGGGGCTCGATGGAGAAGGTCGGCGGCCCGCAGACGTACGTCCTGGGCGGCGCCTTCAACTGCGGCAAGGCCCAGCCGGGCCAGGTCGCGGCCGTCTCGCACGGCTGCCCCTCCGCCCTCTTCCGAGGCGTGAACATCCTCAACACGACGCAGGAGGCGGGCCGATGAGCCGCGTCAGCAAGCCGTACGAGATCGTCGAGCGCGCGCTCGAACTGTCCACCGCCGACGGCTGTGTGGTCATCGCCGACGAGGACTCCTCCGCCAATCTGCGCTGGGCGGGCAACGCGCTCACCACGAACGGGGTGACCCGGGGGCGGACCCTGACGGTCATCGCAACTGTGGACGGCGCCGAGGGCGCGGCGTCCGGTGTGGTGTCCCGTTCCGCGGTCACCGCCGACGACCTGGAACCGCTGGTGCGGGCCGCCGAGGCCGCCGCGCGCGGGGCCGGGCCCGCCGAGGACGCGCAGCCGCTGGTCACCGGCGTGCCCTCGTCCCCCGATTTCACGGATGCCCCGGCCGAGACGAGTTCCGAGGTGTTCGCGGAGTTCGCCCCGGCGCTCGGTGACGCCTTCGCCCGCGCCCGGGCCGGCGGCCGCGAGCTGTACGGCTTCGCGCACCACCAGCTGACCTCGACGTATCTGGGCACGTCGACGGGGCTGCGGCTGCGCCACGACCAGCCGAACGGGACGCTGGAGCTGAACGCCAAGTCCCCCGACCGGTCGCGTTCCGCCTGGGCGGGCCGGGCCACCAGGGACTTCAAGGATGTCGACCCGGCCGAGCTGGACGCCGAGCTGGCGCAGCGGCTGGCCTGGGCGGAGCGCCGTATCGAGCTGCCCGCCGGGCGGTACGAGACGCTGCTGCCGCCCACCGCCGTGGCCGATCTGCTGATCTACCAGCTGTGGTCGTCGACGGCCCGGGACGCCGCCGAGGGCCGGACGGTCTTCTCCAAGCCGGGGGGTGGCACCCGGCTCGGCGAGAGGCTGTCCGACCTGCCGCTGACCCTGCGCAGCAACCCGAACGCGCCCGGGCTCGAGTCCGCGCCGTTCGTGATCGCCCACTCCTCCGGGGACGGCGCTTCCGTCTTCGACAACGGGCTGCCGCTGTCGTCGACCGACTGGATCCGGGACGGCCGGCTGGACCGTCTGACGACCACCCGGCACACGGCCGGACTGACCGGGCTGCCGGTGGCTCCGGCGATCGACAACCTGGTGCTCGACGGCGGTGGCGAGCGGTCGCTGGACGAGATGGTGGCGGCGACGACCGGCCGGGCCCTGCTGCTGACCTGCCTCTGGTACATCCGGGAGGTCGATCCGGCGACGCTGCTGCTGACCGGACTCACCCGGGACGGGGTGTATCTGGTGGAGGACGGCGAGGTGGTCGGCGAGGTGAACAACTTCCGGTTCAACGAGTCGCCGGTCGATCTTCTGTCGCGGGCCGTCGAGGCGGGCCGTACCGAGAAGACGCTGCCGCGCGAGTGGGGCGACTGGTTCACCCGGGCCGCGATGCCGGCGCTGCGGATCCCGGACTTCAATATGAGTTCGGTCAGCCTCGGGGTGTGACCCTAGACTGACCGTGGCAGATCAGCACACGTAACAGGGAGACACAGGACAGTGACGGAGATCGTCGACGAGCTGAAGTGGCGCGGGCTGTTCGCCCAGTCCACTGACGAGGACGCATTGCGCAAGGCTCTCGCGGACGGTCCCGTCACGTTCTATTGCGGTTTCGACCCGACCGCGGCGAGTCTGCACGTGGGCCACCTGGTGCAGGTGCTCACCGTGCGCCGGCTGCAGCAGGCCGGGCACCGGCCGCTCGCCCTGGTCGGTGGGGCCACCGGCCAGATCGGTGACCCGCGGCCGACGGCCGAGCGGACACTGAACGACCCGGAGACGGTCGCGAACTGGGTGACGCGGCTGCGTTCCCAGATCGAGCCGTACCTCTCCTTCGAGGGCGCGAACGCCGCGGTCATGGTGAACAACCTGGACTGGACCGCGGGCATGTCCGCGATCGAGTTCCTGCGCGACATCGGCAAGCACTTCCGGGTCAACAAGATGCTGACCAAGGACTCGGTCGCCCGCCGGCTGGAGTCCCAGGAGGGCATCAGCTACACGGAGTTCAGCTACCAGCTGCTGCAGGGCATGGACTTCCTGGAGCTGTACCGGCGCTACGGCTGCACCCTCCAGCAGGGCGGCAGCGACCAGTGGGGCAACCTCACCGCGGGCATCGACCTGATCCACCGCCTGGAGCCGGGCGCCGAGGTGCACGCACTGGCCACGCCGCTGATGGTGAAGGCGGACGGCACCAAGTTCGGCAAGTCCGAGAGCGGTGCCGTCTGGCTCGACCCGGAGATGACGACGCCGTACGCGTTCTACCAGTTCTGGCTGAACGTGGACGACCGGGACATCTCCCCGTACATGCGCATCCTCAGCTTCAGGAGCCGCGCCGAGCTGGAGGAGCTGGAGAAGCTCACCGAGGAGCGTCCGCAGGCCCGGACGGCGCAGCGGGCGCTGGCGGAGGAGCTGACGACGCTGGTGCACGGCGCCGAGCAGTGCGCGTCGGTCATCGCGGCCTCGAAGGCGCTGTTCGGCCAGGGCGAGCTGGGCGAACTGGACGAGGCCACGCTGAGCGCGGCGCTCTCCGAGGTGCCGCACGCCGAGGTCACCGAGCTGGGCCCGCTGGTGGACCTCCTGGTGGAGGTCGGTCTGGCGCCGAGCAAGTCGGGGGCCCGTCGTACGGTCAAGGAGGGCGGCGCCTACGTGAACAACGTCAAGGTCGTGGACGGCGAGGCCGCACCGGCCCGCGAGGAGCTGCTGCACGGGCGCTGGCTGGTGCTGCGCCGGGGCAAGAAGAACCTCGCGGCCATCGAGGTCACGGCCGGCTGACCGGCAGCGGGCAGCACACGGCGGCCGGGCACGCGACATGCGTGCCCGGCCGCCGCCACGTCGGACGTCCTGCGGCCGCGTCTGCGCTCAGGCCTTCTGCTTTCTGGTACCGCGCATCGATGTCCAGAGCATGTCGCCGAGGCCGACGATGACCACGGCGCCGATCAGCTGGAGCAGATGGCGCGTCCAGTCGATGCCCCTGGTGTCGTTGACGCCGATCCACGTCGCGACGGCATTGCCGATGACGCTGCCGATGATGCCGAAAATGGTTGTCAGCCAGAGTGGGATCTGCTGCTTGCCCGGCAGGATCGCCTTCGCGATCAGGCCGAGGACCAGACCCACGATGATTGCCCACAGCCAACTCATGTCGCCTCCTGATGCGGCGCGGTGTCGCGCATGTGCGCAAGTCTTGGCGTACGGGCCGTACGACGCATGTCGGACAGGTCCATACGTGCCATGAGTGCGCTGATGTGCACGAATACTGCGCGCCCCGGTCTCGATGCCTCCGGGTGCCGGGCGTACCGTGGAACGGCTCGTGAAGAGCCAGGGGAAGGGTGACGGGAACGTGATGCGGAAGCAGAGTGGTGCGGAGGTCTTCCGGATCACGGGAGCCCGGCAGAGCCTCGCGGACGATGTCCGCGGCAGGCAGCGACGCTATGTGATCTCGATGTCCGTACGGACGGTTTCGGTGATCCTGGCCGCGGTGCTGTGGAACATCGAGAAGCCTGTGGCCATCGTGGCGCTCGCGCTGGGTGCGCTGCTCCCGTACGTCGCCGTGGTCATCGCCAACGCGGGCCGGGAGAACACTCCTTCGCTGCCCTCGACCTTCGTGCCGCCACCCGCCAGGCCGGCGCTCGAGGCCGCCCCGCCGGCCGGTCCGGCGGACTCCGACCGGGCCCGTAGCACCCCGGATCCGCATGAGCACAGCTGAGCTCACGGCACGCCGAATCCTCAAGAAAAGCTCAGATCAATCATGAAGTTCAGGTGCACCGCACCCCGGTCCGCGTGACATACTTCCTACGCGCTCCGCATCCCCCGTCGGAGCGACAGACCGACGCCGGGCAGCTCCCCCCGTGGCTGCTCGGCGTCGCTTTTCTCCGGCAGGGGATGCGTCAGTGGACCGACCTCGCGGCTGGCCTAGGGTTGAGTCCGTGAACTTCCCGGACTCCCCCGAAAATGCTTCCTCGAGCGCTGCTTCCGCCGCGCCGATCTGTTCCGCCAAGGGCTGCCGTGCGGCCGCCGTATGGGTGCTGGCCTGGAACAACCCGAAGCTGCACACCCCGGAGCGCCGTAAGACCTGGCTGGCCTGCGACGAGCACCGGGAACATCTCTCCTCGTTCCTGGGGGTGCGCGGTTTTCTGAAGGATGTCGTGACGCTGGCGGAGTGGGAGTCCTCGGCCGCCGGCGACTGACGCCCGTCGCCCTAGCCGCCGATCGCCGACATCGGGCGGTCGGGCTGCAGGAAGGACGGGTCGTCCAGACCGGATCCGGCCTTCTTTCCCCACATCGCGAGCCGCCAGATCCGGGCGATCTCCTCGTCCGGGGCCCCGGAGCGCAGCGCGCCGCGCAGATCGGTCTCCTCGCGGGCGAACAGGCAGGTCCGCACCTGGCCGTCGGCGGTGAGCCTGGTGCGGTCGCAGGCCCGGCAGAACGGGCGGGTGACGGAGGCGATGACACCGACCCGGTGGGGTCCGCCGTCCACGAGCCAGCGCTCGGCGGGGGCTGAGCCGCGCTCGCCGTCGCCCTCGGCGGTGAGTGTGAAGCGGGTGCGCAGGGAGGTGAGTATGTCGCCTGCCGTGATCATGCCGTCGCGCTTCCAGCCGTGCTGGGCGTCGAGCGGCATCTGCTCGATGAAGCGGAGCTCGTAACCGTGTTCCACGGCCCAGGTGAGCAGGTCAGGGGCTTCGTCGTCGTTGAGCCCGGGCATCAGGACGGTGTTGACCTTGACCGGGGTGAGGCCGGCGTCGCGGGCGGCTTCGAGGCCTGCCAGCACGTCGTGGTGGCGGTCGCGGCGGGTGAGGGTCTTGAAGACGTCGGGGCGCAGGGTGTCCAGCGAGACGTTGACCCGGTCGAGGCCGGCGGCCTCGAGGGCGGCCGCCGTGCGCTTCAGCCCGATGCCGTTGGTGGTGAGCGACATCTTCGGCCGGGGGGTCAGTGCCGCGCACTGTTCGACGATGGAGACGAGGCCCGGGCGCAGCAGCGGCTCACCGCCGGTGAAGCGGACTTCGTTGATTCCGAGCTGGGTCACGGCGATACGGACGAGCCGGACGATCTCGTCGTCGCTGAGCAGGTCCGGCTTGGCCAGCCACTGCAGGCCTTCTTCGGGCATGCAGTACGTGCACCGCAGATTGCAGCGGTCGGTCAGTGAAACGCGCAGGTCGGTGGCGACCCGATCGTAGGTGTCGATGAGCATGGTGGGCCCCCTCCCCCGGTACATCCCGGTTGCGAATCTTGACTCTCCCGAGACTACGCGACACCTGTGACAGAGAGGTGGCCCGTTTGACACGAGGGGCGGCGTGGCCGCGTCGTAGGACTCTACGACGCGGCCACGGGATCCGCGCGGTGCGTGACGCGAACTCCTCGGTCGGTCCCTTCTCGTCAGTGGGCGCCGACGCCGGTGAGGGACTTGACCTCCAGCTCCGCGTACTTGCCCTTGTCCGGCTCCTCCTTCGAGAGCAGGGAGCCGAGCCAGCCGAGCAGGAAGCCCAGCGGAATGGAGATCAGGCCCGGGTTCTCCAGCGGGAACCACGCGAAGTCGACGTCGGGGAACATCGACGTGGGCTTGGAGGAGACGACCGGGGAGAACAGCACCAGCAGGACGGACGAGGCCAGGCCGCCGTAGATCGACCAGAGGGCGCCCTGGGTGGTGAACCGCTTCCAGAACAGGCTGTACAGAATGGTCGGCAGGTTCGCCGAGGCGGCGACCGCGAAGGCGAGGGCGACCAGCCCGGCCACGTTCAGATCGCGGGCGAGGGCGCCGAGACCGATGGAGACGATGCCGATGGCGACGGTTGCCCACTTCGCCGCGCGGATCTCTTCCTTCTCGGTGGCCCTGCCCTTGCGGATGACGTTGGCGTAGATGTCGTGCGCGAACGACGACGAGGACGCCAGGGTCAGGCCGGCGACGACGGCGAGGATCGTGGCGAAGGCGACCGCGGAGATGACGGCGAGCAGGATGGCACCGCCGGTGGAGCCGGAGCCGCCGCCGATCTCCAGGGCGGCCAGTGGGGCCGCCGTGTTGCCCGCCTTGTTCGAGGCGATGATGTCGTCGGGCTTGAGGATCGCCGCGGCGCCGAAGCCGAGCACGATCGTCATCAGGTAGAAGGCGCCGATGATGCCGATCGCCCAGTTCACCGACTTACGGGCGGCCTTGGCGGTCGGCACGGTGTAGAAGCGGATCAGGATGTGCGGGAGCCCGGCGGTGCCGAGGACCAGGGCGATACCGAGCGAGATGAAGTCCAGCTTCGAGGTGCTGGTGGCGCCGTACTTGAGGCCGGGCTCCAGGAACGCCTTGCCCTTGCCGCTGTTCTCCGCCGCGCTGCCGAGCAGGTCGGAGATGTTGAAGTGGAACTTCAGCAGGATCAGGAAGGTGATGAGCACGGTGCCGGCGATGAGCAGGACGGCCTTGACCATCTGCACCCAGGTGGTGCCCTTCATGCCGCCGATGGTGACGTACACGATCATCAGCAGACCGACCAGGGCGACGATGGCGATCTTGCCGCCGTCGCTGGTGATGCCGAGCAGCAGCGAGACGAGCACACCGGCGCCCGCCATCTGCGCGAGCAGGTAGAAGATCGAGACGACGATGGTGGAGGCGCCCGCCGCGGTACGGACGGGGCGCTGGCGCATGCGGTACGCGAGGACGTCGCCCATCGTGTAGCGGCCCGAGTTCCGCAGCGGTTCCGCAACCAGCAGCAGGGCGACGAGCCAGGCGACGAGGAAGCCGATGGAGTACAGGAAGCCGTCGTAGCCGAAGAGCGCGATGGCGCCCGCGATGCCGAGGAACGACGCGGCGGACATGTAGTCGCCGGAGACCGCGAGGCCGTTCTGGAAGCCCGTGAACTGGCGGCCGCCCGCGTAGAAGTCGGAGGCGTCCTTGGTCTGCCGGCCTGCCCACACGGTGATGAACAGGGTGGCGACGACGAAGCAGGCGAAGAGCGTGATGATCAGCGGCCGGTGCTCGCTCGCCCCTTCGGCGGCGAGCTGGACGGTGGGGTACGCGGCGTGGGCGGCGCTCATGCGTCGGCCTCCATACGGGACTTGATCGCGGCGGCCTTCGGGTCGAGCTTCGTGGCGGCGTGGCGGGAGTAGAGCCAGGCGATGAGGAACGTGGTGAGGAACTGGGCGAGGCCGAAGACGAGCGCCACGTTGACGTTGCCGAACAACTTGGTGCCCATGAAGCCGCCCGCATAGTTCGACAGCAGCACGTAGAGCAGGTACCAGAGGACGAAGGCGATGGTCAGGGGGAAGGCGAACGACCGGTGCGCGCGGCGCAGTTCGGCGAACTCCGCGCTCTCCTGGACCTGGACGAAATCCTCGGTCGTGGGCTGGGCAGGGCCGGTGTCAGGACTGGCCTTGGGCGGCGATGCATCGGTAGCCACGGAATCTCCTCGCGATGCGGGTGCGGTGGTGGGGACGGTGGATTTCACAGGAAGACCTCGATGTCAGGGGGCTGGTGGTGCGCCTCCCCTGACAACGGCACGGAGAGAACGGCGAAGCGGTTCACCGCGGTTTGCCTATTCTTGAACTCATCCGTTCGGACTCACCCTCGAACGGAGTTCCGTCAACTCATTGATGAGCCGGGATGATCAGCGATAGCTTCGCTCTTCATGTACACGGCCGAACACACCCCGTGTCCGGCCGACTGGCACGGATGATGTGGAGACCCCATGGCTCATCTGGGATCCAGACGGACGCGCGCAATGGCGCTGCCTGTCGGACTGGCCCTCACGGCCTCGCTCGGCTTCCTGCCGACGAGTGCCGCATCCGCCGCCCCGCCGGACGGACTGCCCACGGCGGCGGTCTCGACGGACGGCCCGAAGCTGTCGTACGTCGTCAACACCCGTGGCGGTCACGGCACCGTCAAGCAGGTGAAGAAGGCGATAGCCCGGGCCGGTGGCACGGTGGTGATCGCCTACGAGCAGATCGGTGTCATCGTCGTCCACTCGCAGAACCCGGAGTTCGCGCAGTCGATCCGCCGGGTCAGGGGGGTCGACTCGGCGGGGGCCACCCGCACCAACCCCATCGTTCCGCAGGCCACCAAGGACATCGGGGTCGAGGAGTCGCTCTCCGCCGAGCAGGCGCGGGCCGCGGCCGCGGAGGCGACCGCGGACCAGGATCCGATGGAGCCGCTCCAGTGGGATCTGCCCGCCATCAAGGCGGACCAGGCGCACCGGGTGTCGCTGGGGAGCAAGAAGGTCACGGTCGCGGTCATCGACACGGGTGTCGACGACACGCACCCGGACCTCGCTCCGAACTTCGACCGCGGGGCATCGGCGAACTGTGTGAGCGGCGCGCCGGACACGACGGACGGCTCCTGGCGTCCGCAGACCGGTGAGAGCGACCACGGCACGCATGTCGCGGGCACCATCGCCGCCGCGAAGAACGGCATCGGCGTGACCGGTGTCGCGCCGGGCGTCAAGGTGGCGGGCATCAAGGTGGCGACCTCGAGCGGGTTCTTCTACACCGAGGCCGTCGTCTGCGGCTTCGTCTGGGCCGCCGAGCACGGCGTCGATGTCACGAACAACAGCTATTACACCGACCCTTGGCTGTACAACTGCAAGAACGACCCCGACCAGGGCGCCCTGGTGGAGGCGGTCACCCGCGCCAGCCGGTACGCGGAGCACAAGGGCACGGTCAACGTCGCCGCGGCCGGCAACAGCAGCGAGGATCTGGCCGCCGACACGCTGGAGGACTCGACCAGCCCGAACGACACCACGCCGGTGACGCGGACGATCGACCCGCGGGAGTGCCTCGACATCCCGACGATGCTGCCGGGTGTCGTCACGGTCTCCGCGACCGGCGCCAAGGGCCTGAAGGCCTCCTACTCCAACTACGGTGACGGGATCATCGATGTGGCCGCCCCGGGCGGCGACTCGACGATCTACCAGACACCCGCACCGCCGGCCACGAACGGTCTGATCCTGTCGACGCTGCCCGGCGGCAAGTACGGATACAAGGCCGGTACGTCGATGGCCTCCCCGCATGTCGCGGGTGTGGTGGCCCTGATCAAGTCGTCGCACCCGCACGCCTCGGCGGCCGCGGTGAAGGCGCTGCTGGTGCACGAGGCGGATGCCACCGCGTGCGGCGACCCGTACGACATCAACGGCGACGGCAAGATCGACGCCGTCTGCGAGGGCCCCAGGAACCACAACGGCTTCTACGGTGCCGGTGTGGTGGACGCGCTGGACGCGGTCCGCAGGTAGTCACCAAACGTATCGGGGGAAGGGCCGGGGACAACTGTCCTCGGCCCTTCCCTCGCGTTGCGGTGGCACTGGGTGCCATAGTGCGGTCATGGCAGATGTGATCGACACACGGAGCTCCGGGACGGAGCAGGCATGGGCCGCCCTCAGCGGCGATCCGGCACTTCTGGACCGTATCGACAGCGGCGGACCGGCCGGGCTGCTGCCCGCGCGGCTACCCGTCATGGAGCTGGCCCGTTCCACCGTCGCGGTCTGCGCGCTGGCCGC
Source organism: Streptomyces sp. NPDC051664 (assembly GCF_044453545.1). Lineage (NCBI taxonomy): Bacteria > Bacillati > Actinomycetota > Actinomycetes > Kitasatosporales > Streptomycetaceae > Streptomyces > Streptomyces sp. NPDC051664. Next base: position 224,445 of record NZ_JBITCU010000012.1, on the reverse strand, counting down.
CGCCGAACTGGCCGCGCGCCGTGCAGGCAGCGCCGCCGGGCAGGTGGAGCGGGTCCGGGTCGACGACGGTGCGGTGGCCACCGCGTTCCTCAGCGAGCGCCATCTGCGGGTCGACGGGCGCGCGCCGACCAATTTCGCCCCGCTGTCCCGGTTCTGGCCGACGGCCGACGGCTGGGTCCGCACCCACGCCAACTACCCGCACCACCGGGCCCGGTTGCTCGCCTCGCTCGGCCTGCCCGCCGATGCCGATGTGGACGCGGTGGCCGCGGTGCTCGCCGAGCGGCGGGCGGTGGAGATCGAGGAGACGGTGTACGCCGCGGGCGGTCTGGCCGTCGCGCTGCGTACCCCCGAGGAGTGGGCGGCGCACGAGCAGGGCGCTGCGATCGCCACACGCCCCCTGCTGACGCTCGACCGGACCGAGGGGCCGGGGCAGGTGGGTGCACGCCGCCTTCCCGCCGTGTCGGGTTCGCCGCTGCTGCCCGCCGCCGGACTCCGGGTTCTCGATCTCACCCGCGTCCTGGCCGGTCCGGTGGCCACCCGCACGCTGGCGCTGCTGGGCGCGGACGTCCTGCGGATCGATGCGCCGCAGCTGCCTGAGAGCCAGGACGCCCACAACGACACGGGGTTCGGCAAACGGTCGGTCTCCCTGGATCTGGACGACCGGGCGGACCGGGCGACGTTCGAAGAGCTGCTCGCCGACGCCGATGTGCTGGTCACCGGATACCGGCCGGGCGCGCTGGAGACGTACGGCCTGACGCCGGAGGCGCTCGCCGTACGCCGCCCCGGCCTGGTCCTTGCTCAGGTGTCCGCGTGGGGGCGGTACGGACCGTGGCACGAACGGCGCGGCTTCGACAGTCTGGTGCAGGTGGCCACCGGGATCGCGGCCGTGGAGCAGGACGCCGCGACGCCGGGCGCACTGCCCGCGCAGGCCCTCGACCACGGCACCGGCTATCTGCTGGCGGCGGGCGTGCTGCGTGCGCTGACCGAGCAGCACGACGACGGCGATTCGCGGCTGCTGCGGCTGGCGCTCGGGCAGACGGCGCACTGGCTCTGCGGCGGGCTCACCCGCACCCAGGGCTCGTACGGCCCCTCGGAGGCGTACGGCCTCTCGCAGACGTACGACCCCGAGAGGTATCTCGGCTCCACGGACAGCGCGCTGGGCCGGCTGCGGTACGCCCTGCCGCCGGTCTCCTTCGCGGGCGGCCCGGCGGACTGGTCGCGTCCGCCGGGCCGGTTGGGCGCGGATGCGCCGAAGTGGCGTACCACTACGGCTTGATGAGGACCTTCAGCGCCGTGCGCTCGTCCATGGCCTTGTAGCCGACGGGGACCTCGTCGAGGCCGATGGTGAGGTCGAAGACGGGCGACGGGTCGATCGTGCCGGCCAGGACGTCGGGGAGGAGTTCGGGAATGTACGTGCGCACGGGGGCGACGCCGCCGCGCAGAGCGATGTTCCGGTCGAACATGACGCCGAGGTCCAGGCCGGTGCCGCTGCCGTGCGGCACGCCGACGTAGCCGATCGAGCCGCCGTCGCGGGTGATCCCGACCGCCGTACGCATCGACTGCTCGGTGCCGACGGCCTCGATCACGGCATGGGCGCCCGCGCCGCCGGTCAGTTCCCGTACGGCGGCGACGGCTGCTTCGCCGCGCTCGGCGACGACGTCCGTGGCGCCGAAGGTGCGGGCGATGTCCGTGCGCACCTGGTGGCGGCCGAGCGCGATGATCCGCTCGGCGCCGAGCCGCTTCGCGGCCATGACGCCGCACAGGCCGACCGCCCCGTCACCGACGACCGCGACCGTGGTGCCCGGCTTCACGCCCGCGCCGATGGCGGCGTGGTGCCCCGTGCCGAGCACGTCGGACAGCGCCAGGAGCGCCGTGAGCAGGTGGTCGTCGGACGCGGCGGCAGCCGGGAGCTTGACCAGCGTGCCGTCGGCGAACGGGACACGCACAGCCTCGCCCTGCCCGCCGTCGGAGCCGACCGAGCCCCAGAAGCCGCCCTGCGGGCAGGACGTCGTCAGGCCCTCGGCGCAGTACTCGCAGGTGCCGTCGGACCAGACGAAGGGGGCGACGACGAGGTCACCGGGCGCGAAGCCGCTGACCTCCGGTCCCGCCTCCTCGACGATCCCGATGAACTCGTGGCCGATGCGCTGGCCGGGCCGGCGGGCGGCCTCGCCGCGGTACGCCCACAGGTCGCTGCCGCAGATACAGGCCCGCAGGACCCGCAGCACCACATCGGTGGGCTGCTGGATCGTCGGGTCCGGCACCTCCTGGACACGGATGTCGTGGGGGGCGTGGATGACAGTGGCGCGCATGCGTGGGGGTCCTTGCTGATCTCAGATTCTGATAATCCGCTCACCGTACGCCCCAGGGGTGACAGCGGTCCGTTCCGGGCCCGGTGTGAGCACCCCGACGGTCAGCAGGAACTGCGCCACGATGTACGTGAGCATGACCCAGAAGTCCGGCGCGGGCAGCTGCGGCCAGTCGGCGATGCCGGTGGCGATGAGCGCGTCGGACAGCAGGAAGAGCGCCCCGCCCAGCGCGGCGTACCGACCGCGGGTGCTGGACCGGTAGGCCATCGCGGTGAGCAGCAGGCTGTAGCCGGCCATCGGGATCCGCAGGTCCGCCGGGAGTCCGCCCCAGATGAGGACGACGAAGCCGACGAGGACCGTGGCGTACCCCGTGCCGAGCAGCAGGGAGCTGCGGGCCCGCCCGAAGAGCCACAGATAGCAGACATGGCCTGCGGCGAAGGAACCCATGCCGATGAGGAAGGCGGCATCGGCGCCGGGCAGCAGGAATGTGTCGCCGCCCCAGCCGAAGAGCAGCGCGGCGACGAGCAGCCGGGGTCCGCGGCGGGCGGCGGCGTACCCGGCGAGCAGCGGCATCAGCAGCGGCTTGGCGACGAGGTGGGCGAGACGCACATCGGCGAGGACGCCGACGAGGTCGACGGCGGAGGCGACGAGGAACGCGATGAGCAGGGGGCGTACGAACCGTGCCCGGGCGTCCGTGACGGCTCCGGCGCTCATCCGGTGCTCTCCGGGATGGGAACGGCGGTGGAGGCGGAGGCGGTGGCCGAGGCGGCCGTCGACGCCGGCTGCCAGCCCGGCCCGCGGAAGATCCGGCCGGCCCGCTCGCCCCAGCTGTCCGCCGCCCGCACGTCCCGGGCGATCGCGGCGTACTCGTGCGTCGCGACGCGCAGCGGGTTGTGGGTGGCGATGTTCTTGGTGAGTCCGTAGACGGGTCGCTCCGTCTCTGCGGCGAAGGAGCCGAAGAGCCGGTCCCACAGGATCAGGATGCCGCCGAAGTTCCGGTCGAGATAGCCGCCCTGGGAGGCATGGTGCACCCGGTGGTGGGAGGGCGTGTTCAGTACGTACTCGAAGGGCCTGGGCAGTTTGTCGATCCGTTCGGTGTGCACCCAGAACTGGTAGACGAGATTGGCCGACGAGCAGAACGCCAGCGCCGCCGGGTGGACACCGCAGGCGATGAGCGGAACGTAGAACGGCCAGACGGTCAGCGAGGTCCAGGGCTGGCGCAGCGCGGTGGTGAGGTTGAACTTCCGGCTGGAGTGGTGGACCACATGGCAGGCCCAGAGGATCCGGATGACGTGGTGGCCGCGGTGGGACCAGTAGTAGAAGAAGTCCTGCGCGAGCAGCATCAGCAGGATCGTCCACCACAGGACGGGAACGCGGAGCGGGGTCAGCTCGTAGACCGCGGTGTAGATGGCCACGATGGGCACTTTCCACAGCAGATCGAACACGAGACTGCCGAGCCCCATGGTGACGCTGGTGACGGCGTCCTTGGTCTCGTACCCGGCGGCGTCCTCGTCGGGGTGGATGCGGGCGCTGACCATTTCGACAACGGTGAGCAGGACGAAGGCCGGTATGGACCACAGCACGACATCGGGCAGGTTCGGCTCCATGCGAGCACCGTAGAGCGGAGGGTCGGCCGAGGACTAGACGTTGTTACCAACAAGTATGCGAGACGCGATGTCAGCAACCTTTGGTGACTTCTGCCAACACGGGCCGGATCAGACCCCGACCGCTCCCAGCAACGCCCCCGCCGCATAGGTGACCCCCATGGCCACCGCTCCCCCGCCCATGTTCCGCAGCACCGCGCGCCCCACCGCCGCGTCGCCCAGCCGCGCGCTCCACCACCCGGTGAGCGCCAGCGCCGCCAGTACCGCCAGTACCGTGATGACCAGCCGCAGCGGCGCCGGTGGCAGCACGATCGCCAGCAGCGGCAGCAGCGCTCCCGCCGTGAAGGCCAGGAAGCTCGCGCCCGCGGCGTGCCAGGGGTTCGTCAGGTCGTCCGGGTCGATCCCCAGCTCCACCTCCGCGTGGGCGCGCAGCGCGTCGCGTTCGGTGAGCTGGAGGGCGGCCTCGCGGGCGACTTCCCGGCTCAGTCCCTTGCCCTCCAACAGGCCGGTCAGCTCGGCAAGTTCCGCCTCCGGGGTCTCCTGCAGCTCCCGTTTCTCCGTCGCCAGCGCGGCCTGCTCCGAGTCGCGCTGGGTGGACACCGACACGTATTCGCCCGCCGCCATCGACATGGAGCCGGCCAACAGTCCGGCGAGGCCCGCCGTCAGCAGGGCGCCGCGGTCGCCGGTGGCTCCGGCGACGCCGACGACGAGGCCCGCCGTGGACACCACACCGTCGTTGGCGCCGAGCACCGCGGCGCGCAGCCAGTTCAGCCGCGCGCCGAGGCCGTTGCCGTGGGACTCGTCATGCGCCTGGGTATCCGTCACCCGGGGATGGTCTCACTCTCACCGGGTCCCGTCACCAGACGCGGACCGACCCGCCCGGCGCGAAGGCCGGGCTGGTCGCGTCGGCCGGGACCTCCTTCAAGGGCTCGGCGATCTCGTCGACCGTCGGGCCGGCCGTCGCAGCGATGCGGTCGAGCGCGGCCAGGTCGAAGCCGTACACGCGGGCCGCGTTACCGCCGACCATCGCCGCGATCTCGTCGGGCGGGAGTCCGGCGTACGCGATCCGCAGGCCCTCCCGTGAATAGGGAGCGGTGCCCTCGTCGTGCGGGTAGTCGCTGCCCCACATGATCTTGTCAAGGCCGATCCGGTCACGCAGCGGCACCTCGTGGGGGCGCATGAAGCTGGCGCCGACGAAACAGTTGTCGCGCCAGACCTCGCCGGGACTCGCTCCCATCGAAGCGGCAAGCCCCGCACCGAACTTGGACTCGGCGGTGGATGCCCGGGAGGCCGCAGCGACCAGGCGGCCGTGGTAGTAGTCGAGCATCTCGACGACGCCCGGGATCCAGCCGGAGCCCTGTTCGGTGAGGACCAGTTTCAGCCCGGGGTGGCGGCGGAAGGCTCCGCCGAAGATCAGGTGCCACAGCGCCCGGTGGGAGAACCAGGTCGTCTCCACCATGAAGACGGCGCGCGCCGCCGGTTCGTCGCCGAGCGGCGGGGAGGCCGATCCGCTGTGGTGGTTCACCGGTACGTCCAGCTCCTCGCAGACCGCCCACAGCGGGTCGTACACCTGGGAGTACAGCTCCGGGATGCCGGACCCCGGCGGGGTGCCGGGCAGCAGGATGCCGCCGGTGAGCCCCGCCTCCTTGGTGCGGCGGATCTCGCGGACCGCCGCCGCCGGGTCGTTGAGGAGGATCTGCGCGACGCCCGCCCGCCGGCCGGGTGCCTCGGCGCAGAAGTCGGCAACCCAGCGGTTGTGGGCGCGCAGGCCCGCCCAGCGCTGGTCGTACTCCCGCGGTGAGGGCGCGGGGGCCATCAGGGAGGCCGAGGGGAAGAACGGTGGGATGGTGTTGGGGAAGACGACCTCCGCGACGATGCCGTCCGCCGCCAGCTCGGCGAGACGGCGTGCGGAGTTCCAGTTGCGGTCGGCGGTGTCGGCGAGGAGGTCCGCGTACGGATTGACGTACGCAGCGGCCCAGGCGTCGAAATCGTCGTGGTACCTGGCCTCCAGGTACGGCTTGTAGTCGAGCAGGTCGGCGCCCGCGTGGCAGTCGGCGGAGATGACTGTGTAGCGCTCGCGGGACATCAGCCGACCCCCAGGACCGGGAAGTCGTGGTCGGTCAGCCAGTGCCGACCGACGTCGCGCGAGCGTGCCCAGGACGCTTCGACCGCCGCCTGGTCGGCGCTCTGGCCCAGCTCCTGCGGGGTCGGGCCGATGCGCCGGGCGATCGGCGCGAGCTTCGCCGTGTCGAAGCCGAAGACCTCGGCGGCGGCGAGTCCCAGCATCCGGCGGGTCTCGGCCACCGGGATGTCGTGGAAGGTGGTGCGCAGCCAGCCCGCGGTGTTCGGCCAGGTGCCTTCGGGGTGCGGGAAGTCGCTGCCCCACAGGATGTTGTCGACGCCGATCTCGTACCGCTGGGCGAGCTCGCGGCGCTTGGTGTTGGTGGCGCAGATGAAGACCTGGCGGTCCAGGTACTCGTGCGGGGGCCGCGTCAGCTCGGCGAACGGCGAGAGTTTCTTTCCGCCGTGGGCGCCCAGGTAGAGCCGGTCCATGAACCAGAGCAGGTTCGGCAGCCACCAGCAGCCGGACTCGGCGACGCCGAACCTCAGCCCCGGGTGGCGTTCGAAGGCGCCCGACCAGAGCAGGAACCAGAGCGGGCGGGACGGCCACCAGGTGACCTCGGAGACGTAGATCCCCAGATGGTCGCCGTACTCGTGGCGCGGGGCGGCGCCGGAGTGCGTGACGACCGGCATCCCCGTCTCGGCGGCGGCCGCCCACACGGGGTCGTAACGGCGGTCGTGGTACGGGGCCTTGTCCACCCACATGGAGGGGATCATCAGCGCCCCGAGACCGGACTCCTTGGCCCGGTGGATCTCGGCGACGACACGGTCGACCTCGCCCGTTACGGGCAACAGGGCGACTCCGCAGTGCCGTTCGGGGTTCTGCGAGACGAAGTCGGCGAGCCAACGGTTGTGGGCCTGTGCGCCGGCCATGCCGAGCTCCGGGTCCTGGTCGCCGGAGAGACCGAGGCCGACGCCGAACGGGGCGGCGGTGCGGCTGTCGACGGCGTCCGCGTCCGGGAAGACGACCTCGGCCGCCACCCCGTCGCCGTCGAGCTCCTTGAGCCGCTGCGCGGCATCCCAACCGCCCCTCAGCCCCTCCTCGTTGTCGTGGAACCACTTGTCGGCGAAGGCCTCGTTGCGTACGCCGAGGCGGGTCATCTCCTCGCGGCGGCGGTCGCGCCCGGCGAGGAAGTCGTCGAACTCCCGGTGGAAGCGGGCGTCCAGATAGGGCCGGTACCCCTCGGTGGGAAGTCCGGCGTGGCAGTCGGAGGAGATGATCAGATACGGGTCGGTCATCGCTCGCCCCTCAGTCGAGTATGAAGCTCTCCAGGTACGACGGGTTCGCCCGGTCGAGCATCGACTGCGACCTGGCGCGGATCTGCCGGTCGCTGTGCTCGCTCGGCGGCAGCAGCCAGAAGCGGTCGGCGCGGATCCCGTCCACGACCGTGCCCGCGACCTCCTCCACCGGTGTGAACTCGACCTCGTGGCCCGCCGCCCTCATCGCGGACTCCCACTGGTCGAGGCTGCGGTACGGGGTCCGGCGCGGCCGCTCCTTGGCGTACCGCTGGGGCCGGTTGCGGTGCGACTCCCACAGTCCGGTACGGAGCATGTGCGGGCCGGGGAAGAGCACCGAGGCGCCGACCGCCGCGCCCTCCGCCTTCAGATGCGCGTAGAGCGACTCGGTCATCGTGACGACGGCGGACTTGGTGACCGCGTAGACGGAGGCGGTCGGCAGCGGGGCGATGCCGCCGTCGCCGGACGAGGTGTTGACGATCCGGCCGGGCTCGCCGCCCTCGATCATCCGGGGCACGAAGGCCTGGATGCCGTGGAAGACGCCCCACACATTGACGGCGAACGCCCACTTCCAGTCGATCGGCTCGTGCTCCCACATCCGGCCCTCGGCACCGGAGCCGACGCCCGCGTTGTTGCACAGCACATGGACGGCGCCGAAGGTGTCGTACGCGGCGTCGGCGAGAGCCTGGACGGACTCCCGCTCGCTGACGTCGACCACCCGCGCCAGCACCTGCGCACCGTCCTCGCGCAGCTCGCCCGCCGCCTTGTCGAGCGCCCCCACCTCCACGTCGGCGAGGACGACCTTCAGCCCCTCGGCCGCGAACCTGCGGGCCATCGCGAGCCCGATGCCGCTCGCGGCGCCGGTGACGACAGCGACCTGCCCCTCCCCCAGCCTCATCGGACGCTCCCCTGCGGCGGGCCGTCGTGGATCTGCTGCGGGTCGTCGTAGCGCTGGTGGATGTACGGCAGCAGCGCCTCGGCGCTCACCCGCTCGACGGCCCTGCCCCGCTGGTCGCTGGTCTTCTCGCCGATGGTCAGATCGATCAGCCGCTGTACGGGGAGGTCGGCGACCGGGTCGTACATCGACTCGCGCAGCACCACATCGCCCGAGATCCGTTCCAGCTTGCGGACCTTCTCGTGGCGGATGCAGTGGATCAGTACGGGATCGGCGTCGAAGCCCTCACCGTCCGCGGCGGGCAGGAACTTGAAGTAGAAGTCGAGCTTCTCCGCCGGTTCGGGCAGCGGCAGCTGCTCGCCGACCGCGCCGCGTACCTCGACGAACGCGATGCCGTGCCGGACGAGCGCGGCCCGGACGACGGGTCCGTCGCGCTCGACGGTCACCTCGCCCAGCTTCTTCGGTTCGCCGAAGACCTCACGGCCGCCGATCAGTGCCCGCTCGTGGGTCATCGGCATGACGAGCGGATACCAGCCCTCGTACCCGTCGTGGACGGCGGCGACGGCGACGGAGCCCGCGCCCAGCGGATAGCCGGGGAGGTCGACCTTGCTGATGGCGGCGCGGACGAGCGGGCGTTCGGCGGGTTTGAGGGGCGGTGGCAGGACCGCCGCGACCGCGTCGGGGTCACTCTCCCAGACGGCGACCACGCCGGTGGACCAGACGTCGGGGAGTTCGGAACGGGCTGTGCGGGCCGTCGCGATCTCGGCGTCGGTGCGCGCGCCGTACCGTACACGTGCCATGGACGTACCACCCTTCTCGGTTGTCCGTGCCCGGGTTCTGTAACACAGTTACACCGGCTGGAATGAAGGGTAAATAGGCATGCACGCAACGGAGTTCGGAAAGCTGGGAGCACTGTGGCGCGATCGTCGCTGACCCGCGAAGAGGTTCTGGAGGCCGCTGCCGCCCTGGTGCGGCACCACGGCCCGGATGCCCTCACGATGCGCAAGCTGGCCGCCGAGCTGGGCACGGCGGTCACCTCGATCTACTGGCATGTCGGCAATCGCGAGTCGCTGCTCGACGCCCTGGTGGAGCGCACCGTCCAGGAGATGGGCGCCGTCCGGCCGGCCGGCCGGACCCCGGTGGCCCGGATCGTCTCCGTCGCCCGGGGGCTGCGCCGCGAACTGCGCGCCCGCCCCCACCTGATCGCGATGGTCCATGAACGCGGTCTCACGGAGCGGATGTTCCTGCCCGCACAGCAGGCCCTCGTCCACGAGGTGCACGCCGCGGGGCTGCGCGGGGCGCGGGCCGCCGACGCGGTACGGGCGGTCCAGTTCCAGACCGTCGGCTTCCTGCTCGTCGAACGTAACCGGGAACGCTCCCCGGTCCAGTCCCCCGGCGAGGGTGATCTCTGGGACGCGGTCACGGCCGAGCACGACCCGGCGCTGGCCCGCGCGCTCGCCCTCCCCGCCGACCAGGAACGACTGTTCACGGCGTCCATGCGGGCGCTGGTGAACGGACTGCTCGCCACCGGTGGTGGCTAGCGGCCCCTCGTCGGGCGGCTCGAACAGAACGCTCCCGGATGGGGGGCTGTCAGTCCCGGCCCGTATTCTCTGTGACCATGCTCGACGACCGCCAGACCGCAGGACCGTGGCCGACCGCCTACCCACAGGGGTACGCGGTCGTCGACGTGGAGACCACCGGACTCGCCCGGGACGACCGGATAGTGTCCGCTGCCGTCTACCGGCTGGACGCGCAGGGCAACGTCGAGGACCACTGGTACACCCTCGTCAACCCGGAGCGGGACCCCGGCCCCGTCTGGATCCACGGCCTGACCAGCGATGTCCTGGAGGGCGCCCCACTCTTCCCGGAAGTCGCCGCCGATCTGTCCGAGCGGCTCGCGGGCCGCGTACTCGTCGCGCACAACGCCGCCTTCGACTGGTCGATGCTGGCCCGGGAGTACGCGCGCGCCGCGGTCGTCGCCCCGGTCGAGCACCGGCTCTGCACCATCGCGCTCTCCAAGGAGCTCCGGCTGCCGCTGCCCAACCACAAGCTGCAGTCGCTGGCCGCGCACTTCGGAGTCGTACAGCAGCGTGCGCACCACGCGCTGGACGACGCCCGGGTGCTGGCCGAGGCGTTCCGGCCGAGTCTGCATGCGGCGGCACGCGACGGGGTGCGGCTGCCACTGCTGGAGTGCCGCCCGCTGACCGAGTGGTCGGACTCCCCTGTCACCCCGCGGGTCGGCTACCAGCCGTCGTACGGCGGCCAGAGCAGCTGGCGCCCTTCGCGCAAGCGGCCGGCCTGTCCGTATCCGAACCCGGGGCGGTACGACAAGGACAAACCGCTCATGCAGGGCATGCGGGTGGCGTTCTCCGGGGACACCTCCATCGACCGTGAGCTGTTGGAGGACCGGGCGATCGAGGCCGGGCTGCATGTGGCGACCAGCGTCTCCCGGCTGACCAGCCTGCTGGTCACCAACGACCCCGACGCGGCGACGTCGAAGACGGTGAAGGCAAAGGCGTTCGGTACACCGATCGTGGACGAGAGCGCCTTCACCCATCTGCTGCGGGATGTGGCACAGGTGTCGACGACGACCGGGGCCCCGGTGGCTCCCGCCCTGCCGACGCCGTCATCGGAGTGAACCGGGGGCGACTCGCCCATCCGCCGCTCGCCGCCCGGCGCCCCCACATCCCAACCTGTGGCGCATGGCACGTTGTGAAGTTTGCGGAAACGACTACGGCATGTCGTTCGAGGTGCACGCGCAGGGCGCGGTGCATGTCTTCGACTGCTTCTCCTGCGCCATTCACCGGATGGCGCCCATCTGTGAGCACTGCCGGGTCCAGGTCATCGGCCAGGGTGTCGAGGTGGACGGGCACTGGTTCTGCGGCGGTCACTGCGCCCGGGCCGAGGGGAAGGTGGGCATCATCGACAAAGTCTGACCACCGGCCGCACGGCCCGTTCCGCCACCCCCTCCGCGAGGCACCCCATGACGCAGTTGTACCGTCGTGGGGTGTACCGCTTCCTGTTGACCCGGCAGTGGCTGATCCTCGCCCTCCTCACCCTCGTCCTCATTCCCACGATGGTCGAGCTGGGCTTCTGGCAGCTGCACCGGCATGAGCACCGGGTGGCGCAGAACGCTCTGATCTCGCACAACCTCAAGGCGAAGCCGGAGCCGGTCGCCACGCTCACCTCCCCGGGTCACACGATCCCGCGCTCCGACTACTGGCGTGCGGTGACGGCCACGGGGACGTACGACACGGGGCACGAGGTCGTCGTGCGCCGCCGGACCTCCACCGACGGAAGCATCGGTTTCCACGTACTGATCCCGCTCGACCTCAAGGGCGGCGGTACGGTCCTGATCAACCGCGGCTGGGTTCCCGCCGCCGACGACCAGCGCGCTTTCCCGGACGTCCCGGCCGTGCCCAAGGGCGAGGTGACCGTCACGGGGCGGCTCAAGGCCGACGAGACGACGGGAACCAGCGGCATCAAGGACCTGTCGGACCTGCCGGACCGCCAGGTGATGCTGATCAACAGCGCCCAGCAGGCCAAGGCGCTCTCCCGACCGGTCCTCGGCGGCTACATCGAGCAGACCGGCCCCGAACCGTCCGGCGACGTCCCCGAGCTGATCGAGGCCCCCGACGACAGCTCGATCGGTCCGCACATGGCGTATGCGGTCCAGTGGTGGCTGTTCGCCGCGGGCGTCCCGGTCGGATATGTGGTGCTCGCCCGGCGCGAGAAGCGCGACCGGGTGGAGGCGGCGGCCGAGGCCGAGGCCTCCGGGGAGCCGGAGCCGGAACCGGAGAAGCCCGAGCCGGCGACGGCCTGACACGGTGCCCGCGACAGCTCGACCGGTGGCCGCCCGACCGGTTCCGCGGCAGGAGTCTGCGGCCGCCCGTGGGACACCGGCTGCTTAGCGAGGCCCCGGTTCGGGAACACGGCAGAACGTGACCCCACGCATCGAGGACTACGCCCTCATCGGCGATCTGCAGACAGCCGCCCTGGTCGGCAGGAACGGTTCTGTGGACTGGCTCTGTCTACCCCGCTTCGACTCGGGCGCCTGCTTCGCCGCCCTGCTCGGCGACGACGACAACGGCCACTGGCGCATCGCCCCGAAGGGCGCGGACACCTGCACCCGGCGCGGCTACGTGGGTGACTCCCTCGTCCTGGAGACGTTCTGGGAGACCCGCACCGGCACCGTCAAGGTCATCGACTTCATGCCGCAGCGCGACCAGGAACCCGATGTCATGCGGATCGTCGAGGGGGTCAGCGGCACCGTCGACATGACATCGGTGATCCGGCTGCGCTTCGACTTCGGCTCCATCGTGCCGTGGATGCGCCGCTCACAGGGTCACCGGGTGGCGGTTGCCGGACCCGACTCGGTCTGGCTGCGCAGCGAGCCACCGGTCAAGACGTGGGGCCAGGAGTTCTCCACCTGCTCGTCGTTCACCGTCTCCGCGGGCGAGCAGGTGGCGTTCGTACTGACCTGGCACCCCTCGCACTCGCCGCGCCCCGATCTCGTCGATCCGCACGAGGCGCTGAAGAACACCCTTTCCGACTGGGCCGAGTGGTCGGCCCGCTGCAAGTACCGGGGCCCGTACCGGGAATCCGTGATCCGCTCGCTGATCACCCTCAAGGCGCTCACCTTCGCCCCGACCGGCGGCATCGTGGCAGCCCCCACCACATCGCTGCCGGAGGAGATCGGCGGCGTACGGAACTGGGACTACCGCTTCTGCTGGCTGCGGGACTCCACCCTGGCGCTCAACGCGCTGCTCTCGGCCGGCTATGTGGAGGAGGCAGCCGCCTGGCGGGACTGGCTGTTGCGCGCCGTCGCCGGGGACCCCGCCGACCTGCAGATCATGTACGGCCTGTCGGGCGAACGGCGGCTGCCCGAGGCGGAGCTGCCATGGCTGGCCGGATACGAGAACTCCAGCCCGGTCCGGATCGGCAACGCGGCGGTCCGACAACGGCAGCTCGATGTGTACGGAGAGGTCATCGACTCGCTCCGGCTCGCGCGCGAGGCGGGCCTGGCCGATCAACCGCACGCCTGGAGCCTGCAGCTCAGCCTGCTCGGGTTCCTGGAGTCCACCTGGCGCGAGCCGGACGAGGGGCTCTGGGAGATCCGCGGCCAGCGCCGCCACTTCGTGCACTCGAAGGTGATGGCCTGGGTCGCCGCCGACCGCGCGGTGCACACCCTGGAGGCGAACCCGTCGCTGGCCGGGGACGCCGAACGGTGGCGGGTGATGCGGGACGCCGTGCACCGGGAGGTGTGCGAGAAGGGGTACGACCCGGTACGGAACACGTTCACGCAGTCGTACGGCTCCCGGGACCTGGACGCCGCGACGCTGCTGATCGCCCGGACCGGATTCCTGCCGCCGGACGATCCACGACTCGTCGGCACGGTCGACGCGGTCCGGGACGAGCTGGGCAGCGACGGTCTGGTCCGCCGCTACAGCACGGACGGTGTCTCGATCGACGGGCTGCCGGGCGGCGAAGGGGCGTTCCTGGCGTGCTCGTTCTGGCTGGCGGACGCGCTGCGCCTGACCGGGCGCGCAGAGGAGGCCACCGAACTCTTCGAGCGGCTCCTCGAGCTCCGCAACGATGTCGGGCTGCTCGCCGAGGAGTACGACACCGTGGCCCGACGGCAGCTGGGCAATTTCCCGCAGGCATTCAGCCATATCGGACTGGTGGGCACCGCGGTCGCACTGACCGGGGAGGACATGCTGGAGGCCGAGACGGCAGGATAGGGGCCATGGATCTTGAATTGAAGGACCGTGTGTACATCGTCACCGGCGCGACCCGGGGGCTGGGCAATGCCACCGCGCGGGAGCTGGTGGCGGACGGCGCGAAGGTGATCATCACCGGCCGTGACGAGAAGCGGGTCGAGGCGGCCGCCGCCGAACTGGGGCCGGACGCCGTCGGTCTCGCCGCCGACAATGCGGAGCCCGCCGCCGCGCAGCGGCTGGTGGACGCCGCCCATGACCGCTTCGGGCGGCTCGACGGCATTCTGATCAGCGTCGGTGGGCCGGCCCCCGGCTTCGTCGCGGACAACACGGACGAGCAGTGGCAGTCGGCATTCGATTCGGTGTTCCTGGGTGCGGTCCGGCTGGCCCGCACAGCGGCCGCGGCGCTCGGCGAGGGCGGGGTGATCGGCTTCGTGCTGTCCGGCTCGGTCCATGAGCCGATCGCCGGTCTGACCATTTCGAACGGTCTGCGACCGGGCCTGGCCGGATTCGCCAAGTCCCTGGCCGACGAGCTCGGCCCGCAGGGCATCCGCGTGGTGGGCGTGCTGCCCGCCCGGATCGACACGGACCGGGTGCGTGAGCTGGACGCGCTGTCCGGCGATGCGGAGGCGTCCCGCGCGGCGGCCGAGGCGCGCATTCCGTTGCGCCGGTACGGCACACCTCAGGAGTTCGGCCGGACGGCGGCGTTCCTGCTGTCGCCCGCGGCGTCGTATCTGACGGGGATCATGGTGCCGGTGGACGGCGGTGTACGGCACGGGTTCTGAGCGAGCGCCGGGGCCATCCGGTGGCCGGTCTCCTGTCCTCGACCTCCCCCATGGCCTCAGGGGCACGGGAGACCCCCTCGACGAGCAGGATTGTGCTGCTGCCGGACGTCCCCGCCGTCAACTCACCCGTTCCGCACGGTGTTTGACGGCCCGCAGCCGCACCTCGGCCGGTAGCTGGGCCAGCCCCGCCGAGTCCCGCGCATGGGCCAGCGCCTCGTCCGTGAGGCGGCCGAGCGCCTCGCCCGGCGCCGCGTGCGGTTCCATCAGCAGGCTGATCCGGGCCTGCGGCGAAGTGCGCCGGCCGACCAGCATCACCTGAGCACGGGCCACCCCGTCCAGCGTCCCCGCCTCCCCGGCGAGCACGCCCTCCAGGGCCCGGCCGCGCAGCAGCGCCCCCTCGCCGTCGCCGCTCTCGACCAGCACCTCGGCGAGGCGGGCGCGGCGGAACTGGGCGAGGAACCACCACAGCGCGAGGACGACCAGCACGGCGAGGACCACGATCACGGTCGGCCACCACCAGCCGTCGGCGCGCCAGCGGTCCCGGTCGGCCTGGGAGAGCAGCACATCGGTCCTGCCGTCCCACGGCCACCAGGACGGCACGGAGAGACCGAGCCCGGCGGCGAGTACCGCGCCGCCGACGCAGATCAGCACCAGGCCGACGAGCCCGAGCAGTACCCGGTTGACGGTACTGAGCACCGCGGTCACCCCTTCTTGGCCGGACGGCGGACATGCACCGACAGGCTCGGCGGCTTCGCCAGGCCCAGTTCGTCGATGCCCGTGGTCAGTACGGTGTCCAAGTCGGCCCGTACGTCGTCGAGTTCACGGAAGTGCGAAACGGCGCGCACCGCGACCTTGGCACGCCCCATCCGGACCCGCACCGACTGCACGCCGGACACCTCCACCGCCCGGTCGCGCAGGACCAGGGCGGCGGCGGTCCGGTCGAGCCCGGCCCGTACACCGGCACGGTCGCGGCGCATCGGCAGCAGATCGCGCAGGCCGGGCGTGGCGGCGAGGACGATCAGCCACAGGCCGATCGCCATCGCGACCACCGCTCCGGCCAGCACCCACACGTTGTTCAGCGGGCGCTGCGCCAGTTCGTCGGCGAGCGAGCGGCGCCACCGCATCGCCGGATGGTCGGCCCGTACCGCCGCCACGTCGTACAGCAGCAGGCCGGCACCGCCGAGGACCACCAGCGCGACGAGACCGGCAGGGATGCGGCGCGCGGACCAGAAGCGGCCGGCACTGCCGCCGCCCTCCTTCGTCGGCGCCGGGTCGTACGAGGCGGCGGAGGCCGACTGGTCCAGGGCCACTGCTCCACCGTGTTCCACAGGTTCGACGGTGGGCAGGCGCCTCGTGCTGTTCCCCGGGTCCTGGGGTTCGGTCATCGGATCCTCCCCTGTGCCGCGGCGCTCGCTCCCGCGGGGTGCAGACGCTCGACCTGTACGGCCACTTCGGGCACTTCCATCCCCGCCAACGCCCTTACCCGTTCGATGACCCGCCGACGCACGGCACCGCACTGGCTGCCGATGTCGGTCGGATATCCGAGCTCCAGACTGACCCGTACCCGTGCGGTGTCACGGTGCACCGTGACGGTGGCACGCGGGGACGCACCCTCCTTCGGCGGCTCGTCGATCGCCTCCTTCGCCGCCTGCGCGGCGATCTTCGCGACCACCCGGTCGGCGATCCTGGTCTCCCCGCGTTCCGCGGCGGGGATCCGGCCGAGTACCCCCGACAACGCCGTCACCGCCGTCGGTCGCCGCGCTCGCGACTCCGGAAGAAGTCGCCGGGTTCCAGATCGCCGTCGAGGAAACGACCGGCGATGAAGCCGACCGCCCCCAACGCCGCGACCAGCAAAAAGGCCCCGAATCCGCCGAAGTATCCGGCAAACCCGAGTGCCATGCCGGCCACCAGGCCGACCACAGCCATGCTCATCGTGCGCTCCTCAACTGCCTCGGGTGGGAGGCCTACTGGAGACGTGGCTCGGACTGGTCCTCGTCCTCCTCGTCGGGCAACTTCACATCACTGACCGCGATATTGACCTCGACGACCTCGAGGCCAGTCATCCGTTCGACCGCCGCAATGACGTTCTCCCGCACATCACGGGCGACATCGGAGATCGAGACGCCGTAGTCGACGACGATCTCCAGGTCGAGGGCGGTCTGCGACTCTCCGACCTCCGCCTTGACGCCGCGGGTCACGGACTTGCCGCCGCCGGGGACCCGGTCGCGCACCGCGCCGAAGGTACGGGAGAGGCCGCTTCCCATCGCATGGACACCGATCACGTCGCGCGCCGCCATGCCGGCGATCTTCTCGACCACACCGTCGGCGATGGTGGTACGGCCACGGGTGGCGGGATCTCCCCCGCCGCGCTTGGTCAGCGGGCTCCTTCTGCTGTCGTCCCCCGTCGCCTGGTCGGGGTTCTCGGGCCGGTTCCGCTGTGGGGTGTCGGTCATCGCCACACTTCCCTTCAGGGCAGGGTCGGACTTCGTTGCCCACATTAAGTGCGCTTTCCCCATCTCGCGCCGCGGATGCGGCAGGCTGGGGCAATGACGACGGCTGACAGCCCGCACAGGGCCGACGGATGGACAGCTGCGGTACGGCAGAGGCTCGGCCTGGGCCGATTGCTCCCTCTGGGCGGTCCGGCGGACGGCGCGTGGATCTCGGAGCGAGCCGCCGTCGCGGTGCTGCGCCTGACGGCGGACACGCCCCGCACCGGCCCGGTGCTCGGTGAGGTACGGATCGCGCTGGCGGATCCCGGCTCCGCCCCGGACCCGGCGCTGCCGGCCCCGCCCAGTGCGCTGCCCCCCGGGCCGCTGCGGATCGAGGCGACGATGTCGGCAACGGCCGACCGGCCGCTGCCCACCGCCGCTGCCGCACTGCGCTCGGCGCTGCTGACAGCCGCCGCACAGCGGCTGGGCCTGGTGGTCGGCGAGGTGGACCTGCGGGTGACGGAGCTGCTGGACACCGTCCCCGGACGGTCGGCACCGGAGCCGTCCGCGGTGCGTGGAACGGAGCCGGAGGGCGTGGCGGGGACCGCGGCCGCCGGGGTCCCCGGCGTCGCGACACTGACCCGGGTGCTGGGCAGCGCGGTGCATACGGCCCCGGACCATGTGCGGGTCGAGCTGGCGACATCCGGGGGCCACCGGGCACTCGACGTGGCGCTGGCGGTGCGCACGGCGGTCTCCGACGCCGTGGACGGGCACCCGCCGGTCACCGTGCTGGTCACCGCGGTGGTGGAGGAGGACTGAGAAGGCGGCCGGGCGGCTCCTCGCCCGGCCGGTGCCGTGCTCTCAGTCGGTGACGCCCGCCAGGTCACGCAGCCGGCGGCCCTGCGCCGCGCGTTCGGCGGTGCGCTGGTCCTCGTACGTACGCGAGACGGCACCGCTCAGCAGTGCCTTGGTCTCGATGACGGCGTCGCGGGGGGCCGCCAGAAGTGCTGCGGACAGGTCGCGGGCCGCCTCGTCGAGCTGGTCGGCGGTGACGACGAGGTTGGCGAGGCCGGTGCGCTCGGCCTCCTCCGCATGCACGAAACGGCCGGTGGCGCAGATCTCGAGCGCCCGGGCATACCCCACCAGGTTCACCAGAGGGTGCGTGCCGGTGAGGTCCGGGACCAGGCCCAGGCTGGTCTCGCGCATGGCGAACTGCACGTCCTCGGCGACGATCCGCAGATCGCAGGCGAGAGCGAGCTGGAAGCCGGCCCCGATGGCATGTCCCTGCACGGCCGCGATCGACACGATGTCGTTGCGGCGCCACCAGGTGAACGCCTCCTGGTACTCGGCGATGGTCGCGTCGAGCCCGGACTCCGATCCGCGCGCCAGCTCCAGGAACGACGGCTCACCGTCGAACCCCTCAGGGGTGAACGCCTGCCGGTCGAGGCCGGCGGAGAAGGATTTCCCCTCGCCGCGCAGCACGACGACCCGCACGCTGCCGGGCAGTGCCCTTCCGGCCGCCGCCAACGCCCGCCACAGAGCGGGGGACTGAGCGTTGCGCTTGGCCGGGTTGGTGAGGGTCACCATGGCAACCGCGTCATCGACGGTGAGTCGTACGCCGTCCTGGTCGAGCACAGAGTCGAGCGAGGTCATGGGGCGCCTCCGGGATCGGGTGCAGTCAGCAGGTGGAGCTAAGTGACTGAACAGTAACCACCCGGTCGATCACGCGATCTACCGGGTGGCCACCGCCGAAACCGGTGAGCCCTAGGAACGCGTCCGTCCAGCGACGTGTCCCGATCCGCCGACGGCCGTCAGGCCGCGGCGGCCTTCTTGCCTCGTGTTGCTCCGCCACGCCCTCGCAGCGTGACTCCGGACTCGCTGAGCATCCGGTGGACGAATCCGTAGGAGCGGCCGGTCTCTTCGGCCAACGCCCGGATGCTCGCACCGGAGTCGTACTTCTTCTTCAGGTCTGCCGCGAGCTTGTCACGCGCGGCGCCGGTAACCCGGCTGCCCTTCTTCAGAGTCTCGGCCACCCGTGCCTCCTCATGCGAAGTGCGCTCTGGACTCTCATGATCACCCCTCGCGGGCTTCCTGGCCACCCATTCGGCAAGGTCCGTACAACCGGTTTGGCGCCCCGGGAATACGCCATCACAACCGGAATCCTGCATTCCGTAGGGCGATGGGCGCGAGTGGCCGCGGGTCCGGGATGAACGGCCAGGTCAGGGCCGTACGGGGATCTTCGGCCCCACATGGGTGCGCCCGGCAGATATCTGCCGGGCGCACCGCCGAGGTATGAGAGGTCCTCACACAGATGATGGATCACGTCTGGGCCGAATGATCCAGTCGAAG
Source organism: Streptomyces sp. NPDC051664 (assembly GCF_044453545.1). Lineage (NCBI taxonomy): Bacteria > Bacillati > Actinomycetota > Actinomycetes > Kitasatosporales > Streptomycetaceae > Streptomyces > Streptomyces sp. NPDC051664. The sequence continues at coordinate 205,003 of NZ_JBITCU010000012.1, read as the reverse complement.
TGGATCAGGCCAGCGCGACCAGGTCCCGGTAGTCCGCGCCCCACAGGTCCTCCACGCCGTCCGGCAGCAGGATGATCCGCTCGGGCTGGAGCGCCTCGACCGCACCCTCGTCGTGCGTGACGAGAACGACCGCGCCCTTGTACGTGCGCAGCGCGCCGAGGATCTCCTCGCGGCTGGCCGGGTCGAGGTTGTTCGTCGGCTCGTCGAGGAGCAGCACGTTCGCGGAGGAGACCACCAGGGTCGCCAGCGCGAGACGGGTCTTCTCACCGCCGGAGAGCACCCCGGCCGGCTTGTCTACGTCGTCGCCGGAGAAGAGGAACGAACCCAGCGTCTTGCGGACCTCGACGAGGTCGAGGTCCGGGGCGGCGGAGCGCATGTTCTCCAGGACGGAGCGCTCCGGGTCCAGGGTCTCGTGCTCCTGCGCGTAGTAACCGAGCTTGAGCCCGTGGCCCTCGATGACCTCGCCGGTGTCCGGCTTCTCGGCGCCGCCGAGGAGCCGGAGCAGGGTGGTCTTGCCCGCACCGTTGAGGCCGAGGATGACGACGCGGGAGCCCTTGTCGATGGCGAGATCCACGTCGGTGAAGATTTCGAGCGAGCCGTAGGACTTGGACAGCCCCTCCGCCATCAGCGGGGTCTTGCCGCACGGTGAGGGCTCAGGGAAGCGCAGCTTGGCGACCTTGTCGGAGACCCGGACGGCCTCCAGGCCGGAGAGCAGCCGCTCGGCGCGCTTGGCCATGTTCTGCGCGGCGACGGTCTTGGTGGCCTTGGCGCGCATCTTGTCGGCCTGCGAGTTGAGGGCCGCGGCCTTCTTCTCGGCGTTCTGGCGCTCGCGCTTGCGGCGCTTCTCGTCGGCCTCGCGCTGCTGCTGGTAGAGCTTCCAGCCCATGTTGTAGACGTCGATCTGCGAGCGGTTGGCGTCGAGGTAGAAGACCTTGTTGACGACCGTCTCGACGAGGTCGACATCGTGGGAGATCACGACGAAGCCGCCGCGGTAGCTCTTCAGGTAGTCGCGGAGCCAGACGATCGAGTCGGCGTCGAGGTGGTTGGTCGGCTCGTCGAGGAGCAGGGTGTCGGCGTCCGAGAACAGAATGCGTGCCAGCTCGACGCGGCGGCGCTGACCGCCGGAGAGCGTGTGGAGCGGCTGTCCGAGCACCCGGTCGGGCAGGCTGAGCGCGGCGGCGATGGTGGCGGCCTCGGCCTCGGCGGCGTAACCGCCCTTGGTGAGGAACTCCGTCTCCAGCCGCTCGTACTTCTTCATGGCCTTTTCACGGGTGGCGCCCTTGCCGTTCGCCATCCGCTCCTCGTTCTCACGCATCTTGCGGAGGATCTCGTCGAGACCGCGGGCGGAGAGGATGCGGTCGCGGGCGAGGACTTCGAGGTCGCCGGTGCGCGGGTCCTGCGGGAGGTAGCCGACCTCGCCGGAGCGGGTGATGGCGCCGCCGGCCGGCACGCCTTCGCCTGCGAGGCACTTGGTGAGGGTGGTCTTGCCCGCCCCGTTGCGGCCGACGAGACCGATGCGGTCGCCCTTGGCGATACGGAAGGAGGCGGACTCGATGAGGATGCGGGCGCCGGCGCGCAGCTCGATGCCGGAAGCGGTGATCACGGGTAAAACTCCAGGGCGGTATGGACGGCGGGCGGGACGACGGGCGGAGTTATCTCGACGCCGTCTAGTGCACAAGGAGAATTGCCATAGGGGTCAGTCTACTGGCGGTGTGCAACTGCTTTTCCGCGTGCTGGCGCCGCCGCCCCCACCGGGACCGCCGGGCGCTCGCCCAGTGCCGCCGGCCCACTGCACCCTGTTACCAAAAAGGGGCAGGTGCGGATGAACTGTCCGATACTCGGCGCAGGGCGGTGAGGCAGCCGCGGCCGGAGCGGAGAGTGGTGTCCCATGCAGTTCGACGACGACGCCGATCTGGACACGTCCGAGGTCCGGGATGTGCGCGGCAGTCGGATCCCGGGCGGCAGGGCGACTGTGGGCGGCGGCATCATCGGTGTCATCGCGCTGATCCTGGGGCTGTTCTTCGGTGTCGGCCCCGACCAGCTGGGCCTCTCGTCGGGCGACTCGGGCACCACGGCGACCGCGTCCTCGGCGGCGCAGGTCCAGCAGAGCTGCCGGACCGGCCAGGACGCGAACACCCGGGACGACTGCCGGACCGTCGCGGTGGTCAACAGCGTGCAGGACTTCTGGCGACGGGAGTTCGCCCGGCGGGGCTCGCGGTACACGGACGCGAAGACGGTTCTGTTCACCGACCGGATCGGCACCGCCTGTGGTGCCGCGACCTCGGCGGTCGGGCCGTTCTACTGTCCGGGCGACCGGCAGGTCTATCTGGACCTCGGGTTCTTCGACGATCTGCGGACGAAGTTCGGATCGAGCGGCGGCCCGTTCGCCGAGGCGTACGTGGTCGCGCACGAGTACGGCCACCATGTGCAGGACCTGATGGGGACGCTGAGCCGGTCGCAGGACGGCCGGACGGGCTCGAACAGCAACGCGGTGAAGGTGGAGCTGCAGGCCGACTGCTACGCCGGGGTCTGGGCGCACCACGCGACGACCACGCCCGACGAGTTGACCGGTCGGCCGCTGATCACCTCGCTGACGCCGGCGGACATCCGGGACGGGCTCGACGCGGCCGCGGCGGTGGGCGACGACCGGATCCAGGAGAGGTTCCAGGGCCGGGTCACCCCCGAGTCCTGGACGCACGGCTCGGCCGCGCAGCGCCAGCAGTGGTTCACCACCGGCTTCCGCAGCGGCGACATGGCCGACTGCAACACCTTCCGCTGAGCCCGTCCGGGCCGTTGTCAGTGGCCGGTGGAAGACTGAGACGCAGATCACAGTGGTGAGCGCAAGAAGGGAGGTGTCGCCATGACGGGCACACCGGCCGGGATTCCTACTCCACAGCCCGCGCCTGGTGGGCATCGAAGGGCCCACAACTGCTGAAAGATCACATCGTTTTGGCGAACGTCAGCACGAATGGGTGAACGGTGTGACGATCTGCGGGTATGCCTGCCGGGGTGTGCGTAACGTACTCGGTGCCATCTGGGACGCCGGGTGTGGCGTCAGCAGTCGGGGCCCCCGTGTCACCAGCGAGATGGTTCGGGGCCTCCCCGTCGCCTCTGGCCACACCCATATGGCCAGGTCGTAGGGATTCCGCCCACCTGACACGGAGCGCATACGGGATATGCGTCGCCGACCGGGACGCGAAAGCGGAGGACCAGTGAGCCCAAGACCGTTCGGGGCGCGCCGGTGAGTCAGGACTCACTCCTGCTCACTGCCCAGGAACGGTGGAGATCCTGATGCCGCCCACGGACCAGGGCTACGGGACTACATGGCGCGGGACCCGGAGGGCAATGTGTGGAGCTTCGGGACGTACGCCCCGGGGTCCGCGGACTGACCGCGTCCGCGTCCCTGGGCACCCCCAATGCCTACGCGCCGCCGGTGTGCACCTGGAACGCCGCCCGGCGGACGGCTTTGGCCAGGGCCGGATCCGGGTGGGCGGCGGCCAGCGCCACCAGCACCTGGACCGTGCGCGGGTGGCCGACGGCCCGTACCTCTTCGAGCAGGGCGGGGACGGTGCCCTGGACGGCCGAGTCGAGATGGCGGACCAGCAGCGCGGTCTCACCGTGGTCGGCGACGGCCGCCGCGGTGTCGACCCAGAGCCAGGTGGATTCCTCGCGGCTGAGGACCTCCTGGGCGTCCTCGGGGTCGGCTCCGTCGTACTCGGCCAGCCAGATCAGTGCGTACGGGCGCAGCGACGTATCGGTGACGACGGAGCGCACCACGGGCTCGGCGGGGGCGCCGACGACCCGGAGCGCTTCGAAGGCGAGTCCGCGCAGCAGTGCGTCCTCGCCGCGGGCGACGGCGAGCAGTTCGGCGACGGCGCTGCCGACGGGGCGGGCGGCGAGCCAGGCACGGTATTCGGTGCGGGCCGGCCCCGGGGTGAGCCGGGCGCAGCCGAGCAGCATGTCGGCGGCGGACTGCTCGATGTTCCCGGCCGGGCTCTGGGCGGCGACACAGATCTGTTCCAGCTTGACCCAGACCGCCCAGTTGCCGAGCGGGGTGAGGGTGGCGTGGCCGACGCCGAGCGTCAGCGCGCCGACGGCTGCCAGCCCTTCCAGGGCCCAGTCGAGGAGGCGCGCCACCAGGGCGGCGGGGTGTGCGGTGGGCGCGGGTTCGGCCGGTTCGGGCGGCACCTGCGGCCCGTACGGCACCTCGCAGCGCTCCTCATGGAGTTCCGCGACGCGCTGGCCGAGAAGATCGAGGAGGGCGGGCACGGTGACCGGACCCGCCGAGAGCTGGAGGAGGGAGAGCACCTGGGGCACGGCCTCGACGGCCTCGGCGACCGCGGTGGCCTCGATGTCCTCGGGCGCCGGGTGGACGAGCGACCAGGCGTCGAAGAGCGCCACCCAGCCGCGGAGCACGGCGGAGTCGTCGCGGTCCCAGGCGCGCAGCCGCCAGCCCGGGCGTGCGGTCTCGCCGTGCAGCTCCACGAGGCCGGCCAGGCGGGCCCGGTCCCAGCCGGAGCGCACCTGTGCCGGGGACAATTCCATTGCGGCCGCGGCCCGTTCGAGAGCATGGGCGGTGAGCAGGGCCGTGCCGGGGCTCGCGCCGTCGGCGGCCCAGCGGGCGATCCGCACGGCGTCGGCCAGCGCGGCCCTGGCCTGGCGGGCCAGTTCCGCACGGGGCGGGGTGCCCTCGGGCGGGCGGGGGGCCGACCTGGTGCGCCGGGTGGTCACGGCCTTGCGGGCGGTGGCAAGGGGTCGCGGGCGGACAAGTCGCAGCCTGGAGTCGCGCGGGGTACGGGACGTCACGGGAGCAGTCTTGCCTCTGACGGCCCGAAAGCCCAAACGGAACCCGAATTCGCGAGGGAAGGGGCGGTGGACCGGGCCGGACCAACCGGTTGATCCATCGCATCAGGTCACATCAGGGGCGTGAGGAAGCGCCGCATGGCCTCTTCGTAGCGGGCCGGGCCGGCATTCCACATTGCCGCATGCGGAGCCTGCGGTACGGGGTGCAGGGCGACCAGGTCGGGGCGGCGCGCGGCAAGATCCCGGGACGGCTGCCAGGGCGCCAGGGTGTCGTCGGGGCCGTGGAAGATCAGCGTCGGGACGTGCAGGGCCTGCGGGAGGGAGGTGTCGAGGAGCCTGGCTCCGTGCAGTCCGGTCTGGCCCTGGGCGGCGCGGACGGCGAGCGGCAACAGTGCGGACGGGACACCGCGGGCGGTGGCCAGGGCGCGCAGGGTGGTGGCCCAGTCGAGCACCGGGGAGTCCAGGACGAGGCCGCAGACCCGGTCGCGGAGCGCGGAGTTGACGGCCGCGTGCAGGGCCATCGAGGCGCCCGTGGACCAGCCGTGCAGGACGACCTTCTCGGCGCCGTACCGCACGGCGAAGCGGATCGCCGCGTCCAGGTCTCGCCATTCGGACTCGCCGAGGTGGGCGAGGCCGTCCGGGGAACGTGGGGCTCCGGGGTCGCCGCGGTAGGCCGGGTCGAGCACCGGGAGCCTCAGCCCGTGCAGGAATTCCATGACATTCATGGGGTGTTCGCGGGTGGTGCCGAGGCCGTGCACGGTGATGACCCAGGTGTCCCGGGGGCCGGGCAGGAACCAGGCGGGCAGGGAGCCGAGTTCGCCGGGGATCTCGACGTCCTGGTGGTCGAGGCCGAGGGCGGTGCCCGGGTCGCCGCTGTACAGCGCGGGGGTGATCCGGACCTGGGTGCCGGGTTCCAGGCTGCCGCTGTTGACGCGTTCCAGTCGGCGCACGACGGCGTCGGCGGCGTGCGGCGCCTGGTCGATCACCGGGCCGACGACGGCGTGGACGCCGTCGCCCATCAGTCCGTACGTACCGGGCCGGAGCGCGGCGAAGGAGCGGGTGAGCGTGACCTGTCCGGCCGCCGTGGCGTGCACGGTGAGCCTTCGGTCGGCGGGGAGAGGACGGCCGGACGGCACCCCGAGGGCGGCGTCGCTGGCGTACCGGCCGGCCGCGACCACTGCCGCGCCGACGCCGAGGACGGTGATGACGGCCGCTGCCGTCGCTGTAGCCGGGCGCACCGCTTCAGTGTCGGGGGGTGTGCCGCACCCTGCCAGTGGGCGGGGGCCGTCCGGTGGCGGGGCGCGGCGCACCCCTCCCGGTCAGCCGGGCTGCCCGTATCCCTTCAGGGCCTCCTGCACCTCGTCCAGCTGGGCCGGGGTGAGCAGGGACGGGGAGTGGCCGGGGACGGAGCCGGCGGTGAGCCAGAGCCTGCACATCCATTCGAGCTGGGCGGTGCGGTCATAGGCCTCGTCGAGGGTGGATCCGTAGGTGACGGTCCCATGGTTCCGGAGCAGACAGCCGGTGCGGTCGCGCAGGGCGCCCAGCATGTTGTCGGCCAGCTCCTGCGTTCCGTACCGCGCGTAGGCCGCGGTGCGGACGGGGCCGCCGAGCATGGCGGCGGCGTAGTGCACGAGCGGAACCTCGAGGACGAGAGTGGAGACGGCCGTGGCGTGTACGGCGTGGGTGTGCACGACGGCGGCCGCGTCGCTGTTGCGGTAGACCGCCAGATGGAGCGGGAGTTCACTGGTCGGGGCCAGTTCGCCGAGGACCTGCCGGCCCTCCAGGTCGACGGCGACGGTGTCGCCGGGGCCGAGCCGGTCGTAGGGCACACCGCTCGGTGTGACCAGGACGAGGTCGCCGACCCGCGCCGACACATTCCCCGAGGTCCCGACGACCAGGCCCTCCGCCGCGGTCCTTCGGGCGGTGGCGACGACGCCGTGCCAGGCCTGCTCGACGGCATCCTGTGCGTCATGTGCGGCGTGTGCATCCTGTGTGTCCTGCGCGGCTGTTGCGCCGCTTCCGTCCTCATCCCGATCGCTCATGGGGCAATCCTGTCAGCGGGGCGGGCGCGGCAGCAGACCGTCGGGTGACCGACATCTCTTTGTGGGATTTTCCGGCGGATTCACCCTCGGAATCGGCGGTCCACGGGACGGGGCGGCGCGGCGAATTCCGTCCACCGCACGCCCTGCGGTGGCCTCAGGCTGTCGCGTGGCGGACGAAACGATCCACACCACTCCGTTTTGAGTCACCGCAGAGCCCCGTCCAGTTCATCTTCCGTTCACTCAGGTTGCCTACGGTCCACGAGCCAATGACGTCGAACGATTGCCTGGGTAAATGGAACACATCACGCTGCTCCTCGCGATTGTGATCGTGACAGCTCTAGTGTTCGATTTCACGAACGGTTTCCATGACACCGCCAACGCGATGGCTACCACCATCTCGACCGGCGCTCTCAAACCCAAGACAGCGGTGGCCATGTCCGCCGCTCTCAACCTGGTCGGCGCGTTCCTGTCGGTCGAGGTCGCCAAAACGATCTCCGGCGGGATCATCAACGAGAACGGGCTGCGGACAGAAGTCATCTTCGCGGCCCTCGTCGGCGCCATTCTGTGGAATCTGCTGACCTGGCTGGTCGGCCTGCCGTCCAGTTCCTCCCACGCCCTCTTCGGCGGTCTCATCGGCGCCGCGGTGATGTCGGCGGGCTGGTCCTCGGTCGACGGCGGCACCGTCGTCACCAAGGTGCTGCTCCCCGCGGTCGCCGCCCCGGTCGTCGCCGGTCTCGCCGCACTGCTGGCGACCAGGCTGACGTACCGGATCGGCGGCAAGGTCCGTAACGACGCCCAGGGGAAGGCCACCGCGAAGGGCTACCGCGCCGGCCAGATCGCCTCGGCCGGACTGGTCTCGCTCGCCCACGGCACCAACGACGCGCAGAAGACCATGGGCATCATCACCCTGGCCCTGGTCACCGGCGGCGTTCTCTCCCCCGGCTCCAACCCGCCGGTCTGGGTCATCGTCTCCGCGGGTATGGCCATCGCGCTCGGCACCTACCTCGGCGGCTGGCGCATCATCCGCACCATGGGCAGTGGCCTCACCGAACTCAAGCCGCCGCAGGGCTTCGCCGCCCAGACCAGCGCGGCCACGGTCATCCTGGCCTCCTCGCACCTCGGCTTCTCCCTCTCCACCACCCAGTCGTGCTCCGGCGCCGTGATGGGTGCGGGGCTGGGCCGCCGGGGCGGTGTGGTCCGCTGGTCCACCGCGACCCGGATGTTCATCGCCTGGGGTCTGACCCTGCCGGCCGCCGGTCTGGTCGGTGCGGGCGCGGAATTCCTCACCAAGCAGGGCACCTGGGGTGTCGCCGTCGTCGCCATGCTGCTGATCGGCGGGTCCGCCGCCATCTGGCTGCTGTCCCGCCGCAAGCCGGTCGGTCACGGCGATGTCGCTCCCGCCGCCGAACCGGCGGGTGTCATCACCACCGCCATGGCGGCCGTCACCCCGCCGCCCACCGGGGCCGCGGCTCCGGCCACCACGGCGGACGCGACCGCAGCCACGGACCTCAAGACCACCATCCCGGCCCCGGCCGGAACCGTCGCCGATCCGGCGCGGCCCGCCACGGTGTAAGGACAGATCACCATGAACATCGACTGGGCAGCTCTCGGCTCCGTCTTCGGCGTCTCCCTCGTCGTCACCGTGGCGCTGGTGGGCCTCTTCACCCTGGGCATCGTCGGCCTCTCCAAGCAGCCGGAACCGGCGGCGCAGGGCGGCTCGACCTCAGGCTCCCTGGCACTCGCCCGCACCGGCGCGTACCTCTGCTTCGGGCTCTGCGCGGCCGCGGTCGCGTACGGGATCTATCTGATCGTCGCCTGAGCACCTGACCGCACTCCGTCATCGGGGTCCCGTCGGGCCGGACACACCTCGCGTGTGTCCGGCCCGATGTGCGTCTGCGCACACTGCGCCGCCGCAGGTCAAGGCCAGGTTGACGGGCATTCGCGGAGCGTGGTGGACTGCCGGAGCCATTTACGGCGACAGCAGAGGAAGCCGGTGCGAATCCGGCGCGGTCCCGCCACTGTCACCGGGGAGCAGTCCCCCACACCGGAAGTCACGGCTCGCGCAGGCGGGCTGGAAGGCCGGGGGAACTGCGGATCCGGGAGCCAGGAGACTCTCGCCGCCGGTCACGTCGAACCAGGGCGCGGACCCTGAGTGAGGACATATCGCCATGCCCGGCTGCCGTGCGTCGTCGTCCGTTTCTGTGCCGCTCCCGCCGGGAGCCGGCTGTACGAAGGTCCTTCGAGGCGCAACGGCCGGCTGAGCGGTGCGAGCCGACCGCATCTTCGCGTACGGCGCCACGGCCGGTCTGATCGGCGATCAGCTGCTCGGTGATCCCCGCCGACGGCATCCGGTCGCCGCGTTCGGACGGGCCGCCGCGGCCGTCGAGCGCCGCCTGTGGCGCGACCACCGCGGGTGGGGCGCACTGCACACCCTGGTCTGCGCCGGAGGAGCCGCGGCTGGAGCCGCGCTGGCCGCCCGTGCCCTGCGCCGTCATCCCGCCGCCTCCGTCGCCCTCACCGCGGCCGCCACCTGGTCGGTCGTCGGCGGCACATCGCTGGGGCGGGAGGCCCGCGCCATCGGCGGCGCGCTGGCCGCCGATGACATCGCACTGGCCCGTGAGCGGCTCCCCCATCTGTGCGGCCGCGACCCGCACTCCCTCGACGGGCCGCAGATCGCCCGCGCCGTGGTGGAGTCCGTAGCCGAGAACACCTCCGACGCGGTGGTCGGCGCGCTGGTGTGGGGCGCACTGGGCGGCGTGCCCGGACTCGTCGCTTTCCGGGCCGTCAACACCCTCGACGCCATGGTCGGGCACAAATCACCCCGCCATCTGCGCTACGGCTGGGCCTCGGCCCGGCTGGACGACGTCGTGGGCTGGCCCGGTGCCCGGCTCACGGCCGCGCTCGCCGTGGTTGCCGGGGGCCATCCACGTCGGGCGGTACGCGCCTGGCTGGCCGACGCCGGCAAGCACCCGAGCCCCAACGCGGGTCCGGTGGAGGCCTCGTTCGCGGGCGCGCTCGGTGTACGGCTCGGCGGGACCCTCGCGTACGGCGGCCGTGTCGAGCACCGGCCGGTGCTGAACGGCGCGGCCGGCCGTGCGGTGGAGACCGAGGACATCGAGCGCGCGGTGCGGCTGTCGCGCCGGGTGGGGGTGCTGGCCCTCGGCGTGTGCGCGGCGGGCCGGCTGATCGCGGGACGGCGGTCGTCCACGGGGCGGCGCCGGGCCGCGGGACGGAGCGGAGAATGAGCGGCGGACTGCTGGTCGCCGGAACCACGTCGGACGCGGGCAAGAGCGTCGTGACAGCAGGCATCTGCCGCTGGCTGGTGCGCCAGGGGGTGAAGGTCGCGCCGTTCAAGGCGCAGAACATGTCGCTGAACTCGTTCGTCACCCGCGAGGGCGCGGAGATCGGACGTGCACAGGCGATGCAGGCCCAGGCAGCCCGGGTGGAGCCGACCGCGCTGATGAACCCGGTACTGCTCAAGCCCGGCAGCGACCGCTCCAGCCAGGTCGTCCTGATGGGCAGGCCGGTGGGCGAGATGAGTGCACGCGGCTACCACGGAGGGCGGCAGGAGTCGCTGCTCTCCACGGTCGTGGACTGTCTGGAGCAGCTTCGGGGCACGTATGACGCGGTGATCTGCGAGGGGGCGGGCAGCCCGGCCGAGATCAATCTGCGCCGCACCGACATCGTGAACATGGGGATCGCGCGGGCCGCGCGATTCCCGGTGGTCGTCGTCGGCGACATCGACCGCGGCGGTGTCTTCGCCTCCTTCTTCGGTACGACGGCGCTGCTCAGCGCCGAGGACCAGGCGCTGATCGCGGGCTATCTGGTCAACAAGTTCCGCGGCGACGTGTCGCTGCTGGAGCCGGGGCTCGACATGCTGCACGGGCTGACCGGGCGGCCGACGTACGGGGTGCTGCCGTTCGCCCATGGCCTGGGCATCGACGAGGAGGACGGACTGCGGGTCTCGCTGCGCGGAGCCGTACGCGAGTCGGTCGTCGCGCCGCCGCACGGCGAGGACGTGCTGCGGGTCGCGGTGTGCGCGGTGCCGCTGATGTCGAACTTCACCGATGTGGACGCGCTGGCCGCCGAACCGGGTGTGGTGGTGCGGTTCGTGGACCGGGCGGAGGAGCTGGCCGACGCGGACCTGGTGATCGTGCCCGGCACGCGCGGCACGGTGAAGGCGCTGGCCTGGCTGCGCGAACGGGGGCTGGCCGACGCGCTGCTGCGGCGGGCTGCCCAGGGGCGTCCGGTGCTCGGCATCTGCGGCGGGTTCCAGGTGCTCGGTGAGCGCATCGAGGACGAGGTGGAGTCGCGGGCCGGGCAGGTCGACGGGCTCGGGCTGCTTCCGGTACGGATCCGGTTCGACCGGGAGAAGACCCTGGCCCGGCCGGTCGGTTCGGCGCTCGGGGAGCCGGTGGAGGGGTACGAGATCCATCACGGGGTCGCCGATGTGCGGGGCGGCGAGCCGTTCCTGGACGGGTGCCGGGTGGGGGCGGTGTGGGGGACGCACTGGCACGGCTCGCTGGAGAGCGATGGCTTCCGGCGGCGGTTCCTGGTGGAGGTCGCGGAGGCTGCCGGGCGGCGGTTCGTGCCGGCGCCGGACACGAATTTCGGGGCGCTGCGGGAGGAGCAGTTGGACCGGCTGGGGGATTTGATCGAGGAGCATGCGGATACGGGGGCGCTGATGCGGCTGATCGAGGCGGGGGTGCCGGAGGGACTGCCGTTCGTGGGCCCCGGTGCCCCGGAGGTACCGGCGGCCCGTGGGGTGCGAGGCGCTGGGGTGGCTGGGGGGTTGGCGTGAAGGGAACGCCTGCGGCGGGCTTTCCTCCCCGCCCCGCCCCTTCCCGTAACCGGGGCTCCGCCCCGGGCCCCGGTCCTCAAGCGCCGGACGGGCTGGAATGCGGTCCATGGATGGATGACGTCGTCAAGGAGACCTTGTGAGTACCCCGTACCCCTTCACCGCCATCGTCGGGCAGGACGATCTGCGGCTCGGATTGTTGCTGAACGCCGTTTCGCCCGCTGTCGGTGGTGTGCTCGTGCGTGGGGAGAAGGGGACCGCCAAGTCCACCGCCGTGCGGGCGCTTGCCGCGCTCATGCCCGAGGTCGACGTCGTCTCCGGGTGCCGGTTCTCGTGCGACCCGGTGTCGCCCGATCCCGCGTGTCCCGATGGGCCTCACGAGGCCGGGGCCGGCGTGTCGCGGGCGGCTCGGACCGTGGAGCTGCCGGTGGGCGCCTCCGAGGACCGGCTCGTCGGGGCGCTCGACATCGAGCGGGCGCTCGCCGAGGGGGTCAAGGCGTTCGAGCCGGGGCTCCTCGCCGACGCACACCGCGGAATCCTGTACGTCGACGAGGTCAACCTGCTCCACGACCACCTGGTGGACCTGCTGCTGGATGCGGCGGCCATGGGCGCCTCCTACGTGGAGCGCGAAGGCGTCTCCGTGCGGCATGCCGCGCGGTTCCTGCTCGTCGGGACGATGAACCCCGAAGAGGGCGAGCTGCGGCCGCAGTTGCTCGACCGGTTCGGGCTGACCGTCGAGGTCGCGGCGTCGCGCGAGACCGACCAGCGGGTCGAGGTGGTGCGGCGGCGGCTCGCGTACGACGACGATCCGGCCGGGTTCGCCGCCCGGTGGGCCGATGAGGAAGGTGCGTTGCGGGAGCGGATCGTTGCCGCGCGGGCGCTGCTTCCTCAGGTGGCGCTCGGGGACCGTGCGCTGCGGCAGATCGCCGCCACCTGTGCGGCCTTCGAGGTCGACGGGATGCGCGCCGACATCGTGATGGCCCGTACCGCGTCCGCACTGGCCGCGTGGGCGGGCCGTACCGACGTGCTCGCCGAGGACGTCCGCCAGGCAGCGCTCCTCGCGCTCCCGCACCGCCGCCGCCGCAACCCGTTCGACGCGCCCGGTCTCGACGAGGACAAGCTCGACGACACGCTGGAGCAGAACAGCGGTGAAGGGGACGGCGGCGGGGACGACCCCGATCCGGACGGGCCGGGTGGGGGTGGGCGGCCGCCGCAGGGGGACGGGCCCGACACGCCGCCGCAGCCCGAGGCGGGGGACGGCGACACGCCCGGACTCCCCTCGCAGGGCCGCCCGGCCGGGGGCGGTGAGCAGCAGCCCGTACGAGCTGCAGAGCCGTTCCGGACGAAGATGCTCAGCGTGCCGGGGATCGGCGAGGGTGCCGCGGGGCGGCGGTCCCGGGCGCGTACCGAGCACGGTCGCACGACCGGTGCGCGGCGGCCCGAGGGGCTGCTGACCAAGCTGCATCTGACGGCGACCGTGCAGGCCGCCGCCCCGCACCAGCATGCGCGCGGACGCACCGGGCGCGGCCTCGTGGTGCGGCGCGACGATCTGCGGCAGGCCACCAGGGAGGGGCGCGAGGGGAACCTGGTGCTCTTCGTCGTGGACGGATCCGGGTCGATGGCCGCCCGGCAGCGCATGGGCGCTGTGAAGGGCGCGGTGCTGTCGCTGCTGCTGGACGCGTACCAGCGGCGGGACAAGGTCGGTCTGATCACCTTCCGGGGCAAGGGCGCCGAAGTGGCGCTGCCGCCGACGTCGTCCGTGGACACGGCCGCCGCACGCCTGGAGACCCTGCCGACCGGTGGACGTACCCCCCTCGCGGCCGGGCTGCTGAAGGCCCATGACGTGCTGCGGGTGGAGCGGCTGCGTGATCCGTCGCGGCGGCCGCTGCTGGTCGTGGTGACGGACGGACGGGCGACCGGTGGCCCCGACCCGGTGGCGCTGGCCGCGCGGGCCGCCCGGCTGCACGAGGCCGAGGGCACGGCGTCCGTCGTCGTGGACTGCGAGTCGGGGGTCGTGCGGCTCGGGCTGGCCGGCCGGTTGGCGCGCGATCTCGGCGGCACCGCCGTCACGCTCGACGAGCTGCGGGCCGACTCGATCGCCGGACTCGTCAGGGACGTTCAGGGAACCCAGGGAACCAACGGATCCAACAGGAGGGCAGCTTGATGCCGCAGGGACAGCCGACCACCGTGCCGGACGACGGGCTGACGACTCGCCAGCGCCGCAACCGTCCGCTGCTCTTCGTCCACACCGGTATCGGCAAGGGCAAGTCGACGGCCGCGTTCGGACTCGCACTGCGCGCCTGGAACCAGGGCTGGCCGATCGGGGTGTTCCAGTTCGTCAAGTCGGCGAAGTGGAAGGTCGGCGAGGAGAACGCTCTGAAGGTGCTCGGCGCGAGCGGTGAGGGCGGCACGGTCGCCTGGCACAAGATGGGTGAGGGCTGGTCGTGGGTGCAGCGCGGCCTGCACGGCGACAACGCGGACAACGAGGAGAAGGCCCGGGAGGGCTGGGAGCAGGTCAAGCGTGACCTGGCTGCCGAGACGTACAAGCTGTATGTCCTCGACGAGTTCGCGTACCCGATGCACTGGGGCTGGATCGACACCGACGAGGTGGTCGAGGTGATGCGCAACCGTCCCGGCACGCAGCATGTGGTGATCACCGGGCGCAATGCCCCGGAGAAGCTCGTCGAGGCCGCCGACCTGGTGACCGACATGTCGAAGGTGAAGCACCCGATGGACGCCGGGCAGAAGGGCCAGAGGGGCATCGAGTGGTGACGATTCCGCGACTGGTGATTGCCGCGCCGGCCTCCGGCAGCGGCAAGACCACCGTGGCGACGGGTCTGATGGCGGCCTTCACCCGGCGCGGTCTCGCCGTGTCGCCGCACAAGGTCGGACCCGACTACATCGACCCCGGCTATCACTCGCTGGCCACCGGGCGGGCGGGGCGCAACCTCGACGCGTACATGTGCGGGCCCGAACTGGTCGCTCCGTTGTTCGCGCACGGGGCGCGTGGGTGCGACCTGGCGATCGTCGAGGGCGTGATGGGGCTGTACGACGGTGCCTCCGGGCAGGGCGAGTTGGCGTCGACCGCCCATGTCGCGAAGTTGCTGCAGGCGCCGGTGGTGCTGGTCGTGGACGCGTCGTCGCAGTCGCGGTCGGTCGCCGCGCTGGTGCACGGCTTCGCCTCGTGGGATCCGGAGGTACGGATCAGCGGGGTGATCCTCAACAAGGTCGGCTCGGACCGGCACGAGATGCTGCTGCGGGATGCGCTGGACGAGTCCGGTGTGCCGGTGATGGGGGTGCTGCGGCGGGCCGAGCAGGTGGCCACGCCCTCGCGGCATCTGGGACTGGTGCCGGTGGCCGAACGGCGCGGCGACGCGGTGGCCGCGGTCGCGGCGATGGGCGCTCAGGTGGGCGACGGGTGTGATCTGGACGCGTTGATGGCGTTGGCGCGGTCGGCACCCCGGTCGCCTGCGGGCTCCGGGGCGTGGGATCCGGTGGAGGCCGTGCGGGGTGCGGTGGGGGGCGGGGATGCCTGCGACACGGCTGTTCCCCTGCCCGGTCCCGCCCGGAACCGGGGCTCCGCCCCGGGCCCCGGTACTCGGACGCCGGACGGGCCGGAGGGTGGTGGCCCGGACGGGTCCGGTCGTGACCGGCCCGTCATTGCCGTCGCCGGGGGGCCCGCGTTCACCTTCTCCTACGCGGAGCACAGCGAACTCCTCGCCGCCGCCGGGGCCGAGGTCGTGACGTTCGATCCGCTGCGGGACGTGGCGCTGCCCGAGGGCACCCGGGGTCTCGTGATCGGCGGCGGGTTCCCGGAGGTGTACGCCCCCGAGCTGTCCGCCAACGAGCCGCTCCGCAAGGCCGTTGCCGATCTCGCGGCCGCCGGCGCACCCGTCGCCGCCGAGTGCGCCGGGCTGCTCTATCTGTCGCGTTCGCTCGACGGACTGCCGATGTGCGGGGTGCTCGACGCCGAGGGCCGGATGTCGAAGCGGCTGACGCTCGGTTACCGGGAGGCCGTCGCGATCACCGACAGTGCGCTGGCCGCGGTCGGCACACGGCTGCGTGGGCACGAGTTCCACCGGACGGTGCTGGAGCCGGGTGCCGGTTCCGCGCCTGCATGGGGCATGCATCTGCCGGAGCGGCGTGTGGAGGGCTTCGTACAACAGGGCGTCCATGCCAGCTATCTGCATACGCACTGGGCTTCGGCGCCAGGCATCGCCCGGCGGTTCGTCGAGCGGGCCGCGGGATGACACCGTCCGTCCGCGATGCCCACGGTGGCGGCGGTCGGTGACGCGATGGGCGCCCCGGCCGCCCGCCGAGCTCTTCAGGAACGCGCCGAGCGCGACGAACACCGCCACGGCCCCCTGCCGGCCGATCGACCCCGCTGCCCGCATCCCCTGACCCGCCCGGTCCCTTGAGTTCGCGAAAGGATTTCTCCCATGACTCTGCTGGTCGTCGGGGTCGGGGCGGGCAGCGGTGTGACGGTCGACGAAGTGCTGGGGCTCGTCCTTTCCGTACTGCGCGAGGCCGGTCTCCCGCCTCGCAGCGTCGTGGAGTTGGCGACCGTCGACGCCAAGGCGGACGAGCCGGGGATCGTCGGCGCTGCGGCGCGGCTGGGCGTACCGGTGCGTGCGTACCGCGCGGACGAGCTGGCCGCGGTCGTCGTGCCGAATCCGTCGGGTGTGTCACTCGCAGCGGTCGGCACGCCGTCGGTCGCGGAGGCGGCGGCGCTCGTCGGCGCGGACGAACTGCTCGTACCGAAGCGGAAGTCGACCCCCCGGGGGCGGACCGGGAAGGTGACGTGTGCGGTGGCCCGGCGGGCGTAGCACGCGCATCCGGATCCGACCGTTGCGTGGAGCCCGGTGGCGGGCACATAGTCGTCCTGCTGTCGCTCCACCCACGGTCATGAACTCGCCCCCCCACACCCCCCTGGAAGTCATGCACACTCCCACTGAGAGTCCCGACGTGAACAGCGCGGGCGGGCACGATCTGCGGCATCACGGTGACGCGGAGGTACGCGGCCGGGATCTGACGGATCTCGCCGTCAACGTACGCACGGATACGCCCCCGGCCTGGCTGAGGGAACGAATATCCGCCTCTCTCTCCACGCTCGCCGTCTACCCGGACGGGGGCCCGGCGCGGGCCGCGGTCGCGCAACGGCACGGGTTGCCGGTGGAGCGGGTGTTGTTGACGGCGGGTGCGGCGGAGGCGTTCGTGCTGATCGCCCGGGCGCTGCCGGCCCGGCGGCCGGTCGTCGTCCATCCGCAGTTCACCGAGCCCGAGGCGGCGCTACGCGCGGCCGGGCACGAGGTGGGGCGGGTGCTGCTGCGCGCCGAGGACGGCTTCCGGCTGGATCCGGCGGCCGTGCCCGATGAGGCGGATCTGGTGGTGGTCGGCAATCCGACCAACCCGACGTCGGTCCTGCATCCGGCGGCCGCACTGGAGAAACTGGCGCGCCGCGGACGGACGTTGGTGGTCGACGAGGCATTCATGGACGCGGTCCCGGGCGAGCGCGAGGCGCTGTGCGGGCGTACGGACATCCCTGGCCTCGTCGTGCTGCGCAGCCTCACCAAGACGTGGGGGCTGGCGGGGCTGCGGATCGGTTACGTACTGGCCGCTCCGGAGACCATCGGCGCACTGCAGGAGGCCCAGCCGCTGTGGCCGGTGTCCTCGCCGGCGCTGGCGGCGGCCGAGGCGTGCATGGAGCCGCGGGCACTGGCCGAGGCGGCCGCCGCGGCGGACCGGGTCGCGGTGGACCGGGCCCATCTGGTCGCGGGTCTCATGGAGTTCGCCGAGGTGCGGGTGGCTGAGCCTGCCGACGGGCCGTTCGTGCTGGTCCGGCTGGAGCGGGGCGCGCAGGTGCGGGAGCGGCTGCGTACGCTCGGGTTCGCGGCGCGGCGCGGCGACACTTTTCCGGGGCTCGGCCCCGAGTGGCTGCGGCTGGCCGTACGCGACCGTGTGACCACCAACCGCTTTCTGCAGGCGCTCGATCAGGCGCTGGTGCTCGTCGGCCGCTGACGGCCAGGGGTCCGGCGGCTGATCTCGCGCACGGGCGGGGGGGGGGGGGGGGGGGGGGGGGGGGGGGGCGGGCCCCCCCCCCCCCCCCCCCCCCCCCCGCTGTCGTCACGGGTTCGGGCCCGGGCCTCGCCTAGTGTCGGAACATGACTGCAGAAGCCGAAGCAGACGTGGACGTGGACGACGGCCTGGTCACCGTCGCCTGCAACGGGTCCGTCCGCGAAACGATCGACCGGCTCCAGGAGGCGATCACCGCCTCGGGCTTCCAGGTGTTCGCACGGATCGACCATGCGGACCACGCCGCCCGCATCGGTCTGGAACTCAGGCCGACCGAGCTGCTCATCTTCGGCAAGCCCGAGGGTGGCACGCAGTTGATGCAGGACCGGCAGACCGCCGGCATCGACCTCCCGTCAAAGGCGCTGGCCTGGCAGGATGCCGCCGGCGACACCTGGGTGACCTGCAACGACGCCTCATGGCTCGCCGCCCGCCACGGCCTGGGGCCGGCGAGCGAAGCGGGCGTCGCCGCGGTGGAGGCGAGCACGGTGGCGGCGGTACGTCAGGCGACGGGCCCGGCCGCGGTCTAGGGGCGGCCGGGCTCCCGTGTCCCGGCGGTGCGGCCCCGTTCCTGTTATGGCGTGTACCCGTCATACTCCGAAGGCTGACCCCCCACGCAGCCGACGGAGGCACCCGTATGAGCACTCGCAGAACCTTCTTAACCGGCGCACTCGCCCTCTCCGCCACCGCTCTCGTCGGGACGGAACCCGCGACCGCCGCAGCCCGGCGGGCAGCTCTCACCACGCAGGACTGGATGGCCGGCCTCGCCGACGCCACCCCCGTACAGCGCCTGACCATCCCCGGAACACACGACTCCGGCGCCCGCTACGGCGGCCCGTGGACCGAGTGCCAGAACACCACCGTCGCCGAGCAGCTCAGCAGCGGCATCCGCTTTCTGGACGTACGGTGCCGGGTCACCGGCGACTCCTTCGCGATCCATCACGGAGCCTCGTACCAGAACCTGATGTTCGGCGACGTCCTCGGCGCCTGCTGGGACTTCCTGGCCGAGCGGCCGACCGAGACCGTGCTGATGCGGGTCAAGCAGGAGTACTCCGAGGCGAGCGACGCCGAGTTCCGGCGGATCTTCGACCTGTATCTCGACGCCAAGGGCTGGCGGCCGCTGTTCCGGATCGACCCCGCGCTGCCCGCGCTGGGCGAGGCTCGCGGCAAGGTCGTGCTGCTCGCCGACAACGGCGGACTGCCCGGCGTCCGCTACGCCGATCCCGCACTCTTCGACATCCAGGACGACTACATGGCGGAGCCGTTCGCCAAGTACCCGAAGATCGAGTCCCAGTTCCGCAAGGCCGCGCAGCAGCCCGGGAAGCTGTTCATGAATTACGTGAGCACGGCGGCCCTGATGCCGCCCCGCTGGAACGCGGACCGGCTGAACCCGCAGGTGCAGTCGTTCCTCGACGGTTCCGAGGCGTCCGGCTGGACAGGGCTCGGGATCGTCCCGCTGGACTTCCCCGCCACCCGGCCCGGCCTGGTCGCATCACTGATCCGGCACAACTCCGGGGCCTGAGCGGTCGCCGGGGCGGCTCAGGTGGACTCCGGCGGCGGCTGCGGGGCGCCCGGCAGCCGGATCGCTGCCTCCGTGCCGCCGCCGGGCGCCTGGCGCAGCGCGACCTCGCCGCCCGCCTGCTGGACCGTGCGCGCGACGATCGACAGGCCCAGGCCCGAACCCGGCAGCTGGCGGGCGGACGGGGAGCGCCAGAAGCGCTCGAAGACGTACGGGAGTTC
Organism: Streptomyces sp. NPDC051664; assembly: GCF_044453545.1. Lineage (NCBI taxonomy): Bacteria > Bacillati > Actinomycetota > Actinomycetes > Kitasatosporales > Streptomycetaceae > Streptomyces > Streptomyces sp. NPDC051664. The sequence continues at coordinate 185,551 of NZ_JBITCU010000012.1, read as the reverse complement.
CTCTTCGGGGATGCCCGGGCCCTGGTCCAGTACGGTCAGCTCCCCGCCGTGCAGGGCCACGGCGATCGTGCCGTGCTGCGGGCTGAACTTCACCGCGTTGTCGAGGACGTTGACGACCGCCCGCTCCAGTGCCGCCGGCTCGGCCCGTACGTACCAGGGTTCGAGGTCCGCGGTGATGGTCAGCTCCGGGCCGCGGAGCCGTGCCCGTTCCAGTGCGGCGGAGGCGATGTCGTGCAGGCCGACGACCTGGAGCGGGCCGGGCTGGGCCGCGTCCGGGCGGGCCAGTTCCTGGAGGTCGCCGATGAGCGACGCCAGCTCGGTCATCTGCGCCGTGACCGACTTCATCAGCGCCCTGCGGTCGTCCGGCGGGATCGGCCGGCCGGTCTCCTCGCTGCGGGCGAGCAGTTCCACGTTCGTACGCAACGAGGTCAGCGGGGTCCGCAGCTCGTGCCCGGCGTCCGCGATCAGCTGGGCCTGCCGGTCGCGGGACGTGGCGAGGGAGGCGGTCATCGAGTTGAAGGAGCGGGACAGCCGGGCGATCTCGTCCTCGCCCTCGACCGGGATGCGGAGTGCGAGGTCCTCGGTGCGGGCGACATGCTCGACGGCCTCGGTGAGCTCGTCGACGGGGCGCAGGCCGGTGCGGGCGACCCACAGCCCGGCGGCGCCCGCGCCGATGACACCGATGCCGGAGACGGAGAGGAGGACGAGCGCCAGCTGGTCGAGGGGGTCGGTGACCTGTTTCATGGGCAGGGCCACGGATACGGCGATCCCGGGCCGGCTTCCCGGACCGTGAACGGTCGAGGTGTAGACGCGCATCTCGGTGCCGTCCTTCGCCTCGGTGGTGTGCACCGCGTCCCTCCGCACCCCGGCGGCAACGGCCCGGTCGGCGAGCAGCACCGGGATCGGGGACTTCTCCGGCTGGGTGCAGGGCGTCGTACTCGTCGCCAGCACCAGCTGGAGCGTGTAGGACGTGGGGAAGACCAGTACTGCGTCCGGCTCGGCGCAGGCCCGCGTGAGAACGTCGACGTCGGCCCCACTGGGACGGACCTGTCGCAGACTCGAGTCGAGCTGCTCGATCAGCCGGTCCCGCGTGGTCAGCCAGCAGGCCAGGGCCACCGCCGCCACCGCGACCGCCACCGCGGTCGCGACCAGCATCGCCAGCCGGGAGCGCAGCGGCAGCGCGCGGATCCGGTGCAGCGGGCCCGTCACCCGTCACCTCCGCCGGCCCGCAGCGCGTACCCGACGCCCCGCACCGTGTGCACGAGCCGCGGTTCGCCGCCCGCTTCCGTCTTGCGGCGCAGGTACATCACGTACACGTCCAGGGAGTTGGAACTCGGTTCGAAGTCGAAGCCCCAGACCGCCTTCAGGATCTGCTCGCGGGTCAGCACCTGCCGCGGATGGGCCAGGAACATCTCCAGCAGGGTGAATTCGGTCCGGGTCAGCTCGACGCGGCGCGAGCCGCGGGTGACCTCGCGGGTGGCGAGGTCCATCCGCAGATCGGCGAAGGACAGCACATTGTCGTCGGGGACGTCGCCGCCCGCCGCGGCCGCGTACGAGCTGCGGCGCAGCAGGGCCCGGATGCGGGCGAAGAGCTCGTCCAGTTCGAAGGGCTTGACCAGGTAGTCGTCGGCGCCGGCGTCGAGTCCGGTGACGCGGTCGCCGACCGTGTCGCGGGCGGTGAGCATCAGGATGGGTGTGGTGGCGCCGGTGGAACGGATGCGGCGGGCGGCGGTCAGGCCGTCCATCCGCGGCATCTGGATGTCGAGGACGATCAGATCGGGAGCGTACGACTCCGCCCTGGCCAGCGCGTCGATTCCGTCGACGGCGACCTGTGTGCCGTATCCCTCGAAGGCGAGACTGCGTTGCAGGGCCTCGCGCACGGCCGGCTCGTCGTCGACGATCAGGATGCGCTGCGGATCGTCTTCGGCGGGGGTCATCGCTCGTCGTCCTCTTCTCTCTGCTCTGCCGGGGTGCCTTCAGCCTCGCACGGTCGCGGCGCGGCGTCGCGCGGCCCGGCGTCCGCGGCCGGTGGTGACCGTGGTGCTCGCACTGAACTCCGGGGCGCGCCGGTCTGTCGCGGCGGACCGAGCCGCCAGGGCGAGCGGCAGCGCCAGGTCCGCCGGGCCGATGGGGGTGTCGGACGGGTGGTTCATGGCTGATCTCCTCAGGAGCCGTTGCCGTCCCGCAGGGTGTCGAGGTCGGCCTTGAGCGTGTTCACCGGGATGGCGAAGCCGAGACCGACGCTGCCCGCACCGGAGCTGCTCGATCCGCCGGACGAACTCGCGGAGTACATCGCGGAGTTGATGCCGATGATCTCGCCGTTCATGTTGATGAGCGCACCGCCGGAGTTGCCCGGGTTGAGCGAGGCGTCGGTCTGGATGGCCTTGTACGTGGTGGTGGAGTTGCCGGTGTCGCCGTTGAACTGCCGTCCGCCGAACTCGAACGGCCAGTCACTGCCGCCGCCCTGCTGCCCCTGCTCCTGACCGCCCTCACTGTCCTTGGCGACGGTGACATCGCGGTTCAGCGCGGAGACGATGCCGCTCGTGACGGTGCCGGTGAGGCCCTCGGGCGAGCCGATCGCGACGACCTGGTCGCCGACCTTGATCCCGGAGGAGTCGCCGAGCGTGGCCGTCTTCAGCCCGCTCGCGCCCTCCAGCTTGATCAGCGCGAGATCCTTGTCGGCGTCGGTGCCGACGATCTTCGCGGTGTACGTCCTGCCGGTGCTCAGCGTCACCTTGATCGACGAGGCGCCCGCGATGACGTGGTTGTTGGTGACGATCTCGCCGTCGGACGTGATGATCACGCCGGAGCCGGTGGACTCGCCCGCGGTCGACGTCGCACCGATCTCGACGATCGTCGGCGACACCGCTTTCGCGACACCGGCAACCGTGCCCGTGCTGCTCTGCGAGACGGTCGTGCCGTTGACCACCGAGCTGCTGTCGGTGCCGTTGGAACCGGTGCCGATGAACTGACCGACGGCGGTGGCGGTGACACCGCCGACGACCGCCGCCGCGACCGCGACGGCCGCCAGCAGGGCGACCGGCCGCCTGGCCCGGCGCCCGTGCCGGGACGGCTGGGGGGCGGGCTGCGGCAGTCCCTGACCGAAGCCGCCGTGGCTGTCGCCGCCACTGTGACCGGCGCCGCCGCTGCCGGGCCACACGGTGGTTCCGGGGCCCGTGGAGATCGGCTGCGCGGGCTGGTGCGCAGGCGGCGGCGGGTAGGCCGCGTCGCCGTTGCCGTACGAGGGGTACATCGGGTACTCGCCGCTCGGGCGCTGGCTCTCAGTCATGTCCCCGACTGTGTCCAGCGAACATGAGAGAAGCCTGAGCACGTCCTGAGAAGCCCGGCAGAACCTCGTATGCCCGATATAAAGGCCCCGATATAAAGGCCGTAGAGGCGTCGCCGCCTACCGCCCCTGACCGGCCGCCGGCTCGCCGCACCCGCACGACCGCCGCACCACCAGCGCCGACGGGAACTGCTTCAGCCGCTCCCGCCGGGACCCCGACACCCGCAGCGAGTCGTCGAGCACCAGGTCCACCGCTGCCCGCGCCATCGCCGGGCGGTCCGAGGAGATCGTGGTCAGCGGCGGATCGGTCAGACCCGCTTCCTTCACGTCGTCGAAGCCTGCCACCGCGAGCTCCCCGGGCACATCGATCCGCAGTTCGCGCGCAGCCCGCAGCACCCCGATGGCCTGGTCGTCCGTCGAGCAGAAGATCGCCGGCGGGCGGTCCGGGCCGGCGAGCAGCCCGAGCGCCACCCGGTAGGCGTCGTAACGGTTGTACGGGGCCTGGAAGAGCCGGCCCTCCGTCGACCGTCCCGACTCGTGCATCGCCCGACGCCAGCCCTCGACGTGGTCGGCGACCGGGTCGCCGACCGCCGGGGTCGTCTCCATGCCGCCGAGGCACGCCACGTAGGCGTTGCCGTGTTCGAGCAGGTGCCGGGTGGCCAGCTGCGCGCCGCCGATGTCGTCCGTGACGACCGCGACGTCGTCGATCGCCTCCGGCCGCTCGTGCAGCAGCACGACCCGTGCGTCCCACGCCTCTATCTCGGCCGCCGCCCGCTCGCTGGGGCCCTGGCTGACCAGGATCAGCCCGGAGACCCGCATTCCGAGGAAGGCCCGCAGGTAGTGGACCTCGCGCTCGTCGCGGTAGTCGGAATTGCCGACGAGGACCATTTTCCCGCGCTCGGCCGCGGCCTGTTCGACCGCGTGCGCCATCTCTGCGAAGAACGGCTGCCGGGCGTCCGGAACAATCATTCCTATGAGATCGGTCCGCCGCGACGCCATCGCCTGCGCGACCCGGTCGGGCCGGTAACCCAGCTCTTTGATCGCGCCGAGTACCCGCTCGCGCGTGGCCGGGGCAACCGGCCGGGGTCCGTTGTTGATGACGTAGCTGACGACCGCGGTCGACGTCCCCGCCAGTCTCGCCACATCGTCCCGCGTCACCTTGGCCACGCGCGGCAGTCTACGCGGATGGAACTACCTCTTGGCAGGCCGGACCGGGGCTTCTTCCGTGACCTCGGATACCTCCGAGTGCTCCGGACGGGTGACGGGTTCGGCCGGTGCGGCCGCCGCGGTCCGGGCCGCCTCCTGGGCCTTGGCCTCCCCGGCCGCGCGCTCCACCTTTTCCGGTGCGACGAAGCGGTAGCCGACGTTGCGGACCGTGCCGATCAGCGACTCGTGCTCGGGGCCGAGCTTGGCGCGCAGCCTCCGGACATGGACGTCGACCGTCCGCGTACCGCCGAAGTAGTCGTAGCCCCAGACCTCCTGGAGCAGCTGGGCGCGGGTGAAGACCCGGCCCGGGTGCTGCGCGAGGTACTTGAGAAGTTCGAATTCCTTGAAGGTCAGGTCGAGGACCCGTCCCTTCAGCTTCGCGCTGTACGTCGCCTCGTCGACCGACAGGTCGCCGTTGCGGATCTCCATCGGGGAGTCGTCGGAGGTGAGCTGCTGCCGGCCGGTGGCGAGCCGCAGCCGGGCCTCCACCTCGGCCGGTCCCGCCGTGTCCAGCAGCACGTCGTCGATGCCCCAGTCGGCGGTGACGGCCGCGAGACCGCCCTCCGTCACGACGAGGATCAGCGGGCAGCCCGGTCCGGTGGACCGCAGCAGCTGGCACAGCGACCGCACCTGCGGCAGGTCACGGCGGCCGTCGACCAGGATGACGTCGGCACCGGGGGTGTCGACGAGAGCGGGTCCTTCGGCGGGGGCCACCCGCACGCTGTGCAGGAGCAGACCGAGGGCGGGAAGCACCTCCGTCGACGGTTGGAGGGCATTCGTCAGAAGCAGCAGTGAACTCATCGCCGCCCACCTGCCTGGCTCGTCGGTCGATGATCGTGCACGGTTTGCTCGCCTTGCTCGCCCATTACGTCGGTCCTCCTCGTTCCCTGCGAGAGGGGCACTCCCGGGCGGGGCCCGGGGGAGTATGCGGCACTTCTTCGTACGGTTCGGTGCGGCCGTACGACGTCTGTCATACGGGTTTTACGGTGCGGCCCCACGCCCTGGGACCGCTGAGCTTGTCGAAACGTCGTCGTAACAACGCGCGGAAAGCACAAAAGGACCCGGGGGCTGCGTTGCCCGGATCCTCTTCCCAGCAGAATAGCCCACATGAGTTCTGTGTCCGAGAGTCCGTTTCGGAGTTCTTCTGTTTGCTTGATCACCCCGGGAGCTCGGCGTACGACATTGCGGACCGATGACGGGCTGTCGATCGAGGCGGTGTACGAACCGTGTACGGCCGGTGCCGAGCCCGCCGCCGACCCGGTCGCCGCCGATACGGCGATCGTGATCGCGCATGGTTTCACCGGATCGGCGGACCGGCCCGCCGTACGGCGGGCGGCGGGTGTGTTTTCCCAGCGTGCGGCCGTGATCACGTTCTCCTTCAGGGGGCACGGAGGGTCCGGCGGGCGGTCGACGGTGGGTGACCGCGAGGTGCTGGACCTGGCCGCCGCGGTGGCCTGGGCGCGCTCCCTCGGGCATCGCCGGGTGGTAACGGTCGGATTCTCGATGGGTGGTTCTGTCGTGCTTCGGCACGGCGCGCTGTATACGGCGCCCGACACGACTGCGGCCGAGGAACTGCTCCCCCTCACAGTTCCCGCGCACGGGGGGCGCACAGAAGCGCACGCGGATGCAGTGGTTGCTGTGAGTGCTCCCGCCCGTTGGTACTACCGGGGTACGGCTCCGATGCGACGTCTGCACTGGGTGGTGACCCGGCCCACCGGCCGGCTGGTCGGCCGGTACGGCTTCCGCACCCGGATCGACCGCAACGAGTGGAACCCCGTGCCGCTCTCCCCGGTCGATTCGGTCCCGCTCATCGCCCCGGCCCCGCTGCTGATCGTGCACGGCGACAAGGACCCGTACTTCCCGCTCGACCACCCGCGAATGCTGGTGGACGCGGCACAGGGCGGCGCCGAGCTGTGGCTGGAGCGGGGCATGGGGCACGCCGAGAACGCGGCGGACGAGAACTTGCTCACCCGTATCGCGGACTGGTCGGTCGCCGCGTGATTCATGATGGACAGCTGACGCGAGACGAAGGGAGCGCCGCCATGCCAGCGGGAACGATCCGCTACTGGGCCGCCGCCAAGGCGGCCGCCGGAACCGCGGAGGAGCCGTACGCAGCTGCGACGCTCGCCGAGGCACTCGACGTGGTGCGTGAGCGGCACCCCGGTGAGCTCACCCGAGTGCTGCAACGGTGCTCGTTCCTGATCGACGGCGACCCCGTCGGGACCCGCAGCCATGAGACCGTACGCCTTGCCGAGGGCGGCACGGTCGAGGTGCTCCCGCCGTTCGCAGGAGGGTGAACCGCAGAACATGAGCAGCAGCGATCAGCAGCATCCGTACGGACAGGAGTCCGGGTCCGGATACGGGCACGCGTACGGACACGGGCAGGAGCCGCAGCCGTACGGCGAGCAGCCGTACGGGCAGCAGGCCCCGTACGACCCGGACGACCAGGCGTTCCAGGACCCCGGTGCCACGCAGACGTGGGAGGGGCAGACCTGGGACACCCAGTACCAGCCGACCGTCCGGCCCGCACAGCGCGGGCCGCAGTACCAGCAGCCGCCGTACGACCAGCAGCAGTACGACCAGCAGTACGGGCAGCAGCAGTACGAGCAGCCGTACCCGGGCCGCCCGGCACAGCCGCAGCAGCCGGTCGCCGCCGACGCCCGTCCCACTCCGCAGGGTGCCTCGGGCTCGTATCCGCTGCCCCCCGAGGTCCCGGCCGTCGCGGTCGCCGAGGCGGCGCAGGCCGATGTCGCCCCGGACACCGCGGCGGGGCCCGACACCTCCGGTTACAGCGCGCCCACCACCCTGGGCAACAGCCGCGTCACCGACGCCCAGCGCGCCCGCGCCGAGGGCCGCTCGCCGATCATCGCGCCGGGCATGCAGCCGGCCGCGATCACCGCGGGTCTCGGGCTGCTGCTCGCCCTCGGCGCCGCGATCGGCCAGTACGCCCTGTTCGTGCCGCTGGTGCTGCTCCAGGCCGTGACCGCGGCGGGCTGGTTCCGGCTGAACGGCATGTGGCCGGCCCGGCAGGGCATCGCACTCGCCTTCGCCGGTGGGTTCGTCGCCGATGTCGTGCTGCTCGTCGCAGGGCGGGACAACGCTCCTGCGGCGATCCTCGGCACCCTCGGTATCTGGGTGCTGCTCACCGTCGTCCTCCAGCTCCGCAGCCATGCGGGCGCCGACGAGCGGATGTACGGGCTGATGGCCACCGTCGCCTCGGCGGCCCTGGCGATCCTCGCCGCCGGGCATCTCGCGGCGGTGCCGGACGCGGTGACGGTGGGCGGAGTCGCCGTCGCGGTCGCCGTGCTCGCCCGCGCGCTGCCGCTGCCCGGACCGGTCTCGGTCGTGGTGGCACTGCTCGCCGCCGCGGGCGCCGGTGTCGCGGCAGGCGGGTTCACCGACCTCGGCGCCAAGGGTGCCCTCCTCGGGCTCGCGGCCGGCGGCTGCGCGCTGATCGGGCTGCGGGTGGCCAGCTATGACTACCCGTCACGTTTTGTGCACATGACTGCCGGTGTGGCGCTGCCGCTGACCGCAGCGGCGCCCGCCGTCTATCTGATCGGCCGCGCCCTCTCCTGACCCGGCATGATTCCTGCGGCCCTCCCGCCCCGGCCCCTCCCGGTCCGATACCTGTGCATCGGCCCGGGAACCGGGGAGGGCCCCCGGCTCGTCGATCACCCCGGGGGTGCCGTGCAGCCGCAGTAGGCTCACGGACACCGGGCGGGTCCGGCCGGATCGGGTGCAGGGTGGGGGAAGAACAGGCATGCGCGCACTGCGAATACTGCTGGTCATGGTGGTGGTTCTGGGCGGCATCTTCATCGCCGTCGACCGGGCGGCGGTGTACTTCGCCGAGTCGGAGGCCGAGGGCAGGGTCGAGATCACCGGCTCCACGATCGACTCGACGGACATCTCCATCAAGGGTTTCCCGTTCCTGACGCAGGTCGCCGGATCCTCGCTCGACGAGGTCGACATCGAGCTCACCGGCATCGAGACCGACGCCGGCGGCCGCAGGATCCGGATCAGCGGGATGAACGCCGAACTCCACGACGTCACGCTGGCCGACGGCTTCTCCAGTGCCACCGCCGCCCGGGCCACGGGCACGGCGACCGTCTCGTACGAGGACCTGACGCAGGCGGCCGACGACGGCGTCGTCGTCCAGTACGGCGGCAACGGCAAGGTGAAGGTGACCGGCGCCGTCGAGATCCTCGGCCGCACGCTCACGCGCAGCGTGACCTCCACCGTCAGCCTGGTCGACGGCCGCACCATCCGGGTGCACGCGGACAAGGTGCCAGGTGAAGGCATCCCCGGCCTCGAAGGCCTGGTGCGCAGGAAGACCGACTTCGAGCGGGAGATCGGGGCCCTGCCGAACGGCCTGAAGCTGCAGAGGATCGAGCCGACGAAGAACGGCCTGGAGATCTCCGTGACGGGTTCGGACATCCCGCTCGGCGGATAGGTGGCCCGATACGTAAGGCGTGCCGCGGCTGGGTAGGAGCCCTGACAGCCACTGCGCCACATAATGAGACGGACGCGTCCGACCAGTAGATGCCCGAGGGACCCGATCGGCCCCGGTCCGACCCGCGCGGCGCGGCAAGCTTGCTCTCATCCCGCATTGTGGACGATCGTGTCTCAATAGGCGACACAACGGTGACATGCCTGCCCGTACGTCCCTACGATCGGACCCATGAAGCGACAGGCGGATCTCACGAAGCGGCGGGCAGTAGACCTGTGCCGCATCGCCGCCATGCTCTGTCGCACCGTCTGAGCTGGATCGTCGCATCCCGCGTTCCCGGCCCTTCGACCACTGTCAGGGCCCACCCCCGTGCATGTGTGTACGCGCAAATACCGCGCCCCGTACATCTCGCATCACGCACCATCTCGCCGCAGACTGCCCCGGAGGAGAACAGAATGAGCCGCAGTGACGTCCTGGTAGACGCCGACTGGGTCGAGGCCCACATCGACGACCCGAAGGTCGCCCTCGTCGAGGTCGACGAGGACACCTCGGCATACGAGAAGAACCACATCAAGAACGCCATCCGGATCGACTGGACCAAGGACCTCCAGGACCCGGTCCGCCGTGACTTCATCGACCAGGCCGGCTTCGAGAAGCTGCTGTCCGAGAAGGGCATCGGGAACGACACCACGGTCGTCCTCTACGGCGGCAACAACAACTGGTTCGCGTCCTACGCGTTCTGGTACTTCAAGCTCTACGGTCACCAGGACGTCCGTCTGCTCGACGGCGGCCGCAAGAAGTGGGAGCTGGACTCCCGCGACCTGGTCGACGGCGACCAGATCCCGTCCCGCCCGGCCGCCGAGTACAAGGCCCAGGCCCAGGACGAGTCGATCCGCGCCTACCGCGACGACGTCGTGGCCGCGATCGGCAACCAGAACCTGGTCGACGTGCGTTCGCCCGACGAGTTCAGCGGCAAGCTGCTCGCCCCGGCGCACCTCCCGCAGGAGCAGTCGCAGCGCCCCGGCCACGTGCCGAGCGCCCGCAACATCCCGTGGTCGAAGAACGCCAACGACGACGGCACGTTCAAGTCGGACGACGAGCTCAAGGCGCTCTACGAGGCCGAGCAGGTCGACCTGGCGAAGGACACCATCGCGTACTGCCGCATCGGTGAGCGTTCCGCGCTCACGTGGTTCGTGCTGCACCAGCTGCTCGGAGTCGAGAACGTCAAGAACTACGACGGCTCGTGGACCGAGTACGGCTCCCTCGTGGGTGTGCCGATCGAGCTCGGCGCCAACAAGTAACTCCGCACGGACTGGACCAGCACGACCCCCGACCAGAAGGACAGAACACCATGTGTGGAGCAAAGGCCGGCGGCCCCGACGCTTCGGCCATCAAGCCTGGTGAGACCACCATCCAGGGCAGCGTGACCCGCGACGGCGAGCCCGTCACCGGCTACGTCCGTCTCCTGGACTCGACCGGCGAGTTCACCGCGGAGGTCCCGACCTCGGCGACCGGACAGTTCCGCTTCTACGCGGCCGAGGGCACCTGGACGGTACGCGCCCTCGTCCCGGGCGGCAGCGCCGACCGCACAGTCGTCGCACAGACCGGTGGCCTCTCCGAGGTGGCCATCGCCGTCTGATTCGCGGCACACAGATCGGCCGGAGGGCCGTACCCCAGGGGGTTGGACGCCTTCTGAACCGGGGTACGGCCCTTCGCGCCGTTCACGGTGGTGTCGGCGGTGGTGTTCGCGGGCCCGTGCGCGGTGCGGTCCGCGGTGCCGTCCACGCCGTTCGCGTGCGCCCGGATCGGGCCTACGCTTGAGTCATGTACGCCCGGCGCCGTCGCGGCTATTTCCTGCTGATGGGCGGATGCATCGTCCTGTTCGTGTCCGCCTGGGCCGTCGTACGGCTCTGGTCGATGCCTGTCGCCATAGGGATGTGCGTGGTCGCCATGGTCATCCCGCCGATCGCGGCGATGGTCGCCAACCGGCGGGGGCCGGAGGACCGCTGGTGGGACGACCCCTCGGGCGACCCGAAGTCGGACGAGTGGTGGGACGAGCTCGACGGCAAGAAGCGCCGGTAGACAGCTGCTTCAGTAGACGAGGGCCTGGACGCCGTCGGCCATGATCTCGCTGACGAAGACCTGGGCACCAGCGATCCGTACGCCTTCGAGGACATCGCTCTCGGTGATGTCGCGACGCGCGGCGCACTGCGTGCAGAGGGTGATCAGGCCTGCCGCCTGAATCGACTCGATCAGGTCCGGCAGCGGTGCGGCGTGCGGCAGTTCGAACTCGGCGGCGCGGCCCGGCAGCGAGAACCACGAGGATTCGCCGGTCAGCCAGAGCGAGACCTCCACACCGCTGGCGACGGCGACCGCCGCCACCGTGAACGCCTGTGAGCAGCGCTCGGGGGAGTCGGCACCTGCGGTCACCTTGATCACGAGCTTCTTCTGCATATGCCGAACTGTAATCGTCGCCGGTACAACCCCACCCCCTTGTGAGGGGTCAGTTGTGTGCGCAGGTAATGGAATCTGCGCCTCAGGTCTCGTGGGGGGACCCTCTTGGAACCGAAAGACACCATTCCTGACGGGTCGGCCGAGCCGCCCGTGCAGGCCGAGGCGCAAGTTCAGGCCGCGGAGCCGCCCGCGCCCGCGCCGATGATCGCGCCCGTGACCGAGCCGGTCGTCGGGCCCGCGACTGTTCCGGTTGCCGAGTCCGATGCGCCGGTGACGCCGGTCAAGCCGCGGCCGCGTGGCCGTACCGCACTGCTGATCGCCGCCGCCGCGGTGCTCGGGATCGCCGGTGGCACCGCCGTCGGTTACGGCGTGCAGGCCGACCGCGCCCCGACCCCGCTGGCCGCCCTGTCGCAGCCGAACCTCGCCTACCCGGCGAAGGCGCTGCCCGCGGACAAGGTCCCGACCCCGCTGCCCGTGTCGCAGGACCGGCAGCGGAAGACCGAGGGCGATCTGCGCGAGCTGCTCGTCAGCAAGCCCTCGGGGGCGCGCAACGCCAGGTTCCCGTTCCCGACCAAGGGCTGGATGTCCCTTGACGCGTACGCGCGGGAGTTCAAGAGCGAGGACTACATGTTCGAGACGCTCGCGGAGGCCGACGTCCGCCGGATCGCGGCCGCCAACTGGTCGCAGGGGCAGTACCGCGATGTGGGCATCCGCCTCGTGCAGTTCCGCTCCGGCGCAGAGCTCGGGGCGTCCGACCATGCGAACGATCAGCTGGGTTACATGCCCTACGCCAAGGACGGCGCAGGCAACGAAGGCGATCCGATCAAGGGCAGCGGCAACGGCCGCTACTTCCTGTACAAGGCTGTGAACAAGCCGGGCTACCTGCCTGTCTACCAGGCGCGGGCCATCGCCCAGCGCGGCGACGTCATGTTCGACATCAACATCTTCGACACCGTGCCGATCAGCAAGAAGGACATCCGGACCCTGGCCGAGCGACAGCTGGAGCGGCTGTGAACGACGACATGACACCCGACACCGCCCCGCCCGCCGACACCGCCCCGGCCGCCGAGCCGGCCCCGGCCGCCCCGAAGGGCCGGGCCCGGCGCGTGGTGCTCGCCGTGCTCCCCGCGGTCCTGGTCCTCGGCGCCGTCGGCGGTGCGGCCGCCTACACCAAGGTCACCGTGGACAGCGCCGACCGCACCGTCACCACCAAGGTCTGGGGTGAGGGCGCGCCCAAGCCCGCCAAGGACCCCGCCGGGGACGTCGGCCGGGGCAGGACCGATACCGAGCTCAGCAAGCTGGTGCTGCCGGTCCCCAAGAACTACCGTCTCGGCCCGGACATGGGCGAGTACGGAAACGACGACGAGATCAGCGGCAAGAAGGCCACGGCCCAGATGAAGGAGAGCGGCCGGGGGATCGCGGGCAAGCAGCGCCGCGAACGGGACCAGCGCATCGACCGGCTCCACCTGCAGGGCATCGCGCAGCGCTCGTACACCTCGGACGACAGTGATCTGACGGTCGAGATCCAGATCGTGAAGATGAAGGACAAGAGGGCTGTCCACGACATGTTCGGCTTCCAGACGGAGCTGATGGACACCATCGGCGGCTTCCGCGAGGGGCCGAAGATCGAGGGCCACAAGAAGGCCAGGTGCTTCCGGGAGCCGCAGACCAAGGCGAAGCTCGACGCCCTGTCCTGCTTCGCGTACGACGGGGAGCTGTTCCTCACCGTCGACGCGTACGGCACGAAGCCGCTCAGCGCGTCCGACGTCGCCGATCTCGTGAAGGACCAGCTCGACCACATCGAGTCCCCGGGGGAGTACGTATGACCGAGCAGACGGCGACACCGACCGCCGCGACCGAGGAGCCCGCTGCTCCGGAGCAGGCGCTTCCGCCGACGGGAGCGGAGCCCGCAGCGGCTGCCGAGCCCGCCCCGGCCACGGAGCCCGCCCCGGCCACGGAGCCCGCCCCGGCCACGGAGCCCGCAGCGGCTGCCGAGCCCGCCCCGGCCACCGAGCCCCTGGTGGTCCCCGAGCAGGCACTCGCGGTGGCGGAGCCCGTACCGGCTCCGAAGCCGTCCCGCCGCGTCCTGCGGGCCGTCGCCCGCTGGACCGCCGCCGTGCTGGTGCTCGGCGGTCTCGGCACCGGTACGGCCCTCGGCATCACTTCGATGGAACGCACCGACGTACCGGGCCTGGCCACCGAGGGCGACGGGCGCTGGGACTACCCGGAGCTCAGCCTGCCCGCGCTGCCGGCCGGTTCGCCGCGCCCGTTCAACGAGGCCAATGTCGCCGAGATCCACCACGCCGACCTGCGGAAGCTGCTGATCCCCGCCCCGGCCGGAGCAACCGCGGACAAGAAGCTGACGGGCGGCTGGGTGAGCACGGCGCAGTTCGTCAGCGAGTTCCGCAAGGACAAGCGCGGCGAGCTCACGCAACTGCTCGACGACTCGGCCCTGCGCCACATCGCGGCGCGCGGCTGGACCATGCCGGACGGCACGAGGTCCAGGGTCTATCTGCTTCAGTTCAACTCGACGGCGTACGCCCAGGGGCTCCGGGACGACACCTATGTGAGCAGCACCCCGGGCATACCGCTCGACTGGCCGACGGAACTGCAGATGGACGAGAGCTGGAACTCCGGCGGCAAGGTGCCGGAGACCGTGGTCTACGCGTTCGGCGAGACGAAGACCGGGAAGGGGCGGATCCACGAGGCCTACATCCAGGCCGGTGACACGCTCGCCCTGGTCATCCACTCGCAGCAGGGCAAGAAGATCGCCGAGCAGATCCCGTTCCGCCAGACGCTGATCCTGCAGAACGAGCTGCTGGGCTGATCCGCACGCCGGGGAGCCCCGCTTCCTCGGCAAGCCCCGAACCATCGCGCCGGGCCCCTACCCATTAGGCTGGGGCCCGGCCCTGTACTGCCGCCATACCGCTCGTTATCGCTCGTCCGAGGAGCTCCCGTGCTTGAGGCATTCTTCTCCACCCTGCTGGTCCTGGTCTGCGTCGGTGTTCTCGCCTTCGCCGGCCTGACCGTGAAGAAGCTGTACCAGGGCCAGCGCTGACCCGCGTCCGCACCGCTCATCACCCCCTCACAGATCGTCTGAGCCGCTCATGATCGAGATCCCGTCCGACCTCCACCCGGACCTCGTCCCGCTTGTCTTCCTGCTCGGCAACTGGACGGGCGCGGGCGTGTCCGACTTCCCCGGCGCCGAGAAGTGCAACTTCGGCCAGGAAGTCTCCTTCAGCCACGACGGCCGGGACTTCCTGGAATACGTCTCGCACTCCTGGGTGCTCGACGCCGAGGGCAACAAGGTCAAGCCACTGGAGACCGAGTCCGGCTACTGGCGCATCGACAAGCACCGCAAGGTCGAGGTCGTCATGGTCCGCGACCAGGGCGTCATCGAGATCTGGTACGGCGAGCTCGCCCACCAGAAGCCGCAGATCGACCTGGTCACCGACGCGGTGGCCCGGACCGCGGCCTCCGGCCCGTACAACGGTGGCAAGCGGCTCTACGGCTATGTGAACAGCGACCTGATGTGGGTCGGCGAGAAGGCCACCCCCGAGGTGGAGCTGCGCCCGTACATGTCGGCGCACCTGAAGAAGGTCGTCACCCCCGAAGAGGTCGAGGAGATGGCCAAGAGCCTCGGCGACCTGCCGGACGACGGCATCGCGTTCTTCAAGTAGGCGCGCCACCCGCACGCAGCCGGACGGCCAAGTAGTCGTGCGGCCTGCGGGCGGGCGCTCCTCCGGTCCTACACTGGGCCTGTGGTGAGCACCGACTGGAAGAGCGACCTTCGGCAGCGCGGCTACCGGCTGACGCCGCAGCGGCAGCTTGTCCTGGAAGCGGTCGACAGACTGGAACACGCGACGCCGGACGACATCCTCTGCGAGGTGCGCAGGACGGCGTCCGGCGTGAACATCTCCACGGTCTACCGGACTCTGGAGCTCCTGGAGGAGCTGGGGCTGGTCAGCCACGCCCATCTGGGGCACGGGGCACCGACGTACCACCTGGCCGACCGCCATCACCACATCCATCTGGTCTGCCGGGACTGCACGAATGTCATCGAGGCCGATGTCGACGTCGTCACCGAGTTCACCACGCAGCTGCGGGACACGTTCGGGTTCGAGACCGATATGAAGCACTTCGCGATCTTCGGACGCTGTGCGGACTGCACGACGAAGGCGGCGGCGGCCGGACCGGCGCCTGCTCCTGGTTCCGAGCAGTAAATCGAGTCGTACGCTGGTCGCATGAAGAGCCCTCTGCTGTCCCTGCCCGGCGCCGTTCCCGCCGAAGGCCGCGACGAAGGCGTCGCCGCGCACTACGGCGACCTGTTCCGCGAGCAGCGCGCCCTCGCCGACGGCACCGGCCTCGTCGACCTCTCGCACCGCGGCGTCGTCACCGTCACCGGAAGCGATCGGCTGGCCTGGCTGCACCTGCTGCTCACCCAGCACGTCAGTGAACTCGCCCCCGGGCAGGCCACCGAGGCGCTGATTCTCACCGCGAACGGGCACATCGAGCACGCCCTCTACCTCGTCGACGACGGCGAGACGGTGTGGGCGCACGTCGAACCGGACACCCAGGGTGAACTGGTCGCCTATCTGGAGTCGATGAAGTTCTTCTACCAGGTCGAAGTCGCCGACCGTACGGAGGACTTCGCCGTCGTGCACCTGCCGGCCGGCTCGATCGAAGAGGTGCCGGAAGGTGTCGTCGTGCGGGAGGCGCCGCACGGCCGCGATCTGTTTCTGCCCCGCGCCGACCTGGAGCAGTACGCCACCGAGCACGGCCCGGTGGCCGGCATCCTGGCGTACGAGGCGCTGCGCGTCGAGGCGCACCGCCCCCGGCTCGGCTTCGAGACCGACCACCGCACCATCCCGCACGAGCTGGGCTGGATCGGCACGGCCGTCCACCTCCAGAAGGGCTGCTACCGCGGTCAGGAGACCGTGGCCCGGGTGCACAACCTGGGGAAGCCGCCGCGCCGGCTGGTCTTCCTGCACCTGGACGGCAGCGATGTGCTGCTGCCCGGGCACGGGACGCCGGTGCGGCTCGCCGCGGACGGGGCGGACGGCCGCCAGCTCGGCTTCATCACCACGTCCGCCCGCCACCACGAGCTGGGCCCGATCGCACTGGCGCTGGTCAAGCGGAACGTGGCGGTGGACGCGGAACTGCTCGCCGGTGACACGGCTGCGGCCCAGGAGACGGTCGTCGAGCCGTAGATCTTCCGCGGCCCTCCGTGCGCGCGTCCGGCTCCCCGCCGGACTCCGCTCAGACCTCGACGAGGAGGGTGAACGGGCCATGGTTCGTGAGCGAGACCCGCATGTCCGCTCCGAACCGGCCCGTCTCCACGTGCGCCCCCAGCGCCCGCAGCTGCGCCACCACCTCGTCGACCAGTGGTTCGGCGATCTCGCCGGGTGCCGCGGCGTTCCAGGTGGGCCTGCGGCCCTTCCGGGCGTCCCCGTAGAGAGTGAACTGCGAAATCACCAGAAGCGGTGCATTCACGTCGGAGCAGGACTTCTCGCCCTCCAGGATGCGGACCGACCAGAGCTTGCGGGCGAGCTGCGCCGCCTTCTCCACGGTGTCCCCATGGGTGACTCCGACCAGCACACACAGTCCCTCGCCGACGATTTCGCCCACCACCGCGGGCCCGCTTCCGTCGCCCGCGCCGTCGGCCACCGTGACGCTCGCGCCGTACACCCTCTGTATCACTGCACGCATACAGACCAACCTATCTTGGGCTGAACGGGTACAGAGCACCTGCGTAGTCACCGTACGGAATGGCACGATGCACGGAGGCGGTGTGCCGACGCACCGGTCGAGGGGATGGACAAAGCATGAGTACATATGGAGCCGGGCACCCAGCCGGTGCCGTACCGGTCACGCGTGCCACAACCAGTACCGATACCACCGCCGGCGCCATGCGGCCACCCGTGCAGCGGACCGGTCCGGGCATCGACGAGCGACTGCCGGGGCAGTCACCGCCCGAGCTGGGCGCCCTGCAGCTGCCGGAGCTGCGAAGCCTGCGCCGTGACTCGCAGCGCGACGAGGCCGACCTCAGTTACGTACGCCGTCTGATCCAGGGCCGTATCGACATCCTGCGGGCCGAGCTGGCCCGCCGCCGGGACCCCGAGACGCCGGTCGTGGACCGGCTCTCCGAGATCCTCGCCGACACCCCGTCCCGGCACCGTTCCTCCGCCCGGCATGTCACGCTCACCACACCGCGCAGCGACGAGTTCCGCCGACTGGCGGCCGAGACGCTCGCCGAGGTCGAACTCTCCGACCTCGACGCCCGCACCGACGAAGAGCTGTACACCGCGATGGGGCGGCTCGTCCGCTACGAGCAGCAGGTCTCCCGCCGCCGTCACCAGCTGCAACGTACCGCTGACGATTGCAGCGCCGAGATCGCCCGCAGGTACCGTGATGGGGAAGCACAAGTAGACGACCTGCTCGCCTGAAGCGATCCTTCCGGGCGGGGCGGGTCACTCGCCCCGCCCGGAAGGCCGCCCCCATGACCTCCACACCTCTCATATCCCCGGCGTCCCCCGCGCTGCCCGCCGGCCCCGCTCTTCCCGTTCTGGCCGAGGTCGTACGTTCCGGCTTCGTGGAGGGCCACCACCGGGGCTCCCTGGTCGTGCTGGCAGCGGACGGCAGTGTGGAGCGGACCCTCGGAGACCCGGACGCGCCGGTCTTCCCCCGCTCCTCCAACAAGCCGATGCAGGCCGCCGCCGTGCTGCGGGCCGGGCTCGACCTCTCCGGGGAGCGGCTGGCGCTGGCCGCCGCGAGCCACTCGGGCGAGGTGTTCCACCTCGACCTCGTACGCAAGATGCTCGCCGAGTACCGACTGACGCCCGAGGATCTGCAGACCCCGCCCGATCTGCCGCTGGACCCTGCTGAGGCGGAGACGTACCTCGCCGCGGGCCAGGTCCGTGAGCGCATCACCATGAACTGCTCCGGCAAGCACGCCGCCATGCTCGCGGTGTGCGCACTCAACGGCTGGGACCGGGCGACCTATCTGGACCCGGCGCACCCGCTCCAGCAGCTGGTCCACCAGGTGGTGGAGGAGGCGGCGGGCGAACCTGTCGCGGCGGTCGGTACGGACGGCTGCGGGGCGCCGTTGATGGCGATCAGCCTGGTGGGTCTGGCGCGGGCGTTCCGCTCGTTCGTGCGTGCGGACGAGGGCACCGCCGAACGCCGGGTGGCGGACGCGATGCGTGCCCACCCCGAGTACGTCGCGGGCACCCGGCGGCCCGACACCTGGCTGATGCGCGAGGTGCCGGGCACGCTCTCCAAGATGGGCGCGGAGGCGGTCCAGGCGGTGGCGCTGCCCGACGGCCGGGCGCTGGCGTTCAAGATCACTGACGGCGGGGGCCGGGCGCTCGGCCCGGTGCTGGCCAGGTCGCTGGAGCTGCTCGGCGTCGACGCACCGGTGGTGGACCGGATCGGACGGGCGCCGCTGCTGGGCGGCAGCGCGGAGGTGGGCGAGATCCGGGCGGCTTTCTGACCGGATCCGTGGCGACGGAAAACCGGGCGACATCCCACGGACCGCATGCCTAGCGTGGGGCGCATGAGCATTGAGGTCCGCCCCGTCACCGCATCGGAGTTCCCCGACTGGCTGCGCGCCGTGAACACCGGCTTTCTGCGCCCGCCGACGGTGACGGAGGGGGAGGTCACGAGCCGCCTCCCGCACATTGATCTGGCCCGGACCCAAGGGGTGTTCGACGCCGGCCGGTGTGTGGCGACGTTCCGCTCGTTCGCGCAGGAGCTGACGGTGGTCGGCGGCGCCACGGTGCCGTCCGACGCGGTCACCAACGTCACGGTGTCGCCCACGCACCGCCGTCGCGGGCTGCTCAGCCGGATGATGGCCACGGACCTGGCGGCGGCCAAGGACCGCGGTGACGTGGTCGCCACGCTGATCGCCGCCGAGTACCCGATCTACGGGCGGTACGGGTTCGGCCCGGCCGCCTGGACCACCGAGTGGGAGATCGACGTCCCCCGGGCGGGCCTGGACCCGCGCTGGTCGGGCCCGTCCGCTGCGGACGGCGGCGGTCGGATCGACCTGGTGGACGGCGCGGAGGTACGCAAGCTCGGCCCGGCTCTGCACGACCGGCTGCGCGCCCGGCAGCACGGCGTGGTCAGCCGCGGCGACCGCTGGTGGCAGCTGAACACCGGCGAGGACGTGCCTGTGCCGGGATCGTGGACGGAACCGTTCCACGCGGTGTACCGCAACGCGGACGGGGCGGTCGACGGTCTGCTCGTCTACCGCGCCGACGACAAGTGGGGCGATGCGAAGCAACCGCTGAACCGGGCGTCCGTCCTCGGCCTGATCGCCGAGACCCCGGCGGCGGAACGGGCGCTGTGGCATTTCGTCTGCTCGATCGACTGGATCACCACGGTCCGCTCGGGCCACCGCGCCCCCGACGACCTGCTCCCCCTTCTCCTCCCGGACCCGCGCGCGGCCCGCGTCGTGACGCAGGCGGACTGGATGTGGGTGCGGGTCCTGGACGTCGTACGAGCCCTGGAGGCCCGCACCTACGCGGCCCCGGCCTCCCTGACCCTGGAGATCCACGACCCGGAGGGCCTCGCCGGCGGCCGCTTCCGCCTGGACGCATCCCCGGACGGCGCCTCGTGCGCACCGACGACGCGGAGCGCGGATCTGGCCCTGGACGTACGGGAGCTCGGGACGCTCTACCTCGGCGACGAATCGGCGCTGCGGCTGGCTGCGCTGGGCCGGGTCGAGCAGCTCACGCCGGGTGCGGCGGCGGTGGCCGACAGGGTGTTCCGGGCGGGGCGACGGGCCTGGTGCCCGGATGTGTTCTGATCAGGAATCGGTCGGGACGAGGAGCAGCGCGAGGATGAGTGCTCCCGCCCCCGCACAGTTGGGGCTGCCGGTCTTGAGACCCAGGGCCAGCAGGGTGAAGCCCACCGTGCCCATGAGGCCGTACTTCCACTGAACGAACTGCTCGAGTCCCAGCGTGATGAATGGCATGGCGGTCACTCCTCCGGTGGTGAAGGGGCGTCTGCGCACGCACACCTTTGTGCCGCTCGGACGCGATACCTGTGACTCCCGGCAACCACTCAACTCCCCTATGAATTTGACTGGTTGGCGTGTGGATATGGTTCCCTGCGGAGTGGAGTTCGCAAACTTGTCTGGTTGTGTAGGTAAGTTGATGACTATGCGATGACGATTCGGTTGGTTGCGAGCTCCATCTCCTGTCGCGTGTCCGGTAGTTGTATGGTTGAGAGGTGACGAGCCATGAACCTGTTCCGGCTGGCAACAGCGCGCATCAGTACAAGCGGATCGCCGATGAGCTGCTGAAAGGGATCAACAGCGAGGTGTGGCGGCCCGGCGACCGGCTGCCCACGCATGAGCAGCTTGCGGACCGTTTCGATGTCTCGCGTGCGACGGTCAAGGAAGCGCTGAAGCTGCTCAGCAGCAAGGGGCTGATCGTCACCCGGCAGGGCAGCGGGACGTTCGTCAGTGAAGGGCCGAAGTCCGGCGTCGTCCCGCAGCGCAACAGCCCCTCCGTCGAGAACAGGGACGACAGTGGGGACGACGACGGCGACGACGTGTGGGCGGTCGTCTCGGAGCGCGTTCCTCCGGTGCTGCTGAAGCCTTACCTGGAAGAGGCGTTCGAGGCCACGCAGGTGAAGCTCGATGTCTTCTCGATGACCACGGAGTCGCTGGCGGCCCGGGTGTCCGACCAGAAGAACCGCATCATGACCGGGGAGATCAGGCCGCCCCGCAGCATCACGGCCCGGCTGATGCTCCCCGACTGCGACTTCCCTCATCTCGCCATCCCCCGCCCGGTGGACGGGACGGACGATCCGCGGGTGCGGCGGCGGCTGAAGGGGATCCTGCAGAGCCACGCGACCATGCTCCGCGAGGCCCTGTTCGAACTCCGCTACCAGGGGTTCGTGCCCGAAGTCGATGTCGAGGTGCGGTTGGTGCCGTTCGCACCGCAGATGAAGCTGTACATTCTGAACCGCCGACTGGCGCTGCAGGGCTTCTACGTGACCGAAGAGGGCACCATCCCGCTCCCTCCGGACCGTGAGGAAGTCGCGATCTACGACGCCTACGGTACGGGGGCCACCCTCTTTCCGTATCGCGCCTCGGCCGACTCCACACCCGACCAAGTCGGCATTGTGCGCACGTTTCAGGCATTCTTTGACTCGAACTGGGACAAACTAGCCACAAGGGCGGATTTCTGATCGTGTCGCACGCCACGACCACCCCTGCGTCTCCCCGAAGCACGACGGTCCTGCCGGCCGTGTCCGTCGCGAGGGCGACGGACCTGCTGTCCCGCGCCGCCTGCGTCGTGCTCGACTTCGACGGACCCATCGCCCGGCTCTTCGCCGGTGGCCATGAAGGCAAGGACAGTGTGGCCGGCCGCATTGCCGAAGAGTTGCTGGACATCGCCGCATCGCACCGTCTGGAAGTGGACGAGGTGCGCGGATGCACCGACCCCCACGCGATCTTCAGCTGCTACGCGGAGCGCACCGCCCGCCGCGGCGCGTCCGAAGCGTGGGGCTCTGCCGCCTCGGAGATGCAGGGCGTCCTCACCGCCTGGGAGATCAAGTCGGCCGAGCATGCCGAGCCGACACCGGGTGCCGCGGAGTTCATGAAGGCATGGGCCGGAGCGGGCCGGCGGCTGGCGGTGGCGTCCAACAACCACCCGGACGCCATCAAGCGCTACCTCGAGCGTGAGTCGCTGTCGAAGTACTTCGCACCCTCCTCGGTGATCGGCAGGAACGAGGGGGATGCTGCGCTCATGAAGCCGAATCCATGGGCTCTGGACGAGGTCATGCGGGACTCGGCAGCTGGGGTCGCGGCGCACTTGATGATCGGCGACGCGGCCACCGACTGGCAGGCCGCGAACGCGGTCGGGATGCCCTTCATCGGGTTCCACCGCAAGCCCGAGAAGCGAATGGCGCTGTCGCGGGGCGGAGCGGTTCCCGTCCTCGACTCGATGCAGGTGCTCGCCGATGCGGCGAACGGGCTGCAGGCACAAGTGCGGTAGTACAACAGGAAGTTGTACCTTCCTTGTATGGATCGTGACGAGTTGGCCGCACCGGGCTGCGGGGCCCGCGGCAGGCGCACGGCAGCCGCGACGGGCCGGGCCCTCCCGTGACGGCGCTCCCGGTTTCCGTCGCCGCGCAGCCGTCGGACCGGGCGGACGCGGGGCAGGTGCCCCCGGCGCGGGCGTCCGAGGCCCGGATGCGTGCTGCCGCGCTCGTCCCGGACGAGAGCCTGCTGGTGGGCCCATTGAAGGGTTACCACCACGAGACGTACGCCTTTCCGCTTCCGGCGGGCGGCGGTTCGACCGCGCAGACCTGGTGGAAGTGCCGGGATCCGCGGGCGGGGCTGTTCTGGTTCGATCTGCGCTGGTTCCCCTCTGAGAAGGAACTCGTCCGGGCCCTTCAGGGGTGCATCACTCGTATCCCCGCGGTCGTCGAGCGCGAGACGGTCTCCCTCTACACATTCATCGAGGGGCGGACGCTCGGCGAGATCTGCCCTCCCGGGCGACCGCTGTCGGCGCGCCATGTGCGTCAACTCGGGCTGCTGTTCCGCGAACTGGTCTCGATCGACCCATACCGGATCAGCCGGGCGGACGGCCCGGGTCAGGGTCGGTGGCCCGAAGGCCCGGGCGACGACTCCACTGCCTTTCTGATGCGCCTCATCCACTTCACCGAGCACCAGGTCTACCGCCGGCACGCACCGCGCTACGGCTCTCTCTTCCGGGAACTGGGCCTCCGCGACGACGGACTGGACCGGCTGCGGCGGGTGGGCGGTGGACTGACGCCGCGCCCGTTCGCCCTCATCCACGGTGATCTGCACCGGGAGAACTTCATCGTCGATCCGGATGGCGATCTGTGGACCATCGACTGGGAGCTGGCGATGGTCGGCGACCCGCTGTACGACCTGGCGACACACCTTCATCTGATGCGCTACCCGGCGGTGGAGCAGTGGCGGATCGCGGCGATCTGGCGGGACGCGGTCGAGTGCGCCCGGCCCGGCAGCTCGGACGGATGGGAGCGAGACCTGCCGACGCTTCTCGCGTACAAGCGGGCGCAGTCCGTCTACACGGATGTGATCCGCACCGCGCTGGCCCTGGGTCCGGGACCGGAGCCGCAGTGGCGGCTGCTGTCGCAGGGGGCCCGACGGATACGGAAGGTGCTGGCGGCGGCCGCGGAGCCACTGGGGCTGCCCCGCGTGCCGACGGTCCAGGAGGTCGGTGGTGCGTACGTCCGCTGGTTCGCCGCGAACCGGCCGGTGTAGACCTTGCTGCGTTGAGGCACCGGTCCGAGGACGGGCGGGAGGGGTGCAGGACGGAATGGGCGGGGGAGTGGGGGCGCCGTTCTCCTGCGTTCCGGTTCCTGCCTCGACCGGTCACTCCTCCCGTGCGCTCAGCAGCACCTTGCCCAGCAGGCTGCGCTCCTCGATCGCCGTATGCGCTTCGGCGGCCTGCTCCAGCGGGTAGACGCGCCCGATCCCCGGACGCAGCCGTCCCGCCGCTGCCTCGGCCAGTGCGTGTCCGGCCAGGCGCACGGGCCCCCGCAGCTTCCAGGGCCGTACGGAGGTGGCGCGGCATGGCATCACGCTGCGCGGCATCGCGGACGTACAGCTGTCCGACGCGGAGTACGTCCAGTGCCGTCTTCCGGTCGCCGCGGGCCACCGCGGCGGCATGGGCGATTGCCGCGTGCGTCAGCTGCACGAGGAGGGTGCCCATGCCGCCGGAGGCGTCGAGATCAGTCACTGAACGCACCCGACCGGATCCGGGTCTCCACGAAGAGCGTGTCAACGTGGCTCACGTCGATCACCACATCGCCGGGCCCCGGCACCGGGTCGGGCATCTCGGCCGGAACGAGTACCTCCGGGCCGCCCAGCTCCCTGACCAGCGGCACACGCATGCGGATCACACCTCTCCGTCACCTGGCGACCGGCCTGTCCGGCGCCCGTGCGATCACTCTCGGACGTCAAGTCCGGTTGAGGTCAAGGGCGTACCCTTCATGGTCATGAGCGGAGAGAAGACCGGAACCGGGCCGGCCGCGCAGGCGCCGATCAGTCTGCGTGAGCGGAAGAAGCAGCTGACGTACCAGGCGGTCTCCGATGCCGCGATCGCCATGTTCCTGGAGCGGGGCTTCGACAAGGTCTCGGTGGCGGAGGTGGCGGCCGCAGCCGACATCTCCAAGCCGACGCTGTTCCGGTACTTCCCGGCCAAGGAGGACCTGGCGCTGCACCGGTTCGCCGACCACGAGGACGAGGCGGCCCGGGTGGTCGCGGCCTGCGGGCAGGACGAATCGCCGCTGGACGCACTGCGCCGCCACTTCCTGGACGGCCTGGAGCGCCGCGACCCGGTGACCGGGCTCTGCGATCACCCGCAGGTGCTGGCGTTCCACCGGATGCTGTACGGGACACCGTCGCTGGTGGCCCGCATGTACGGATACCAGGGCCGCTCGGAGGCGGCGCTCGCCCGCGCGCTGGGCGACGGCGTACCGGACCGGCTGGCGGCGGGGCAGATCATCGCCGTACAGCGGATCCTGGCGTTGGAGAACTGGCGGCGCATCGACGCGGGGGAGAGTGCGGACAAGGTGTACGAGGACGCGGTGCGGGCGGCCGAACTGGGCTTCGTACAACTGCGGTCGGGGCTGGAGAAGGAACAGTAGGACGGACGGCCGCGCGGCTCGGGCAGGGCCGCCGTCCCCGGGGTGCAGCACCACTTCGGAGATCTCCCGCATTCCTTCTGGGGTCCGCCGGGCCGGTCGAACCGGAATCGCTCGCCCGGCTCGGTCGAGCAGCGACTCCCCGAGGCGCGATCCGTTCGCGAGGCCGTAGTCGTCGGAGCCGAAGACCTTGGAACCGGAGCCGGTGAGGCCGGACGAGGCGCCCAGCAGGGTCCACAGGGCCCCGTTGCGACCGTTCTCGAGGGGTGCAGGGACGGCCAGATCTGCCTTGCCGTTGTGGTTGTGGTCGGCGAGCCGGACCTGGCCGCCGAAGAGGCCGTCGGTCTCGGGGCTGCCCGGCACGCCGGTGGTGCCCTGGGAGATGCGCACGACCCCGGACATCGGTCCCGTTCCGGCGTGACCTCGTCCGACCCTCGATGATTGCGCCCCGGACAAGGAAGAGGCCCATTCGCGATCAAGCGAATGGGCCTCTGACCTGCTGTTTCAGCTGTCGG
Source organism: Streptomyces sp. NPDC051664 (assembly GCF_044453545.1). NCBI lineage: Bacteria > Bacillati > Actinomycetota > Actinomycetes > Kitasatosporales > Streptomycetaceae > Streptomyces > Streptomyces sp. NPDC051664. Next base: position 159,990 of record NZ_JBITCU010000012.1, on the reverse strand, counting down.
GGTGGCGGGATTTGAACCCACGACCTCTTCGTCCCGAACGCAATTACGGACTCAAGTGACCTTGTGCGCCTGCTGTTGTGCCAGGGTTGGCGCGCAAGGCTCTGTCCGTAGTCGTCCATGGGAGTACGAGGAAAGCTGCTGTCTTTGGCCCCCCGTTTGGCCCCCTGAGCCGGCCAGGGCCAGGCGGGCTACATCGGTCGCCTCGCCGCGATCTTCTGATCCGCAGCTCTAGCCACATCGGCCGGTGACGGTCAGACCGGCCGGTTCACGGGCTCACCGGGCGGCAGGCGGGCAGGTGCGGTTGCCCTGGTTACGGTACGCCGCTGCTGTACCAAGAGCAGCCACCACAGATGCCAGAGCAGGGGCGTTCGCGTAGGCGTCAGCGATCTGTGCGACCGAGGGCGAGAGCACCAGCACAATGACAATTACTCCAACGACCCATGGCTTCGGCATGGGGTTTGACAGAGCCCCGGGGTCAAGGGTGACACTCATGAGAGCCTCCAATGGCTTGGGCCCCTGATCGCACGCACCGCCAAGTACTCGCGATCGGGGGCGTTTTCTTGCCTCCGGACCGTAGCAAGACCTTGGCAACTGGAACGTGCGTTCGCGGCGCTAACGGCGACTCTCGGCTGTCAACGTTTGGAAACAGCTACGTTGAGTTACGAAAAGACGGGTATTCGGCTCTAGTTGCCTCTACTTTTTTCGAGAAAGGTAGAGGTAGCGCGCGGTCGACTTACCGACCGTGAGTTTTGAAGATGTCTGAAAAGCAACCCCAGCAAAGGCCTGAGCGCGCCCGCTGGCTCTTCATGCCCTCACGCCCTCGCGGGCTGGGGCGCACTGTGCTCGCCCAGGGCGGGCGCGCCTCGTGACCGTTCCGGTCACGACGAAGTCGGCGGCGAAGCCGCCTCGCGCGGGCTATGCTGTGCCCTGGAAGCAGGGAAATCCGGTGTGAATCCGGAACTGTCCCGCAACGGTGTCGTCGTCTTCGGACGGCCAAGTCCGAGGACCTGCCCGCCAGAACGTCTTGGGTGATATGCCCGAGCCTCTTCTGGGTGGGCTTCGGGACACCACACGAAGCCTGACTCGATTTGAGTCGGGCTTTCTTGCTGTCTAGGACCGGGCCACTCCCACGAAGGGGCGAGGCCCGTGCATCGGCAGGGGCCAAGCGCGCCCGTCTGCTAGACGGGCCCTGAGTCAGGAGGCCCTGCCTTGACTGTCCAGATCGGCTCGCTGCCGGCGTTGCTCCTCATCGTCGGAACTCTCATTGGCGTCGGAGTCTTCAAGTACACCTCGTGGTCTCTTAGTGGTGTCCGAACTCGCGGTGACCTGGTGGGGGCGATCAGCTCGGCGGTGTGTGTGGCCACCGCTCTCGGTGTCCTACTGACTCCCGGCCACAACGAAACCCCGGCTGCCCCAACTACCCCGTCGCCGACCGGGAGCCCCGTTGTTTCGTCTCCCGGGGATCTAGTCGTGCCGTGATGATCTCCGGTATGGGCCCCCTTCGGTTCACGATCGAATCGGGGAGAAGGACGAAGGGATCCCCTTCGGGGACCCTGAGCACGATGCGCCGCCGTCTCGGGACCGGCCCGACTACTTCTCCGACGGTCCCGGCCGGGGGCGAGGAGCCCCGGCTCCTGGCCGCCGAACGGATTGAACAGGGTGCATTCCTGGAGCATCGTGGCGCCGAGCGGCTGCTCGCGCGAAGAGGCCGGCGCTCGCTCGGGGCGGGAGCCGCGGGGACTTGAGTCTTCGCGGCGTGTCTACGCGGCGACCCACTCGTGTGGCCGGCCGCCGCGCCACTCCACCCATGCAGGGTCATCGAGAAGGAGACCCGGGTCATTAAGCCCGGCCCGGCGCAGGAACTCGATGACGTCGACGTCGCTGTACGCGATGCCGAGGATGTGGGTCTCGCCCCCGCTGCGGACGGATACGCGGCGGCCGCCGTCGACACTGATCTGCTGGACGATGACGGGCACGCTCATGCCTCCACGATGCCCCCGGGCCCGTGACGGTGCCACCGCCCACCAGGTGCGAGGGCCGCCTGCCTGCTACGGAAGCCCTTGCGCTCCAGTGCCTTCAGAGGATGGGGCGCGACCGATGGCGCGGTAGTTACTTCGAAAGGTTGCGCCAAACACACGTTCGGGTGGAGAGCCGCAGATCCGGGCGCCTACTGCGGCGGGCGGGCCCTGCGGTATTTGAGTCACGCAGCTGCTGCCGCCGCTCCTCGTGCCGAGTTCCCCGAGGTCTGGGCGTGGAGGGGTGCTGACCAGCGGTATCTGATGGGCCATATCTGCGAAAGCGCGTCAAGGCAAGCACCCTGGACGCGCGACACGCGCTAGGGCCGAATGCGCGACCAAACCCCAGATCTAGTGGTTGGATTGTTCCAGCCACCCAGAAGTTGTGGTCCCTGGTCGATCGAGGCCGTGGCCATCGCCTATGCTGGTGCCTGCTTCTAACGGTCCCTCACATACTTCGCCTCGCTGAGGTGAAGGCCCTGAATCCCAGGGCCCATGGGATCAGTTGGAGGCAGCGATGACGAACGGCAGCAAGCGCAACAACGCACGTCGAGAGAGACGCCTGTCCATGGGTCAGGCAATCTTCGATGGGCTGGTTGCGGTTTCCGCGATCGTGAAGTTCATCGAGTGGGTGGTCGGCATCCTGCAGTACTGGATGTGACTGTGTTCCCGGACGTATTACGGCATGTGCTCATGACTGAGCCCGGCCGAGTCATGGACGGCCGGGCTCGATAGTCAGACCACCTGGCGAAGGGTCGGCGCTGGTTGCACCCGGTGTCGGCCCTTCGTGGTCTTCCGCCTCTCTCGGAGAGGCGGGCCGTGTCCACCAACGTGGACACGGCCCCACTTTAACGCACTGGCTAGTGTGTGGCTGCAGTCGCGCGGCGGCGAGTTGTTAGCTGCTAGGTGCTTCGTCAACGGTGGGTTCAGCCGCTAGCCGGGGTGCTAGTACGTCGAGGGTGGCTTTAATCGCGTGCTCGCCCCACGGCCAGTAGATGCGAACTGGCAGCGAGCAATTCGGGGTACGGCTCGGCCATGCGTGCCGCCTCCATGGCCGAAGCAATCAGCTCATCCGTGGGCCCCTCGCCCGGCTGTTGCTCGGCTGCCTTCACGAGCGACCACGCGGGGCCCTCGATCCCAAAAACCTGCACGTCAGTCAGTCCGGACGCCACCATCTCTGAAGCCAATTCCTCAGCCCTGTGGAAGTAGGACAGGGTGAACCCTCGCACCCCGTCGTAGACGGCTGTCTCAAGGATCTTGGAGACGGAGTCGCGGATTCGCTCTTTGTGGAGGTGGGCGTATGTCACGTGCTCAAAGAGCGAGGCGTACCGGTTGATCGCAGCCGCTGCGACCAGCCCGCCCGGCCTCACCACGCGGTGGGCCTCCGCCAGCGCGGTATGCCGGTCCTCGGCGTCGGGCAGGTGATACAGCGGCCCGAGGAGCTGCACAACGTCGAAGCTGTCGTCTGGCTCGCTCAGGTCGCGGGCGTCTCCCACGGCCGCCGAGCACACGGCCGACGCGCTTTCGACATGGCGCGGCACCGGGTCCACCAGTGTCACGTCGTAGCCGTCCTTCACCAGCCATTCGGCATGAATCCCGGTCCCCCCGCCCACGTCGAGCACGCGGGCCGGCGCAGGGGGCAGAAACCGTCGGAGAAGCTCTTGAGTCCTGGCCAGCTCCATCCGTCCGTCTGCCGAGCTGCGCAGGCGGCTGTCCTCGTTCACTGTCTCGCCATAGAACCGCATCACGGAGGGAGCCAATTCGAGATTCGACATACTCGCAGTATCGTGTGTACCGGTGGACCAGTCCAGTGTGCGAGGTAGAGGAAGCCATGGCTGTTCTGAAGTACGAGGAGATCGCTGAGTCGCTTCGGGCCCGCATCGCCGCAGGTGAATTCGCTCCTGGCGAGACCATCCCGTCCGGCCGCGACCTGGCCGAACAGTGGGACGTGTCGCGGGCGACCGCCATTAAGGCGGTGGACGTGCTGCGCAACGACGGTGTCGTGGTGGCTAAGCAGGGGACTGGGTTCGTCGTCACGGAGACACCCGTGGCGCGCCCCGCCGGCGCTCGCCGGGCCGGGTCCGCGCGCATCTTGGGGGGGATGCCGTTCCTCCGGATCGGTACTCCCGACTGGGCCGCGCCTCCCACGCGCGTCGCCAACGCTCTTGGGCTCGCGTCGGGAGTCCAGGCGCTCCGCCGTGTCCGCGTCCTCCAGCTCCCAGACGGAAGCCCGAATAGCTGCGTGGAAGCGTGGTTCCCGCCCGAGATCGGAGAGGCGGCCCCCCGCCTCTCCGACACCGCTCCCATTGCCGAGGGGACGACTCGCTACGTCCGTCGACAGACCGGACGGTTCCCGGTCGAAGGAGTAGATGTCACCACCGTGCGCCTGGCCACCAACGTAGAGGCGGAGCGGTTGGGGGTCGCGGAGGGGAGCGCGGTTGCGGTTCTCCTGCACACGGCGCATGACCAAGCAGGGCGCCCGCTGGTCTGCGAAGAGGGCGTCACGCCTGCCTCCCTCTTCGAGCAGGTGGATACCTACGCGATGTAGAAAAGCACCCAAATCGGAGCTGGACCGGTCTGCCGGTCCAGCTTTTTTGATGCTTCGTCACGACACTTGACCTGCGACAACGAATCAGGCTACTCGGGAACTCGAATTTCATCGCTTGACTGGACCGGTCCACCGGTCCAGTCTCTTGGTGTGGCCATCGCCCGATCCGGAACTTTCGGAGTGGGCCGATCGCGTCACGCCTACAACTCCACAGCGTGATCCACCGCAGCACGACGGCCGTGACCGTTCCGGCCGAGGCGAGTGGAGACCAGCCGATCGAGACCGGGCCCGGTGTCACAACCGGGCCCCACCCCTCCGTGTGGGGGACACGCCATCGGCTCTAAAGAACCGCTACGGCACACCGACTGCGACGACCTCCGGGATCTCGGACCTCCCCGGAGCGAACAGCGCCGTGCGAATCGGAGATCCGAAGTACCAGCGCTCACGATGCCCGGCACTCGGGCCCGCCTCTTCGGCGGGCTGCGGTGTCGGGTCGCCGTGGTCGCTCGTAGCCACGAACGACCCGCAGACGGCACGCGGCCCCGGTGGGCAAACACCGGGGCCACTTTCGAGCCGTACCACCTGCTAGGGAGAAAACGACTCATGAAGCACATCGCTGCACTTCAGGACCTTGTTACGGCGGCCTCGCTCGATGGTGAGCCGTCGGATGCCGAGCTGGACGCGATCGAGCTGGAGATGCCCGTCATTCGGGCGGAAGTCGAGCTGCTGGACGCGCAGATCATGACCCTGGACCGCGAGGCGAACGAGCTGGACGAGCGACGTATCCGGCGGGCCCGCCGCCGGGTGCTCGCCGCCCGCCGGGAGCTGACGAACCGCGCCGGCTCCGGGGCGGTGGCGTGATGAACCGGACCGGCAAAACGCTGCTCGTCCTCGCCCTGGTGGCCGTGGTCGGCATGGCCTTCCGGGTTTCCTGGAACGCGCTGCGCGACGTCGCCACCGCGGTTGGCGCTGACGAGACCGCCGCGACGCTCTACCCGTTCGTGGTCGACGGCCTTATGGCGCTCGCACTGATCGCCACCCTGGTGCTCGTCGGCAAGGACAAGACGTTCGCGCTGCGGGTACTGGCCGCCTACACGCTGGCCTCGCTCGTCCTGAACTACGTCCACGGGCTCGTCCCCGAGCTGCACGGCGGATCGGTCGACTGGGGTCGACTGGCCGACTGGGACCCCGCGAACTGGACGCTGGTGCTGCTCGCCACGTCACTGCCGGTCGGGTCGATCTACTTCGGCTCCGATCTGGTCGCGAAGGTGCTGCACCACCGACCGATCGAGACCACCCCGATCAGCGAATGGGTCGATACATCAACAAATCGGTCTACTGCTGACCTGGAAGAGTCGACCCCCACCCCCATCGCGGCGGCCGAGACTCCCGCCGCGCTTCCCGCGTCCGTCTCCGTCGATCTGACCGAGCCGGCCCCGGTGCGGTCGGTTGCGGCCGAGTCGACCCGACCGCGCGGGGCGACCGGCCGTGTGCCGGACGCCGCTCGATCGGCCCGACCGGTCCGGACCGCTGATGAACTGCTCGACGAGGCCCGATCGGCTACTGCCGACTGGACGGTCGGCGACCTGACCGCCGAGGGCATCCGCAAGGCGGTCCGTACCTCTCCCGCGAAGGCTCGTGTGCTGCGCGAGACCCTGCGGGCGGAGCGTGCGGCCGGACCGGTTGAGGCGTCGGCCTGATGGCTTCGCTTCCCCACTACCGGTGGCGCTTTGCTCCGGATGGTCTGGCGACCCGCCGTCAGCTCCGTGCGATGGGTTTGCGGCCGGGCGGGCAGGACGTCGCCGCCGAAATGAAGCGCCCGCGTCGTCGGCGCGGGCCGCTGGTCGCCTACCTGTACCGCATCGACCTGGCCAAGCCCGTCCGGCCCATGACCCCTGGCCGCCGGGCCGCTCTCGACGCGGCCATGACCGCGCGCCGTACCTGCCCCAACTGCCGCACCGACGCCGGGTACTGCATCCCGCCCACGCTCGGCATGTGCGGCACCTGCATCAGCCACGAGGAACAGCGCTTTTACTGAGCGGCTACAGGTTGTCCAGCACCTGCGCGACGAGGTACGTGACGCCGTATTTCGCGTGGTGCCAGCGGTTGCAGTACCGCTTCGGCCGCCACCAGCTGCGCTGCTTGATTGGCCGTTTGCACCACTTGCACGGCTTCAGTCGCAGCTTGACGTCCAGTCCCCCCACGCCGCGACCTTAGCGGCCCTCCGTAAGGGAAGCACCATGGATTCGCTGCCCATCCACGCCCGCGTCGTCCAGCTCCCGGACGGCACCTACACCTACACCAACCAGCCGGTCATGCCCGCACAGCAGGCCGCGCCACAGATCGTTCACCAGCACATCCACCAGGCCCCGCCGGACCGCACGGTCCAGCGCATCGCGCTCGGCTCCGGCGTCGGCGCCGGGGCGGTCGCGGCCGGCGTCTACTTCGGCCCGCTCCTCGTCGGCGTCCTCACCGCCATCGCCGCGAACCTCGCGATGCTCGCCTTCCTCGCCGCGGTCATGGCCTGGGGCGTGGTGAGCGTCGTGAAGTCGGTGGGCGGCTCGGACGGCAAGGCCGCCGCCAAGAGGCTGGGACGCAAGGGGCGTTGACCCCCGTCCTCTCAGGACCGGGCCAGACCAACCGCGAGCTCTACCAGCAAGGCGACTGCGAGAAAACCAAAGGTGGCCCTGACGGTCGCAGGTGTCAGGAACCGGCTGACGCCCACGGTATTCGCCATGAAGTGATGGAGACGCCATGCAACGTCGCGGTAGTTGAGCGCCACCACCAAAGAGGCAGTCCCAAAGATCAGGCGCCATCCAAGCTCCGCCCACACACTCATCAGCCCTCCCCCCACAGGCAACCGACGCCAAGTATGCAGAGTCCAGGCTGCATCAGTCCTCCCGAACTTCGAGCTCGGGCGGCCCGGCTTCCCTTGACGAAAGCCATGGGGCACGCCCCACGCGGAACGGGCGGAAGCCGTAGGCGGCCCGCAGGGTGTCCGACCCCCCTTGCGTGTGGGTCGAGACCCCGCAGGCCGTGAACGGCCGCTCGCGGCGTCACAGGGACGCTGCGTGACGGCAGTTTCCGCCCCTCTACGCGCGCGTGCGCGTAGGGGCCCCCTCCCGGAACGGCGCAACTCCGCAACTTCGCAGGTCACAGGCGGTTGCGGGGGTTCAACCGGCGTTGTCGACGCAACCGGCAGCACCAACTACCGCAATTCGGGCGGGCCGGTGACGCCACGCAACGGCGCACCGGCCCTCATCCACGTGTCTTGGAGGACTCTTCGTGGACTGGAAGCAAGCATGGTCGACCACCGCCACTACAACCAACACAGCGTTGGACGCGCTCGCGCCGACGTGCGTGCCGTTCGCCGCCCGCTGGGACCGCGAAGCGGAGCGACGCACGCAGTTGCGGACCCCGGAGAACCTCAAGGCGCTCATGGCGGCGCAGCGGGAGCACAACTCCGCCCGCTCCACTGCCGCGATGGCTCGCAATCAGCGCAGCGCGGCCCGCAAGGCGTCCAACAACCCGCTGTCCGCGACCCGTCGGGCCGCGCGCACGGCGGACAAGGCCGCGCGGCAGCATCACAGTCAGGCGCGGTCCGTGCTGAAGGCGGCGCGGAAGAACTACCCGGCCACTCTCGCGGCCCGCGCGGTGCATGCGCACGCCGCGCACATGGTGCCGGGCGCACTGGCCTCGTGGCTGATGTCGGAGGCTGGGCACGCGCTCACGCTGTGGCCGGCGTCCGTGTCGGCCGGGCTGATCGGGTTGAACGTCGCGGGGCTGTGGCTGGGGCGGCGTCAGCCGTCGGTGCGGCTCGATGACGGCATGAGCGCGGAGGAGCGGCGCCTGGCCTCGAGGCTGGACCCGTCGTTCTGGGTGCAGAACGCCGACGCCCGCGGCTTGTCCGGCACCGTGCCCACCCCGGCGAAGCTCACCCCGGCCGGGCTGGTCTCGCACGTGCGCCTCGATGGTCGGTGGACGCCGAAGACTTTCCGGGCGAAGGCGGACGAGATCCGGGCGTTGCTCGGGGCGCGGACCGATCTGCGCATGGAGATCACTTCGGGCAGTCACGGCGACCGGGCCACGATCACGCTGCGGACCCGCAGCGCGGCCGACGGCATCGACCTGAACGGCTGGACGCCCGGGGCACCGTGGGGCATCGACACCATCACCGGCGAGCCGGTCATGGTCCCGCTCGGCCGCCGCATGTTGATCGCGGGCACGTCGGGTTCGGGCAAGAGCTGGTCGACCCGCGCCCTCCTCGCCGAGGGGTCGGAGCCCGTGGACCACCGCCTGATCGTCATCGACCCCAAGCGAGTGGAGGCCCTGAACTGGGAGCACCGCGCCCGCACGGCCATCAGCCCGGAAGACGTCCTGGAGGTGACCGACGAACTGGTCGCGGAGATGCACGAGCGACTGGAACTGATCCCGCGCGGTCAGGACGTCATCCAAATCAGCGCAGAGCGGCCCCGACTCACGGTGTTCGTGGACGAGGGTGCCGAGGTCATCTCGATGGCCCGCAAGACGCGGGTCAAGGGCACCAAGGACGAACCCGGCGACCCCGACTGGTCACGGATCATGGAGAACCTTTCGACGCTCGCCCGGATGGCCCGGGCCGCTGAGATCATCCTGATCTGGGCCACGCAGAAGCCGACCATGGACGCCAAGGGCGGCATCGACCCGCAGATCAGCGCGCAGATCACCTACCGGGCCGCGCTCGCGCTCAGCACGTCCGCAGAGTCCCGCGTCGTGTTCGGAGAGGACGCGACCGAACGCGGCTGGCACGCCCACGAGCTGCCGATGCCCGGAGTCGCGATGCTGCGCTCCGGACCGAGGGCCAAGCCCCACCCGATCATGACCCGGGCCTTCTCCCCGGCCGACGTGATCGCCCTGCCAGCACGCCCCACCTGGCAGCGCGGAACAGCCAAGCCGGCCGCAAGCCCGCTGCACCTGGTCAAGGAGCCGGCTGCACCGGTGTCCGCCGGCACGGAGACGAACCGAGACCGGGTCCTGCAGGCCGTGCACGACGGGGCTCGCACCCTGCGGGACATCACCGACCGGACCGGAATCAACAAGGGCACCGTCTCCCGCGAGATCAAGGCCCTCACGTCCACAGGAGCCCTCCGCAAGACCGACGACGGTGGGCTCACCGCCGACGAGGCCGCCTGACCCAAGGAGGTCAGTCATGCCGCTGCTCGACTGGCGCGACGCCCGGCACTTCGACGCGTCCCGCGACCTTCCCTGCGCGCTCTGCGGCAGGCCCACGCCGATGCGCTCCCACGACCGCGAACCGGTCCACAAGGTGTGCGCCGAGGACTGTTGCGACCAGAACCCCCACTCCAACCGCTTCCACAACTGACCGAGGGCGGCCCTCATCTCACGCCAATGATTTGGGGCCGCCCTCGTCTGCCAGTGCTTCTCACAGAACTGGAGACATCCAGCATGACCCATGACCCCAACACCGTGCTGCTCGATGCAGCGTTACAAGCCGCTGAGTGCGGTTGGTACGTCCACCCGCTGCGGCCCGGCGGCAAAGCCCCCGCACTACACGGAGAGGACCACTGCAACGGCACCGGGGCCTGTGCGGCTGGTCATCAGAAGTGGGAGCAGCGCGCCACCCTGGACGCTGACCGCATCCGTGGTGCGTGGGCGGTCCGGCCGTTCAACGTCGGTCTCGCGCCGGGCCCGTCGGGGCTGGTCGTCGTGGACCTCGACATGCCCAAGCCTGAAGACGATGCGGACACACCTAGCGGTGTGGATTCCTTCAAGGCGCTCTGCGAGCGCGCCGGGCAGGCCGTCCCCATCACCTACCGGGTGCGGACTCCGAGCGGTGGAATGCACCTGTACTTCACCACTCCACCCGGCATCCAGCTCCCCAGCAGCAAGGGCAAGTTGGCCAAGCGGATCGACACCCGGGCATGGGGCGGCAACGTCGTCGCCCCCGGCAGCACCGTCAACGGCCAGGCATACGAGGTCACCGACCCCGCCCCCGCAGCCGAACTCCCCGCCTGGCTGCTGGCCGCTCTCACCCCAGCCCCGCAGCCCGCACAGCCGGTACGCATCCACGTGCCCCGGTGCGGCAACCGGGCCGCCGAAGTCGCCCTGGAACGCGAGACCGTGGCTGTTGCCACCGCACCGGAGGGCGACCGCAACGAGCAGCTGCTCAGGAGCGCCCGCGCCGTGGGCCGGTTCGTCGCATGGGGCGACCTCCCCCGGCACGAGGTGGAGCAGGCTTTTCAGGTCGCGGGTGAGTCGGCCGGACTGTCGGCTGCCGAGTGCCGCTCCACCGTGCGCAGCGCCCTCAACTGGTCCATGCGGACCTGCCGGCCGAGGGAGACCGCCGCATGAGCCCCCAGCAACGCCGGGACCTGAAAAGCCTTCCTGCCACCCCTCCCGGCCCCGGCATCGCCGAACCGGCCCCGTCCACGTCCGGCAGTAGCGCGCTGAAGGTCGTCGGCCGTCAGGCCGTCCCCATTGCTGTTCTCCCTGAACCGCGCACGCCCACCCCGACCGGCTTCCGCCCCGGGCTTTATCTCCGAGGACTGGAGCGGGGCGGGTTCCCGATCGCCGACTGGCTATGTGCCTGTGGCCACCACGAGCGCGCCCGCGGCCGCAAGGCCGTCACCGAACTGACCACCCGCGTACGCGTCGGACAGTGCCCGCACGACGCCCCCGACCACGCCAGGAGGAACGCCGCATGACTGCCCCCGCACAGACCACGGCACCCATCGACGGGGCCGCGCTGCTCGGCGAAGTGGAGCAGTTCCACCGCCGGTTCAACGTGTTCCCCCGCGAGGCCGCCTACGTGGCCGTCGCGTTGTGGGACGCGCACGCCCACCTCCTGGACGCGTTCGACTCCACCCCCCGCCTCGCGTTCCTCTCCCCGGAACCGGGCTCGGGCAAGTCCCGTGCGCTGGAGGTGGTGGAGACTCTCGTGCCGCGTCCGATGCTGGCGGTGAACGCGCGGGCCGCCGCGCTCTTCCGGTCTGTTTCCGACCCGGCCGGACGGCCCACGATCCTGTTCGACGAGATCGATACCGTCTTCGGCCCCAAGGCCGGGGACAACGAGGAGCTCCGCGGGTTCCTGAATGCCGGTCACCGCCGCTCCGGGGTCACCTACCGGTGCATCGGGGACGGAGGGAATCAGACGGTTGTGGAGTTCCCCTCCTACACCGCTGTGTCCGTCGCCGGGCTCGGCTACCTGCCGGACACGATCACCACTCGGTCCGTCATCATCCGCATGCGGCGACGTGCGAGGAACGAGAAAGCCGAGCCGTTCCGGGCCCGACTGCACGAGGCCGAGGGCCACAAGTTGCGGGACCGGCTTGCTCAGTGGGCCGACCAGGTCCGCGACGACATCGCGGGCAGGTGGCCCGAGATGCCCGACGGTGTCACCGACCGGCCCGCCGATGTGTGGGAGCCCCTGCTGTCCGTCGCGGACGCGGCGGGCGGTGACTGGCCCGAGCGCGCCCGCACGGCGTGCATGGAGTTGGTCAACGCGGCCAGGGCCGACGATAAGGGCAGTCTCGGCATCCGCCTGCTCACCGACCTACGGGACCACGTCATGGCGGGCATCGACCGCATGCCGACCGTCGCCATCCTGGACCGGCTGTGCGCGCTGGACGAAGCCCCATGGGCGGACATGAGCGGCCGGCCGCTCGACTCCCGGAGCCTGGCAAAGATGCTCGGCGAGTACATGACCACCGACAACACCCCCCTCAAGGCACGCAACATCAAGTCCGCTGGGACCGTCCTCAAGGGCTACTACGCCGCCGATCTCCACGACGCGTGGCAGCGGTACTGCCCCCCACCCCCCTCAGGAGCCGCTACCTCCGCTACCTCCGCTACCTCGCAGGTCAGCGGCCCGGAAACGGTAGCGGCAACCCTCTTCCCGTCCGCTACCTAAGCGCTACCCGCTACCGGTCCCGTGCCCGCAAGAGTCGGGGCCGGTAGCGGATTCATCCGCTACCGCTACCCCTATCCGCTACCTCGATCATGCCCCTGACCAGGGCGGTAGCGGAGGTAGCGGAGGTAGCGGACCTGACAGGAAGGGGCCCCAGGCCCCGCTCGGACGCACGCTGAAGGAGAGAACGCCTCCATGGCCACGGCACCGACCGCATCTACTCCGCAACGCCGACTCCACCGCGTGGAAACCGCCGCCGAAATGCTCGGGGTCAAGCGCTCCACCGCCTACGAAGAGATCCGCCGAGGGCGCCTCCGCACTGTGCAGGTGGGCCGCCGCCGCCTGGTCCCGACGGAATACGTCGAGGAGTACATCGAACTCCTCAAGAGCGAATCCGCCGCCTGAATCTCAGCCCTTCCCGAGGCCGCGCCACGTTGGCGCGGCCTCACCCATGAAAGGAAGAACCGGAGTGACGACGAATCCGAAGCCCGCTCGTAGGGCGGGGCACGGTGAAGACACGATCTATTGGGATGGGGCGAAGAACCGGTTCGTGGGTGCCGTCTCGCTCGGATATGCGCCTGACGGCAAACGCCTGCGGCCCAAGGTGTACGGCAAGACCAAGACCGAGGTACGCGGCAAGATCCGAGAGCTGAAGAAGGAAGTCGAGGCCGGTGCGCGCACGCCCGCGAACTACACGGTCGCCAATGCCGTGAACGACTGGCTTGAGCGGGGGCTGAAGGGTCGCGACGAGCAGACTGTAGGTAAGAACCGCACGCTCGCGACCAAGCATCTGATCCCGTTCGTAGGCCGAGCGAAGCTGAAAGATCTCAGTGCCGACGATGTGGACGACTGGCTGACGGGACGGGCCGAAGAGCTGGCTACCAGAACGCTTCGGGATGTCCTCGCCGTCCTGCGCCGGTCGATCGAGCACGCGCAGCGACGGGACAAGGCGGTGCGGAACGTAGCCGCACTCGTCACCGTGCCAGAGGGGCGGCCGGGGCGACCGAGCAAGGCGCTGAACCTGGAGCAAGCCAAAGCGGTTCTCGTGGCCGCACGAGGCTCGCGGCTGTATGCCTACCTCGTGCTCTCGCTCCTGAGTGGGGTCCGCACGGAGGAAGCTCGCCCACTCACGTGGGACCACGTCTATCTCGCGACGGAGAACGGGGTCCCGCCGCACGTCGCGGTGTGGCGATCTGTTCGACGGCACGGGGAGACCAAGACCCGGAAGAGCCGGCGGACGATTGCCCTGCCGAAGCAGGTTGTGGAAGTCCTCGAAGAGCACCTGCGCTGGCAGAAGCAGGAGCGGGCATCCCATGGGATCGAGTGGAGCCCCGCGGGGCGCGTCTTCACCACCAGAAGTGGCGAGCCTCTCGACGCCGCCAACGTGCGCCGCGACTTCCGGGCCATCGTGGTGAAGGCAGGCCTTGAGCCAGAGTGGACGCCTCGGGAGCTCCGGCACAGCTTCGTGTCGCTGCTCTCCGATCACGGCATTCCGCTGGAACGGATCGCGATGCTGGTGGGACACAGCAGCCAGGCAACGACAGAGGCCGTCTACCGCAAACAGCTCCGCCCCGTGATCACGCAGGGGGCTGAGGCGATGGATGAGATCTTCGAGTTCGGGGCCACGCGCTCCGACAGCGAGGCTTGATCAAAAGCCTTTGGCCCCCGGTTTGGCCCCCCAGGCATGACAGAGGGCACGTACTGAAATCAGTACGTGCCCTCTGTCATGCTGTTTCAGCTGTCGGGGTGGCGGGATTTGAACCCACGACCTCTTCGTCCCGAACGAAGCGCGCTGCCAAGCTGCGCTACACCCCGATCGCCGCCGGTGTCCTGGCGACATCGATTACTTTAGCCCACCCACGCCCGGAGACGAAATCCGGTTTCTGCCCCGGCACGCGCCACGTCCCGGGAGGCGGCGCGTGCCGTCAGTCGCGGGGTGTCAACGTCAGCAGGGTCGCCTCGGGCGGGCAGGCGAAGCGGACCGGGGTGTAGCGGTTGGTGCCGCAGCCTGCCGAGACGTGGAGGTAGGCGCGCCGGTCGCCGACCGTGTGGCTGGAGAGGCCCTTGACCCGGTCCGTGTCCAGGTCGCAGTTGGTGACCAGGGCCCCGTAGAAGGGGATGCAGAGCTGGCCGCCGTGCGTGTGGCCCGCCAGGATCAGGGGGTAGCCATCGGCGGTGAAGGCGTCGAGGGAGCGCAGGTACGGGGCGTGCACCACGCCGATCGAGAGGTCGGCGCCCGTCTCCGGGCCGCCCGCGACCTCCGCGTACCTGTCCCGCTTGATGTGCGGGTCGTCGAGGCCGGTGAAGGCGATCTCCAGGCCGTCGACCTTGAGGCGGCCGCGGGTGTTGCTCAGCCCCAGCCAGCCGGCCTCGTCGAACGCGTCGCGCATCGGCTCCCAAGGGTTGTGCACGACGCCGACCGCCGGGGCATTCCCGTTCAGACCGTGCTTTCCCCGGGTCTTCTCGAGGAGGTATAGGGCCGGGTTGCGGAGCTTGGGGCCGTAGTAGTCGTTGGAGCCGAAGACGTACGCACCCGGGAACTCCATCAGCGGACCGAGTGCGTCCAGCAGCTCCGGCACGGCCTTCGGGTCGGAGAGGTTGTCGCCGGTGTTCACGACGAAGTCGGGGCGCAGGCCGGCCAGCGAGTGCAGCCAGCCGCGCTTCTTGCGCTGGCCGCTCACCATGTGGATGTCGGAGACCTGCAGTACGCGCAACGGACGTGCCCCGTGCGGGAGTACGGGGATCGTGACGCGGCGGAGCCGGAACGACCGGGCCTCGAAACCTGCCGCGTAGACGAGACCGGCGGCGCCGACCGCTGCGCCGACTGCCGTGACTTTCAGGGGTACTCCGTAGCGTGCGCGCATGCGCCCATCGTCGCAGACACCGTGCGGTCCGCGGAAAACCGGCGGGCGTTCCGCACTCCGCACCTGCCACAATCAGCACATGACCACGCTCAAGTCCAAGCTCAAGGAAGACCTCACGACGGCCATGAAGGCGCGTGACGAGCTGACCTCGTCCACGCTCCGGCTGACCCTCACCGCGATCACGAAGGAGGAGGTCAGCGGCAAGACGGCGCGCGAGCTCTCCGACGACGAGGTGCAGAAGGTGATCGCCAGGGAGGCGAAGAAGCGCCGCGAGGCGGCCGAGGCCTTCACCCAGGGCGGCCGGACGGAGCAGGCCGAGCGGGAGCGGGCGGAGGGTGAGCTGCTCGACGCCTATCTGCCGAAGCAGCTGAGCGACGACGAGCTGGGTGCGATCGTGGCGGCGGCAGTCGACGAGGCGAAGGCCGCCGGCGCCGAGGGGCCGCGGGCCATGGGCGCCGTCATGAAGATTGTGAACCCGAAGGTCGCGGGGCTTGCCGACGGCGGACGGGTGGCGGCCGCGGTGAAGAAGCTCCTCGCGGGCTGAGGCTGCAGTTCCGTACCTGCGTGAAGGCGGGGTGGACCGGATGTTCCGGTCCACCCCGCCTTCTGTCTTCTGCGTGGACGGGTGTTGCGTCCAGAGGTCAGGGGCCGGTCTGGCCGCCGTTGGTCTGGCCGCGGGGGGTCCCGTCGTTTCCGCCGATCGTGCCCGGCGTGATGGTGATGCCGGGGAACGGGGTGGTGTTGCCGGGCTTGTTCTTGCCGTCGTCGAAGTTGTCGTGCCGGTCCCTGCCCCGGCCCCTGCCTTCGTCGTCGCCCTCGTCCCTCGGGGGGTCCGGGATGTCGACAGTGGTGAAGGGCGGTGCGGGCTGGCCGTTGAGGGCGTTCGTCATGGCGTCGCGCCAGATCGGTCCGGGGACCTCGCCGCCGTACACCTTGTCCCGGTACACGCCACCGATGGTGATCTGCTCCATCTCGACGCTCTGGGACGGGCTGCCGACCCAGACCGCACCGGACATGTTCGGCGTGTAGCCGACGAACCAGGCGTTCTTACGGGCGTCGGTCGTACCCGTCTTGCCCGCGTTGTCGCGGCTCTCGAGGCCGGCCTCACGGCCCGTACCGGAGTCGACCACGCCGCGCAGCAGGGTGTTGACGGTGTCGGCCGTCGTCTGCGACATCGCCTGCGTGCAGGTGGTCTTCGGTACGGGGAGGGACTCGCCGTTCGCCGTCTTCACCGACTCGATGGCGATCGGCGTGCAGTATGTGCCGCGGTTGGCGAACGCGGCGTATGCGCTGGCCATCGTCAGCGGCGAGAGACCGTTGGAGCCGAGGGTCAGCGTGGACGGGTTCTGCGGCAGCTTGGTGCCGTCGCCCTGCACCACACCCAGCTTGTCGGTCATGTTCGAGACCGGGCACATGCCGATGTCCTGCAGCATCTGGACGAAGTAGGTGTTGACCGACATCTCCATCGCTTCCTTCAGCGCGTACGGTCCCTCCTCCGACTCACTCTCGTTCTCCAGGTGATACCTCGGCACGCTGTCGTTGACCCACGGCTTTCCGCAGGTCCGGACCGTGTCCGGGTAGTCCATCTCGTACGGCGCCGGGTACATCTGCGTCGCCGGAGTGCCACCCTCTATGGCCGCGGCGGCGAGGAACGGCTTGAACGTCGATCCGGTCGGGAAGCCGTAGTTCGAGCCGCCCATGTCCTTGTTGACCGAGTAGTTGTACTGGGTCTCGTTCTGCCCGAGGCCGTACGGCTTGGACTGGCCCATGCCCATGATCTTGCCGGTGCCCGGCTGGACCAGTGTCACGGCGGTGGCGACCTTGTCCGTCTTGTAGACGTGACTCTTGATCGAGTCCTGCACACCCTGCTGCGCCTGCGGGTCGAGCGTGGTGCGGACCGTGAGGCCGCCCCGGTTCCAGATCTTGGCGCGGTCCTCCTTGGTCTTGCCGAAGGCCGGGTCGGTGAGGAAGACCTGGCGCACGTAGTCACAGAAGAAACCGGCCCCGCTGACGGCGGTGATGCAGCCGTTCTTCGGCTTGCTGACCTTCAGCTTGATCGGCGTCGACTGCGCCTTCTCCGCCGTGGCCCGCGAGATGTCCCCGACATCCGCCATGCGCTGGAGCACGGTGTTGCGGCGCTTGGTCGCCTCCTCCGTGTCATTGACCGGGTCGTAGCGGCTCGGCGACTGCACGAGGCCGGCCAGCAGCGCGGCCTCCTCCAGCTTCAGGTCCTTCGCCGACTTGGAGAAGTACCGGTGGGAGGCGGCCTCGATGCCGTACGCCTGCTGTCCGAAGAAGGTGATGTTGAGGTAGTTCTCCAGGATCTTGTTCTTGCCGAGCTCTTCCTCGACCTGGATCGCGTACTTCAGCTCCTGGACCTTGCGGCCGATCGTCTGCTGGGTGGCCTGCGCGACCTTGTCCGGGTCGTCGCCCGCCTCCTCGACGAAGACGTTCTTCACGTACTGCTGGGTGAGGGTCGACGCGCCCTGCGTGGTCCCGCCCGACTGCACGTTGCGGTTCATCGCGCGCAGGATGCCCTTGAGGTCGACTGCCCCGTGCTGGTAGAAGCGCGCGTCCTCGATCGCGACGATCGCCTTCTGCATGTACGGGGAGATGTCCTTCAGCGGGACGACGGTGCGGTCGCGCGAGTAGACCGTGGCGATCGCGCCGCCCTTGCTGTCCAGGATCGTGGTGCGCTGGCTCAGCGGCGGCGTCTTGAGATTGGCCGGGATCTCGTCGAATCCCTCGACCGTCCCCTTGGCGGCGAGCCCCAGTGCCCCGGCGGCCGGCAGCGCGATGCCCGCGAGCACGACTCCGGAGAGTGCGGCGACACCGAGAAACTTGGCGGCCTGCTGGGTCGCGGTGAGACCCCCGCCCGAGCGGTTCTTTGGCATGGGGGCAGCCTACGTTCTCATTCGCCGGACACGCGTATATGCATTGGCCTAAGCTGCTCACAACTGTCACAGCAGTCCCGTTCCGTATCAACCCCCGTGCATGACCCGGCGTTGGTCCGTTCGCGACCCGAGGCGCTCCCGAATTCGCCTGGTGTGTCATCGGACGTCCGTTGTGAGCCAGGCAAACTGTCCCGATTTTAGGGGGATAGTGACGGATGTCGCCACCTCACTCCCCTGGGTGATCTGCCGCGTACGCATAGTCCGTTCGGGCCATTCAAGATTGGGCCCGAAGGGGGTGTTGCGCTGTCACCACTTTCCGTAACGTCCTCAACTGGCAGCGGTGAATATGCCGCTACCGCCGTGGGGGAGCCTCGATTCGGGAGAGGACGGCGCCGTGATGGGCTGGGTAACCGACTGGAGTGCGCAGGCAGCCTGCCGCACTACCGATCCGGATGAACTGTTCGTACAAGGGGCAGCGCAGAACAGGGCCAAGGCGGTGTGCACCGGATGCCCGGTGCGGACCGAATGCCTGGCCGATGCGCTGGACAATCGCGTCGAGTTCGGCGTGTGGGGCGGAATGACCGAGCGGGAGCGTCGCGCATTGTTGCGCAGACGGCCCACCGTCACGTCCTGGCGCCGGCTGCTGGAGACCGCTCGCAGTGAGTACGAGCGGTCCACAGGCATCCTGCCGGTGGCCATCGGTCTGGATGACGACGAACTGCACGAGACGTACGCCGCCGTGGGGTAGTCGGCGAGGGCGACTAGGCCTTTCAGGTGGTCACGCAGCTCCGGCCGGAGCAGAACCGGTCGCGAGCCGATCACCGATGGCTCGCAGCCCTGCGAGGTCATGGACATCACCGGGCAGTGCGGCGACTTCGGTCACGGCGACCTCGGGGTGCAGTGCGGTGAAGCGGTCGCGGGTGCGCTGCTCGCGTGCGACGACCTGCATGCGTTCAGCATGGAGTCGCAGCAGACCTGCGGTCAGCTGCTCCACGGAGACGGCTTCAGCCTCGGGCTCGGGTTCGGACGGGGGTTCGTGCTCAGGGGCTTGGGGGTGCGCGGAACGGGCGGGGGAGGGCGGCGACTCGGGATCTTCGGGAGAGGTGACTACCGAGCCGGCCGGGTCACGAAGTCCAGCCTTCCCGGCCGTCTGATCCACAATGCCGATGTCATCAAGATTTTCTGCGGCCGCCAGGGCGCGCTCGGCGGAGAGCCGGGCGGCGTCGCTGCCATGGACCCGGTTGAGGACCAGACCGGCCAGCGGCATCTCCTCCGCGGCCAGCCGTTCCACGAAGTACGCGGCCTCGCGCAGCGCATCGCGCTCCGGTGTCGCGACGACGAGGAACGCCGTGCCGGGGGCCTGTAGCAGTTTGTACGTGGCATCGGCCCGGGTCCGGAAGCCGCCGAACATGGTGTCCATCGCTGCGACGAACGTCTGTACGTCACGCAGGAACTGACCGCCCAGCAGCTTGCCGAGGGTCCCGGTCATCATCGACATGCCGACGTTGAGGAACTTCATCCCGGCCCGGCCGCCCATCTTCGCCGGAGCCATCAGCAGCTTGATGAACTTCCCGTCCAGGAACGAGCCGAGACGTTTCGGCGCGTCCAGGAAGTCCAGTGCGGAACGCGACGGCGGAGTGTCGACGATGATCAGGTCCCACTCGTTGCGCGCCCTCAGCTGCCCGAGCTTCTCCATCGCCATGTACTCCTGCGTGCCCGCGAAACCGGCCGACAGGGACTGGTAGAAGGGGTTCTCCAGGATCGCGCGGGCCCGCTCGCCGTCCGAGTGCGCCTCGACGATCTCGTCGAAGGTCCGCTTCATGTCGAGCATCATGGCGTGCAGTTCCCCGGCGCCCTCGCCGTCGATGCCCGGCACCCGGCGGGGGATGTTGTCCAGCGAGTCGATGCCCATGGACTGCGCGAGCCTTCGGGCCGGGTCGATGGTGAGGACGACGACCTTCCGGCCGCGCTCGGCCGCCCGTACGCCGAGCGCCGCCGCGGTCGTGGTCTTGCCGACTCCGCCCGAACCGCAGCACACGATGATCCGGATGTCCTGGTCGTCGAGCAGCGCGTCGGCGTCCAGGGCGGGGGCGGCCGGAACGGGCGCGGCGGCCGTACCGGTGTCCGTGCCCTTCGCGGCACCCGTCTTCGTACTCGCTGTCATGAACCCACCCCTTGCCCCGCCCCTTCGCCCATGCCCTGTTTGCGGAGTTCGACCGCCAGGTCGTACAGCCCGGGCAGATCCACGCCCTCGCCGATCAGCGGGAGTTCGTTCGTCGGCAGATCGAGACCTGCGAGCACCGCACGTTGCTCGCGCTCCAGCTCCACCCGCTGGGCATGCTCGGCGGCCTGCGCGACCAGCGGCCTCACGAGCGACGCGGAACCGGTCACACCGGCCCGGGTGAGTGTCTTCGCGATCTCCCTGCGGCGGCCGCCCGACGCGGTACGCAGTGCGTCCTCGTCCAGCAGATGCGGTCGCACCATGTTCACGATGACTCTGCCCACCGGCAGTTCGGCCGCCCGCAGCTCCGCGATGCCGTCCGCGGTCTCCTGGACCGGCATCTCCTCCAGCAGCGTCACCAGATGGACCGCCGTCTCGGGAGACTTCAGCACCCGCATCACAGCCTGCGCCTGGTTGTGTATCGGACCGATCCGGGCCAGCCCCGCCACCTCGTCGTTCACGTTGAGGAAGCGCGTGATGCGGCCGGTCGGCGGCGCGTCCATGATCACGTAGTCGTAGCTGTACCGGCCCTGCTTGTCCTTGCGTCGTACGGCTTCGCAGGCCTTGCCGGTCAGCAGCACATCCCGCACACCGGGCGCGATGGTGGTGGCGAAGTCGATCGCGCCGAGCTTCTTGAGCGCCCGCCCCGCGCTGCCGAGTTTGTAGAACATCTGTAGGTAGTCGAGGAGCGCGCGCTCCGCGTCGATCGCGAGGGCGTACACCTCCCCGCCGCCCGGCGCGACGGCGATCTTGCGCTCCTCGTACGGAAGGGACTCCGCCTCGAAGAGCTGGGCGATGCCCTGCCTGCCCTCGACCTCGACGAGGAGGGTGCGCCTGCCCTCGGTCGCGAGGGCGAGCGCGAGTGCGGCGGCGACCGTGGTCTTACCGGTACCACCCTTGCCGCTGACGACCTGGAACCTGCTCACGTATTCGAGCCTAACCAGTCGAGCCGTGGGCTACGCACGAGGTCGTGCGTGCCAGGCATTACAGTCGGCCTATGACCAAGTGGGAATACGCGACCGTGCCCCTTCTCGTGCACGCGACCAAGCAGATTCTGGACACCTGGGGCGAGGACGGCTGGGAGCTGGTCCAGGTCGTTCCCGGCCCGAACAACCCCGAGCAGCTCGTGGCGTACCTGAAGCGGGAGAAGGCGTAGTGGCGAGTGCAGTCGAGGCGAAGCTCGCCGAACTCGGACTGACTCTGCCGGACGTCGTACCGCCGCTCGCCTCGTACCAGCCGGCCGTCCAGTCCGGGGTGTACGTGTACACATCGGGCCAGCTGCCCATGGTGGACGGCAAGCTTTCGGTCACCGGCAAGGTCGGTGCGGAGGTCACGCCGGACGAGGCCAAGGAGCTGGCGAAGACCTGTGCGCTCAACGCGCTGGCCGCCGTGAAGTCGGTCGCCGGCGACCTGGACCGGATCAAGCGGGTCGTGAAGGTCGTGGGCTTCGTCGCCTCGGCCACCGACTTCACCGGGCAGCCCGCCGTGATCAACGGTGCGAGTGAGTTGCTGGGCGCGGTGCTCGGCGACAAGGGCGTGCACGCGCGCAGCGCGGTGGGCGTCGCGGTGCTGCCGCTGGACGCACCGGTCGAGGTCGAGGTCCAGGTCGAGCTGACCGGGGCCTGAGCCGCCACAGCGTGGGACGAGCGTTTCCGTGATCCCGCCCGGTCGATGCGACCGGGCGGGATCGTGCGTATGGGCCGGATCGTGGGCGGTGTGCGTACGGGGCAGGGGTGTGCCGGGCCGGAACGCGGGCCTGCCCGGGGGGATCGCGGGATGCGGGATCGACACCTCTCGAACATCGGCGCGGTTCCGGATAGCCTCCGGCCATGTCCAATGGTCAGTGGTACCCACCGGAATGGCCCGATCGGATCCGGGCGCTCGCCGCGGGCGAGCTGACGGCCGCGACTCCCCGGCGGGCCGCCACCGTGATGCTGCTCCGGGACCCCGCTGACACCGGCGGCCGGCCCGACGTCCACATGCTGCGTCGCCGCGCCTCCATGGCTTTTGCCGGGGGCGCGTACGCCTATCCGGGGGGCGGGGTCGACCCGCGCGACGACGACCGCCTCGTCGAGTGGGCCGGACCCGCGCTGGAGAGCTGGGCCGAGCGGCTCGGTGTCGACACGGCGGCCGAGGCGCAGGCCATCGTCTGTGCGGCCGTTCGCGAGACGTACGAGGAGGCAGGCGTCCTTCTCGCCGGGCCGGCCGCCGACACGGTCGTCAGCGACACCACGGGGGCCGACTGGGAGGCCGACCGTGAGGCCCTGGTCGCCCGCGAGCTGTCCTTCGCCGAGTTCCTGGACCGGCGGGGTCTGGTGCTGCGGTCCGATCTGCTCGGGGCGTGGGCGCGCTGGATCACGCCCGAGTTCGAGCCGCGCCGCTACGACACCTGGTTCTTCGTCGCCGCGCTCCCCGAGGGCCAGCGCACCCGCAACGCGTCCACCGAGGCCGACCGTACGGTGTGGATCGCCGCCGGGGACGCCGCCGACGGGTACGACCGGGGCGAGCTGCTGATGATGCCCCCGACCGTGTCGACGCTGCGTCAGCTGCGGCCGTACGGGACCGCCGCGGAGGCCCTGAAGGCCGCTTCCTCCCAGGACCTCACCCCCGTACTCGCACAGGCCCGGCTCGACGGCGACGAATTGGTGCTGAGCTGGCCGGGGCACGACGAGTTCACCAAACACATTCCGACCGGCAGCGCGGGCGGTGAGTCCGTATGAGCGAGGCAGCAGCCCTTCCGGGACAGCCGCGCGGCGGCGTCCTGTCCGGCCCCGCCACCACCCGTACCGTCAACGTCCTCGCCCCCAACGCCTCGGCGATGACGCTCGACGGAACCAACACCTGGATCGTCGCCGAACCCGACTCCGACCTCGCGGTCGTCATCGATCCGGGCCCGTTGGACGACGGCCATCTGCGGGCCGTCATCGACTCCGCCGAGCGCGCGGGCCGGCGGATCGCGCTCACCCTGCTCACCCATGGACACCCCGACCATGCCGAGGGCGCGGCGCGCTTCGCCGAGCTGACACGCACGAAGGTGCGCGCCCTGGACCCGGCGCTGCGTCTCGGCGACGAGGGACTGTCCACCGGCGATGTGATCACGGTCGGCGGCCTGGAGATGCATGTCGTGCCGACCCCCGGGCACACCGCGGACTCGCTCTCCTTCCATCTGCCCGCCGACCGGGCGGTGCTGACGGGGGACACCGTCCTCGGGCGAGGCACGACGGTCGTCGCGCATCCGGACGGGCGGCTCGGCGACTACCTCGACTCGCTGCGAAGGCTGCGCTCGCTGACGGTCGACGACGGGGTGCACACGGTGCTGCCGGGGCACGGGCCGGTGCTGGACGACGCGCAGGGCGCGGTCGAGTTCTACCTGGCGCACCGCGCGCACCGGCTGGCGCAGGTGGAGACGGCGGTGGAGGCGGGGCACCGTACGGCGTCGGAGGTGGTGGCGCAGGTCTACGCGGACGTGGACCGGACGCTGTGGCCGGCGGCGGAGCTCTCGGTGCTGGCTCAGCTGGAGTACCTGGGCGAGCACGGGCTGATCTGACGCGCGGATGCGACGCGGTCGTGCGCGGGCCTGCTACGGGGCCCTGACACGCGTGGAGGGCCCCGCCGGGCGGGGCCCTCCACGCGTGAGGAGAAGGTGTCCGGCTAGCGCGAACGCTTCGCCAGGCGCTCCACGTCCAGCAGGATCACGGCGCGCGCCTCCAGGCGCAGCCAGCCGCGGCCCGCGAAGTCGGCGAGCGCCTTGTTGACCGTCTCGCGGGAGGCGCCGACCAGCTGGGCCAGCTCTTCCTGGGTCAGGTCGTGGACGACGTGGATGCCTTCCTCCGACTGGACGCCGAACCGGCGCGACAGGTCGAGGAGGGCGCGGGCGACACGGCCCGGCACGTCGGAGAAGACCAGGTCGGACATCTGGTCGTTGGTCTTGCGCAGTCGGCGGGCGACCGCGCGCAGCAGGGCCGTGGCCACCTCGGGGCGGGCGTTCAGCCAGGGCTGCAGGTCGCCGTGACCGAGGCCGAGGAGCTTGACCTCGGTGAGCGCGGTGGCGGTGGCGGTGCGAGGGCCCGGGTCGAAGAGCGACAGCTCACCGATCAGCTCGCCGGGGCCGAGGACCGCGAGCATGTTCTCGCGGCCGTCGGGGGACGTGCGGTGGAGCTTCACCTTGCCCTCGGTGACCACATACAGCCGGTCACCCTGGTCGCCCTCGTGGAAGAGAGCGTCGCCGCGTGCGAGGGTCACCTCACTCATCGAGGCGCGGAGCTCCGCGGCCTGCTCATCATCGAGCGCCGCGAAAAGCGGGGCGCGCCGCAGAACGTCGTCCACGAGTTCTCTCCTTGTCGGCCTGTTCAGGGAACCGTGGTCCCCATCATGCCGGACGGTAAAACAGTGCGATCAATCACAAACCAGTTTGACGCACGGGCGCAGCTCACCGTGCGGCAGGGGGCCGATCGGGGGTGGATCCGCAGTGACCGGGGCGGATGTCAGTGCCTGGCTCTAGGCTGGCCGAGTGTCCAAATCGCCGGTGAGAGCGCAGGCCAAGGGGGCTGATGGGGTGTCGGAAGGCCGAAATTCCGCTGTGGGCGAACAGGGTACCAGTCGCCCGACAAAAGCGACAAAACATCCGTCGGGAGATCCGGTGAAACAGGGGGAGCCGGCGAAGTCGGCCAAGTCGGGGAAGCCCGCGAAAGCAGCCGAGGTGGCGAAGTCCGCGAAGCCCGCGAAGCCGGAATCCCACCTCGCGATGGTCCGCCGCGCCCGCCGGATCAACCGCGAGCTCGCCGAGATCTACCCGTACGCCCACCCGGAGCTGGACTTCAGGAACCCATTCGAGCTCCTCGTCGCCACGGTCCTGTCCGCCCAGACCACCGACCTGAGGGTCAACCAGACCACCCCCGCGCTGTTCGCCGCCTACCCCACCCCCGAGGACATGGCGGCGGCCGTCCCGGAGCAGCTGGAGGAGCTCATCCGGCCGACCGGTTTCTTCCGGGCCAAGGCCAGGTCGCTGATAGGCCTCTCCGCGTCGATCAGGGACAACTTCGGCGGTGACGTACCGGGCCGGCTGGCGGATCTCGTCACGCTGCCCGGCGTGGGCCGCAAGACCGCCAACGTCGTCCTCGGCAATGCCTTCGGCGTCCCAGGCATCACGGTCGACACCCACTTCGGCCGGCTGGTCCGCCGCTGGAAGTGGACCGAACAGGAGGACCCGGAGAAGGTCGAGGCGGAGATCGCCGCCATCTTCCCCAAGAGCGAGTGGACGATGCTCTCGCACCGCGTCGTCTTCCACGGCCGCCGCATCTGCCACGCCCGCAAGCCCGCCTGCGGCGCCTGTCCGATCGCCCCGCTCTGCCCCTCGTACGGTGAGGGCGAGACGGACCCGGAGAAGGCCCGGAAGCTCCTGAAGTACGAGATGGGCGGCCAGCCGGGCCAGCGGCTCAGCCCGCCGCCGGACTACCCGGGCAGGCCCGCGCCCGCGCTGGGAGCCGGGTGACGCAGGCGGTGGCCGGCTGAATGGGGCGCCCGCTCCGGAACGAAATGCGTGGCGACAGGCGTTGTGGGACGACGAGGGGTGCCTATGAAGACGCACGAACAGAGCCACGTCCGGACGGACGTGCAGACGCCCGACCGGAGCGACGTGGAGAAGCGCGAACACGACCACACCGCCGACCTGGGCCGTGACGACGCGATCACCGTCACGACCGACGGGCTGCCCGGCTGGCTCGACCCTGTCGTACGCGCCGCGCGGACCGTCGAGCCCCGGCAGCTCAGCCGCTTCCTGCCGCCGGAGAACGGCGCCGGGCGCCAGTCCGCGGTGCTGATCCTGTTCGGCGAGGGCGAGCGCGGCCCCGAACTGCTCCTGATGGAGCGCTCCGGATCCCTGCGTTCCCACGCAGGGCAGCCTTCCTTCCCCGGTGGCGCCCTGGACCCCGAGGACGGCGATCAGGCGACCACAGGGCCGCTGAGGGCCGCTCTGCGGGAGGCCGAGGAGGAGACAGGCCTCGATCCGCGCGGCGTCCAGCTCTTCGGCGTGCTGCCCCGGCTGTACATCCCGGTGAGCAGCTTCGTGGTGACGCCGGTCCTCGGCTGGTGGCGGGCGCCGAGCCCGGTCGGAGTCGTCGATCCGGCGGAGACGGCCCGGGTCTTCACGGTTCCCGTGGCGGATCTCACGGATCCGGCCAATAGGGTGACGACGGTGCACCCCAGCGGTCACCTGGGCCCGGCGTTTCTGGTCGAATCGGCCCTGGTCTGGGGTTTCACGGCCGGGGTCATCGACCGCATTCTGCACTTCGCAGGGTGGGAGCGCCCCTGGGACAGGGCCAGACAGGTGCCGCTCGACTGGCGCGCATGACAGGCTGACCCCCGTGCCGGGCCTTCCGGGCCCGGCCTCAGCCGAACGAACGGGTCCGGCGATGAATCTGCGAGGGCAATAGACGGTGAACGTGCTGGACATCCTGCTGCTGGCCGGCGCCGTGTGGTTCGCAGTGATCGGCTACCGCCAGGGCTTCGTCGTCGGCATCCTGTCGGTGATCGGCTTCCTCGGCGGCGGCCTTGTCGCCGTCTATCTGCTGCCGGTCCTGTGGGACCAGTTGACGGACAGCTCGGAAGTCTCCTCGACTGCCGCGGTCGTCGCGGTCATAATCGTGATCGTGTGCGCGTCCGTCGGCCAGGCGTTTACTACGCATCTCGGCAACAAACTCCGCCGCTACATCACGTGGTCGCCTGCGCGCGCGCTCGACGCGACCGGCGGCGCGCTGGTCAACGTGGTCGCGATGCTGCTGGTGGCGTGGCTGATCGGGTCGGCTCTCGCGGGTACGTCGCTGCCGACGCTGGGCAAGGAGGTCCGTAACTCCTCGGTGCTGCTCGGCGTCTCCCGGGTGATGCCCACTCAGGCCTCCACCTGGTTCACGGACTTCTCCTCGGTCCTCGCGCAGAACGGCTTCCCGCAGGTCTTCAGCCCCTTCGCCAACGAGCCGATCACCGAGGTCAGGGCCCCGGACCCGGCTCTGGCCGACAGCCCGGTCGCGACGCGCGCCAAGCAGTCCATCGTCAAGGTCGTCGGTACGGCTCCGAGCTGCGGCAAGGTCCTCGAGGGCACCGGCTTCGTCTTCTCCGACCGCCGGGTGATGACCAACGCGCATGTCGTCGGCGGCGTCGACGAGCCGACCGTCCAGATCGGCGGCCAGGGGCGGCTGTACGACGCGAAGGTCGTCCTCTACGACTGGCAGCGCGACATCGCCGTACTCGACGTCCCGGGCCTCGACGTGAAGCCGCTGAAGTTCACCGACACCAACCACGACGCGGCCTCGGGGAACAGTGCCATCGTCGCGGGCTTCCCGGAGAACGGCGCCTACGACGTACGCGCCGCGCGCGTCCGCGGCCGCATCGACGCCAACGGGCCGGACATCTACCACCGGGGCACGGTCCGCCGCGACGTGTACTCGCTCTACGCGACGGTCCGTCAGGGCAACTCCGGCGGCCCGCTGCTGACCCCCGACGGCAAGGTGTACGGAGTCGTGTTCGCCAAGTCGCTGGACGACCCCCAGACGGGTTACGCCCTGACGGCCGACGAGATCCGCCAGGACATCACGACCGGCCGCACCGCCAACCAGCAGGTCGACAGCCAGGCGTGCGCGCTGTAGGTAGCGGAGAAGGCGGGTGAGTGCGGGGCAGCTGCCCCGCACTCACCCGCTGGAGTCTTTCTCCGCGTGATCGGGTGAGGGGCGCGTCATCCGCGGGGATGCCGCAGCCGCGCCGAGACCCAGCGGGCCCGGCGGCGGAGGATGCGCGGAATGCCCAGCCGGGGATCATGCAGATCATGCGCACTGCGCACCCGGTCCTGGGGGCCGTCCCCCTCATGAGTGCTCGGATCCGCCGTAGCGGTCGAGCGTCGATTGCGTGCTGCGTCACCGAAGTCGTGCGTCCAGCCCATACCCCGACGTCTGCCCGTGCCTCATGGTCGGTAATCGCCCATGCCTCAGCCAATTGGCCTATGCGCCGGGCAATTGGCTGTTCGTCGGACAACTGTGCTCTTCCGGCCACCGGTTGGCCGCGCCGGGACACCGGAGCCAGCCGCCCGCAGAGCCGGTCACGGGGCTACCGGTCCGGCTCAGGATCCTTGAGCCAGTTGATGAGTTCGGTCGAGAACCCGACTGGATCCTCCTCGTGCGGGAAGTGCCCCAGACCGTCGAAAAGTCGCCAACGGTACGGCGCTTCGACGTACTGGCCGGACCCCGCCGCACTCCGCGTACGGACCGCCGGATCGAGCGAACCGTGCAGATGCAGCGTGGGAACCCGCACCGGGCGCTTCATCCTGCGGTTGAACTGGATGCCGTCCGGGCGCGCCATGGACCGCACCATCCAGCGGTACGGCTCGATCGAGCAGTGCGCCGTCGACGGGATGCACATCGCGCGCCGGTAGACGTCCACCGCCGCGTCGTCGGGGAACTCCGCCGCCCGCGGCCCCGACCAGTCGCGGATCAGCCGGCCGACCAACGCCGCGTCGTCCGCGACGAGCTGACGCTCCGGCACCCACGGCCGCTGGAAGCCCCAGATGTACGAGCCTGCCCGGGACTGTGCGAAGTCGGAGAGCATGGAGGACCGCCAACGGCGCGGGTGCGGCATCGAGGAGACTGCCAGTCGGCGCACCAGCTTCGGCCGCATCACCGCGGCCGTCCAGGCGAGGTAGCCGCCCATGTCGTGGCCGACCAGTGCGGCGTCCGGCTCGCCGAGCGAGCGGATCACGCCGGTGATGTCGAGGGCGAGGTTGGCGGGGTCGTAGCCCCGAGGCGTACGGTCGCTGCCGCCCACCCCGCGCAGATCCATCGCGACGGCACGGAAGCCGGCGTCGGCGAGCGCCGTCAGCTGATGGCGCCAGGTCCACCAGAACTGCGGGAAGCCGTGCAGCAGCAGTACGAGCGGCCCGTCCCCCAGCTCGGCGATGTGGAAGCGCGCCCCGTTGGCCGCCACGTCGCGGTGGGTCCAGGGACCGTCGAGGCGTACGGGACTGCCTGAGCCGGGGCCTGAGGGGCCGAATGCGCTGGAATCGGGGACGGTCATGTGGACGAGCGTGCCACAACGGACGCCTTGTCCTGGACCGCGGACTTCGCCAGGGCCTTGTCCGCCGGGGTGCTGCCCGAGGCCGTGACGGCCGGACGGCTCACACCCGCGGTGACGGCGGGCCGTGGATGCGGCTTGACGCCCTGCAGCACGGCCGCCGTCTGCTTGGCCGACGCGATGGACTTCTCCGGCGGCTTGACCTTCTTGAACTTGGCGATGGCGATCAGCGCGAGCAGGATCGCCAGGACAATGAACGCGGCGCCGACGATCAGGAACGACCACGCGAGCCCGAGTCCCAGGTTGTGGATTCCGTACGCCGCCGCGAAGCTCAGCACGGGCAGCGCGAACAGAATCAGCACGCCTGCGACGATGAACGCCACACTGCCGGCCACGCCCCGCTTGACGTCCCGCCGCATCTCTGCCTTGGCCAGGGCGATCTCGTCGTGCACCAGTGCGGACACTTCGGCCGTCGCCGAGGCGACCAGCTGCCCGAGACTGCGGTCGGCGCTGCCCGCGTAGTTGCCGGGGTCGCTCATCCCTGACTCCCTCTTCTGCTCCTGCTCGACACATCTGGTGTCAGATCATGCCGGACTGTCCGGCTTGCTGCTCGCTGCCCCCGCCAGTTCGGCAAGGCGGCGGTGTTCCGCGGCCTTCTTCTCGTAGATCGCGGCCATCCGAAGGTGGTACGCCGGATCGTCCTGTTCGTAGATGTCGGGAACGCCGTCCTGGTCCTCGTCGAGCTCCTCCGCCTCGTAGAGCGTCCGGTATCTGCGTACCCGGAGTTTGAGCAATGCACCGGAGAACACGGCCGCGATCAGGGAGCCCATCAGCACCGCTGCCTTGATCTCGTTGGTGAGGGCGGCGTTCCCTTCGAATGCGAGCTCGCCGATGAGCAGCGAGACGGTGAAGCCGATCCCGGCGAGCGAGGCGACTGCGAAGACGTCCGCCCATGCCAGGTCCTTGTTCAGCTCCGCCTTGGTGAAGCGGGCGGCCAGCCAGGTACCGCCGTAGATGCCGATCGTCTTGCCGGCGACGAGCCCCAGCACGACACCGAGCGTCTCGGGCCGGGTGAAGACCCCCGTCAGCGCGTTGCCGGAGAGCGAGACCCCGGCCGAGAAGAGCGCGAACAGTGGCACGGCGAGACCGGCCGACAGCGGGCGTATCAGGTGTTCGATGTGCTCACCGGGGGAGTGCTGCTCGCCCTCGCGCCGGGTGCAGCGCAGCATCAGGCCCATGGCGACACCGGCGATGGTGGCGTGGATGCCGCTGTTGTACATCAGTCCCCAGATGGCCAGGGCGAGCGGTACGTAGACGTACCAGCCGCGTACGTTCTTGCGCAGCAGCAGATAGAAGACGGCGAGGCCGACGACGGCGCCGATGAGCGCCATGAAGTCGATGTCCTCGGTGAAGAAGATGGCGATGATCAGGATCGCGAAGAGGTCATCGACGACGGCAAGGGTGAGCAGGAAGGCGCGGAGCGCGGACGGCAGCGAGGTGCCGATGACTGCGAGGACGGCGAGCGCGAAGGCGATATCGGTGGCGGTCGGGACGGCCCAGCCATCCGTGGAACCGCCGCCGACCACAGTCACCAGCGCGTAGACGATGGCCGGCGCGGCCATGCCGCAGACGGCTGCGATGACCGGCAGGACGGCCGCCTTGGGGTCGCGCAGGTCACCCGCTACCAGTTCTCGCTTGAGCTCGACACCCGCGACGAAGAAGAAGATCGCGAGCAGCCCGTCGGCCGCCCAGTGCTGCAGGGAGAGGTCCAGCCCCAGGGACTGCGGTCCGAGGTGGAAGTCGCTGACGGCCCGGTAACTGGACCCGAGAGTGTTCGCCCAGGTCAGCGCGGCTACAGCGGCGACCAGCAGGATGACTCCGCCGACGGTCTCGGTGCGCAGGGCGTCCGTGAGGTAGTTCCGCTCGGGGAGGGAGAGACGCCCGAGAAAGGTGCGGCGGGACGGAGAGGGGGGTGTGGGGGCGGGCGCGGCCACGAGTGGAGACCTCCGGGTCGGTACGGCAGCAATGGCATGGCTGATGCACTTGCCGACCAGACTTCCCGGCACACCCTGTGGAGATTTATTGATGAGTTATTGATGCAACTGCCACTGTACCCGGGGTGTGCGGGGCCGTATCCAGTGATCTTCACCTTAAATGCCCGAGGGGCACCCGGCGCGTTGCCGGATGCCCCTCGGGGTCGTATGTGCTCGTACCTGCTGCCGCCGGCCTCAGTCCTCGGAGGACGACGACGGAAGCTGCGTCTGGATGAGGTCCATCACCGACGAGTCGGTGAGCGTGGTGACATCACCCAGTTCGCGGTTCTCCGCGACGTCGCGCAGCAGGCGGCGCATGATCTTGCCGGATCGGGTCTTCGGCAGTTCGGCGACCGGCAGGATCCGCTTGGGCTTGGCGATCGGGCCGAGAGTGGCGCCGACGTGGTTGCGCAGATCGGCGACGAGGCTGTCGGAGGCGGATGCCGAACCGCGCAGTATCACGAACGCGACAATGGCCTGGCCGGTCGTCTCGTCGGCCGCGCCGACCACGGCGGCCTCGGCGACCGACGGGTGCGACACGAGTGCCGACTCGACCTCGGTGGTCGAGATGTTGTGCCCCGACACGAGCATCACGTCGTCGACCCGGCCGAGCAGCCAGATGTCGCCGTCCTCGTCCTTCTTGGCGCCGTCACCCGCGAAGTACTTGCCTTCGAAGCGCGACCAGTAGGTGTCGATGAAGCGCTGGTCGTCGCCCCAGATGGTGCGGAGCATCGACGGCCACGGCTCGGTGAGGACGAGGTAGCCGCCCCCGCCGTTCGCCACCTCGTTGGCCTCGTCGTCGACGACGGTGGCGCAGATACCGGGCAGGGCGCGCTGGGCCGAACCGGGCTTGGTCTCCGTGACACCGGGAAGCGGCGAGATCATCATTGCGCCGGTCTCGGTCTGCCACCAGGTGTCCACGATCGGGCACTTGTCGGCGCCGATGTGCTTGCGGTACCAGATCCACGCCTCGGGGTTGATCGGCTCACCGACCGAACCGAGAATCCGCAGCGACGACAGGTCGAACTTGGCGGGGATGTCGTCGCCCCACTTCATGAACGTACGGATCGCGGTCGGCGCGGTGTAGAGGATCGTGACGCCGTACTTCTGGATGATCTCCCAGAAGCGTCCCTGGTGAGGGGTGTCGGGCGTGCCCTCGTACATCACCTGCGTCGCGCCGTTGGCCAGCGGTCCGTACACGATGTACGAGTGTCCGGTCACCCAGCCGATGTCGGCGGTGCACCAGTAGACGTCGGTCTCCGGCTTGAGGTCGAAGACGGCGTGGTGGGTGTACGCCGCCTGCGTGAGGTAGCCGCCGGAGGTGTGCAGGATGCCCTTCGGCTTACCCGTGGTACCCGAGGTGTAGAGGATGAAGAGCGGATGCTCGGCGTCGAATGCCTCGGGGGCGTGCTCGGCGGACTGGCGGCCGGTGATCTCGTGCCACCAGACGTCGCGGCCCTCGGTCCACGGGGTGTCCTGGCCGGTGCGCCGCACCACGAGGACATGCTCGACGGTGTCGAAACGGGAGACGGCGTCGTCCACGGCGGGCTTCAGCGCGGAAGGCTTGCCGCGGCGGTAGCCACCGTCGGCGGTGATGACGACCTTGGCGTCTGCGTCCTGGATGCGGGCGGCGATGGCGTCGGCGGAGAAGCCGCCGAAGACCACCGAGTGTGCGGCGCCGATGCGGGCGCAGGCCAGCATCGCGACGGCGGCCTCGGGGATCATCGGCAGATAGACGGCGACCCGGTCGCCCTTGCCGACACCGAGCTCGGCGAGGGCGTTGGCGGCGCGGGAGACCTCGTCCTTCAGTTCCGCGTACGTGATTGCGCGGCTGTCGCCGGGCTCGCCCTCGAAGTGGATGGCGACACGGTCGCCGTGACCCGCTTCGACGTGACGGTCCACGCAGTTGTACGCGATGTTCAGCTTACCGTCCGCGAACCACTTGGCGAAGGGCGGGTTGCTCCAGTCGAGCGTTTCGGTCGGCTCCGTGGCCCAGGTCAGGCGCCGGGCCTGCTCGGCCCAGAAGCCCAGTCGATCCGCCTCGGCCTGCTCGTACGCCTCGGCTGTGACGTTGGCGTCGGCGGCCAGATCGGCGGGTGGTGCGAACCGGCGATCTTCCCGAAGCAGATTGGCCAAGCTTTCGTTGCTCACGACATCTCCCATTCCCAGGGTGTCCGTTGTGTCCCGGGGCATAGCTCATCAGGCCCAGGGCCAGGTGACAAGTGTCTGCCGGGAATTGGTTTAGACCTGTGTTTCGTGTATGGAGGAACGACCACAAGGTCTCACGGACCCGAGGCGCACGTGGTTCAGGTGCACGTGGTTCAGGCGCTCGTACGTTCCAACTCGCCGGAACCAGGAGAATCGGCGGGGTCGGCGGCGGCGGTGGGGGCGGAAACAGCGGCGTGATTACCGGGATCGCCGAGACCGGCGGGATCACTGAGGTCGGTGATGTCGTACGGGCGGGCGTGGTTCGGGTCGCAGGGGCCCACCCGGTCGAAGACCTCGTCGACCCCGCTACCGGCGCTCGCGCCCTCGGCCAGCAGATACGCCTGCGCCTCGCCGACATGGAAGTACATCCCGTGCAGTTGGAGCGCACCCTCGGCGAGTCTCCGTGCCACCGATTCATGGGCCCGCAGATGGTCCAACTGCTGGACCACATTGGTGAGGCAGAGCTGCTCCACCTCATCGGCGGGCAAACGGCCGGAGATCCGCGCCCAGGCATGATGCCGGGACGTCATCCGTTCCAGGCTCGGCAGGCCGTGCCGCAGCCAGCGCCATAGGGATGTCCGCGGGGTGTCCGGCCTGGTGCTCATCAGCGCCTGCATCGCGCCGCAGCCGGAGTGGCCGCAGACGGTGATGGACTCGACCTTGAGCACATCCACCGCGTACTCGATCGCGGCGCCCACCGAGTCGTCACCGGCCTCCGCGCCCGGCGGGGGCACGAGGTTGCCGACGTTCCGAACGGTGAACAGGTCGCCCGGGCCGCTCGCCGTGATCATGCTGGTGACCAGGCGGGAGTCCGCGCACGTGATGAAGAGCTGGGAGGGTCGCTGACCCTCGCGGGCCAGCCGGGCCAGCTCGTCGCGCACCAGGGGAGCCGTATTGCGCTGGAACGAACTGAGCCCGCTGGCCAGCCGGTGCGCGCCGGTCCGGCGCGGAGCGGCGGCTCCATCGCCGGGGGTGTCGAACCGGCCGGTGGGGCCGGCGGTGGCGTCGGCCGCATCGGCCGCCCGGGCGTCGGCCTCGGCGTCGCCTGAGCCCGTGGGTCCCTGGTCGGCGGCGGGGTTTTCACCGGGGGCGAAGGCCGCTCTGGTTGCGGCGGCGCGGCGGGCGTCGACCGGCTGGCCGGGCTGGTCGTGGCAGTGATGGTTGCGCCACGGTGTCCAAGGGCGGCAGCAGGAGTGGGCCGCCGAGGCGGGCTCGGCGATCCGGCCACCGGACCTGCCGGTGAAGACGACCCGGCCGCCCTGCGCGGTCTGGGCATCGCTCCAGTCCTGGATCGTCTCGTACGCCGCGTGGTCCATGAAGAAGCCGTCCAACTCGACCACCGCGTCCCCGCCTCGGGGCAACTGGCCGAGCGCCCGGCTGAGCCGCGGTACCGCGAGGAACGTCAGTTGCCCTCGTACGACCACCAGATGCCGGCCGCCCTGATCGGTCACCGTGATCCTGGTGCGGGCCAGCCGGTGCAGAGCGACGGCCACGGCCACGGCGATGCCGATGGCCACACCCTCCAGCACGCCGAAGAGCACCACACCGGTGATCGTCGCCCCGTACACCAGGAATTCGCGATGCCTGTGGACATTGCGGATGTGGGCGTAGTTCACCATCTGGAAGCCGACCACCATCACCAGAGCGGCGAGCGCGGCCAGCGGGATCCACTCCAGGGCCGTGACCAGCAGTCCGGCGGCGAGCAGCACCCAGACGCCGTGCAGCACGGTGGCGGCCCGGCCGGTGGCCCCGGCCCGTACGTTCGCCGAACTCCGCACCGCGCCACCGGACACCGGCAGCCCGCCGAGCAACCCGGACAGTACGTTGGCGACGCCCTGGCCGCGCAGTTCGCGGTCGAGATCGGAGCGCTGGACCGGCCGGGCGGCGAGGGCGACCGGGACCGGAGGGGCCGAATCGGCGGTTCGGCCGCCGGCACGGTCGGCGGTCAGCTTGTCCACCGCCACCGCGGCGAGCAGTGATTCGAGGCTGGCCACCAGCAGCACCGTGAACACGGCGGTGGCCAGGGCCAGGACGGGGCCCTGCGGCAGCTCGGGCAGGGCGTGCGAGCGCCAGGAGGGCAGGTCGACCCGGGCGATCCCGGGCGCCGCAACCGCGGCCACCGCCGTTGCGATCGCCACCGAGGCGAGGGCCGCAGGCAGCCGTCGCACCGCTCGCCCGATCCGCCCGGGGAGCCGCGGCCACACCACCAGTACGGCGATGGTCAGTGCGCCGATCAGCGGCGCGGCCGGGGTCAGCCGGCCCAACTGCTCCGGAAGTGCGAGGGCGTTGGCGGCCGCTGAGCTCTGGGGCGAACTGCCGAGCACGATGTGCAACTGGGCGAGCGCGATGGCCACACCGATACCGGCGAGGGTGCCGTGCACGATGGCGGGGCTGACGGCGAGCGCGCCGCGCGCTGCTCGCAGCGAGCCCAGCAGGATCTGCAGAAGTCCGGCGCCGATGGTGATCGCGCAGGTGGTGCGCCAGCCGTAAATCTGGATCAACTCGGCTGTGACCACGGTCAGACCGGCGGACGGGCCGCTGACCTGGAGGGGAGTGCCGCCGAGCAGTCCGGCGACGATGCCGCCGACCGCGGCGGAGATGAGTCCGGCTTCCAGCGGGGCGTCCATGGCGACGGCCAGGCCGAGCGACATGGGGACGGCGATGAGAAAGACGGTGATCGACGCGGACAGGTCGGCGCCCGCGATGCGGAATCGTCCGCCGCGGCGCGGCGGTGGCGGGCTGTGAGGTCGCTTGATTCCCGAGGCGCGGGAAGGTGGCGAACTGTGGGCTGTGTGGTCATGACGGATGCGGACGCAAGCAGACATGTTCCCGTCTCCTCCGGGGCAGCGCGGTCGCGGAACGTGGGGACGCGGCCGTGGGTCACGGCGTGCAGCGGCGGGATTTCTCAACTCTCAGTAAATGAATCGTAATGGAGAGTAAAGATTTGTGTCCACGATTTAGGGCAAATGGGCCATTGAATCACTCCTTCAAGTGAATGGGCAGCTTTTTGTGCGGTCTGTCATGCCGCTACTTTTCAGGGCTGCCTGCGACCTTGGCCGCACCGCGTCGGTGAATTCCGTACAAATTGCCTGAAAGGGAGAGGGTGGGGATGGTGGCCGCCGCGAAGGGCTGCCGCGGCCCCAGGCGGAACGCGCCCGACGCCGCCTTGGGGAGCCGTGTCCGCCTCACCGGCGACGGCTCCTCCATCTTCACCGGAAGTCGGGCCGAAGCAGCCCCCGGTCGAAGCGCCTGTCGCCTGGTCGGAAGCCGCCGCAGTGCGTGGTGTTCTCCTGGGACGGCACGGGCGAGGGCGTACTCGG
The DNA here is from genome assembly GCF_044453545.1 of Streptomyces sp. NPDC051664. Taxonomy (NCBI): domain Bacteria; kingdom Bacillati; phylum Actinomycetota; class Actinomycetes; order Kitasatosporales; family Streptomycetaceae; genus Streptomyces; species Streptomyces sp. NPDC051664. The sequence goes on along the minus strand of NZ_JBITCU010000012.1, from coordinate 122,927 downwards.
CGTCGGCGGGGCACCGTGGGGAGCGGCGGGGCGTGGGGAGGGGCGGGCTGCCTGCCTCGCCCCTGGGCCCCGGACGAGCCCGACGGGAAGCGGGCGCAGCGCCGGCCAGGGGGTGTCCGGCCCCGTCACCGCGCCGGTCGCCGAGTGGTGGGCGACCGGTTGGATCGCAGATCAGGGGCCGGGCGGGTCGAGGGCGTGAGCCATCGAGGGGGCGCGGCGTCGCAACCTGCTCACACGGGCTGAGCGGCGGCGGTCTGCGCGCTCCGCTCGTCGAGCACGAAGGAGGGGTCGACCTGAGCAGCCAGGTCGGCGCCCGTCTTCTCGTTGCCCCAGCTCTCTGCGTTCTTCAGATGGAAGTGCACCATCTGCCGCGTGTAGCGCTCCCAGTCGCGCTCCCCGTACGAATCCTCCGCCGCGTCCTGCAGAGCCTGCAGGGCCATCCGGTTGTCCGCCTCCAACAGCTCGAAGCGGGCCGGCCGACCCTTTTCCATCGCCCGCACCCAGTCGGAGTGACCGACGCTGACCAGCAGGTCGTCGCCGACCTCGGCCCGCAGGAAGTCCAGGTCGTCCTGGCCCTGCACCTTGTTGCCGACGACCTTCAGGGTGACCCCGAAGTCCCGTGCGTACTCCTTGTACTGGCGGTAGACCGAGACGCCCTTGCGGGTCGGCTCGGCAACCAGGAACGTCATGTCGAAGCGGGTGAACATTCCTGACGCGAAGGAGTCCGAACCTGCGGTCATGTCGACGACCACGTACTCGTCGGGGCCGTCGACGAGGTGGTTGAGGCAGAGCTCGACCGCGCCGACCTTGGAGTGGTAGCACGCCACCCCCAGATCCGATTCGGTGAACGGTCCGGTGGTCATCAGCCGGATGTCCCCGTCGTCCAGCGCGATCGTGCGGGCGCACGCGTCGTAGACCGGGTTGTCCTCGCGGACGCGGAGCAGCCGCGAGCCCTCGCCGGGCGGAGTCGTCTTGATCATCGTCTCGACGGAGGTGATGCGGGAGTTGCTGCCTCGCAGATACTCCTTGATCAGTGGCAGTTGCGCCCCCATGGCGGGCAGCGCCGCCGCCTCCTTGTCATCGAGGCCGAGTGCGGCCCCCAGGTGCTGGTTGATGTCGGCGTCCACCGCGACGACATGGGCTTCATTGGCGGCAAGGTGGCGGATGAAGAGCGAGGACAGCGTGGTCTTGCCGCTGCCGCCCTTCCCTACGAAAGCGATCTTCATGTTCACCTAGGGTAGCTGCACAACTTCGCTCCGCTGTCGAACTTCGTGAAGAAGGCCACTCCGGGGCGGTATGGGTGTAGGGGGCGCGTAGCCTCGCTACCTATGAGTACGACTGCCCCAGACCCGCTCGCCACCCTCGGCGCCCTGCCGGGGGTCGCCGACGCGGTGGACTCCGTACGCAAGGCCGTCGACCGTGTCTACGGCCACCGAGTCATGCGGCGCCGCAGCAACGAGGTCACCGCGGAGGCGGCGCTGCGCGGCGCCCGTGGCTCCGCCGCGCTCTCCGGCGCCGACTGGAACCTGGAGGAGGTGCGGCGGCGCACCGACTTCAGCGGTGACGACGAGTCGCAGGTGATCGGGGCCGCCCTCCGGCTCACCGCGGAAGCAGGTCAACTGCTCTCCATCTGGCGGCAGTCGCCGCTGCGGGTCCTTGCCCGGCTGCATCTGGTGGCGGCCGGCGGGGCCGCGCCCGACGACGCGGTCGGCCGGCCACGGCTGGCGGGCGAACCGGTGGACGAGCCGCTGATCGAAGCGCCGCTGCCGGATGCGGACGAAGTCGCCGGGCGGCTGGAAGGTCTCTCCGGACTGATCCTTGCGGGGAGTGCGGCGCCCGCGCTGGTGACGGCCGCGGTCGTGCACGGCGAACTGCTGGCGCTGCGCCCCTTCGGTTCGTACAACGGGCTGGTCGCGCGGACCGCCGAACGGATCGTGCTGATCGGGAGCGGGCTGGACCCGAAGTCCATCTGCCCCGCCGAGGTCGGCCATGCGGAACAGGGCCGGGCGGCGTACGTCGCAGCGTTCGAGGGCTATCTGTCGGGGACGCCGGAGGGCATGGCCGCCTGGATCGCGCACTGCGGGCGCGCGGTGGAACTCGGTGTCAGGGAGTCGACGGCGGTCTGTGAGGCGCTGCAGCGCGGGGCCGCTTAGCTCCCGCCTGGGGCTTGTCGGTCACCTCGGCCGTCAACTCCCCGGCCCGACTGCTGACTTCACTGCCCGATCAAAGGGTTGCGGCGGTACCGTCCTCGGTACCGCCGCTGGCACGTCCACCCAGTTACCATGCGTCCTCGATGCATGCCCATCAGGTCGGGAACTCAGCCCGTTACCTGGTGCGGCTGGCCCGTAATCGACGGGTCGACGTCGCGTGGGTGCTCGGTTTTCATGCTCGGTCCGTGGGGCCTTCTCTGCGTTACAGGTAATCCTCTCGGATGTCCTTGGTCTCGCGGGCCGTTGACTCCTTTGTACTCCACACCTGGGGTAAGCGGTAGTGCTGGCCATGCTTCTTTACTTTTGGGTTCAAATATGGACGATCCGAACATGCTGGTCAGGGCCGCAAACCGGCATGCGACGGAGCCGTTCGGCGCGGACCGGAGCCGCTGTCCGGAGGCAGGCTCCGGACAGCGGTCGGGTGGTGACCCGGGGCGGCGGCCTCCGCGCGGCGAGGGCCGAGGTCCCCCGAGCGCGGGCGCAGGTGCGGGGTCTCAGGCGGTTGTCGCGGCCGCGCGCCGGCGCGAGGTGTACCAGACGAGTCCCGCGGTGACGGCTGCTGCGCCCACCGCTGCGGCGGCGACGAGCGCAGGGCGGGGTGGCATCGAGAACGTGGGCAGCCGCTGCTTGAGCCGAACCGGGCGGTCGAAGACGAGAATCGGCCATTCCCGGAGCGCTGCTTCACGCCGCAGTGCGCGGTCCGGGTTGACCGCGTGCGGGTGGCCGACGGACTCCAGCATCGGTACATCGGTCGCGGAATCGCTGTAGGCGTAACAGCGTGAGAGGTCGTATCCCTCCGACACGGCGAGTGCCTGGACCGCCTCGGCCTTCGTCGGCCCGTATGCGTAGTACTCCACCTCGCCGGTGAAACAGCCGTCGTCGCCGACGACCATCCGGGTGGCGACGACCCGGTCGGCGCCCAGCAGCTCGCCGATCGGCTCGACGACTTCTGCACCCGAGGTGGAAACGATGACGACGTCGCGTCCGGCGGTGTGGTGCTCCTCGATGAGGGTCGCCGCCTCGTCGTAGATGATGGGGTCGATCAGATCGTGCAAGGTCTCGGCGACGATTTCCTTCACCTGCTGGACGTTCCAGCCCTTGCAGAGCGCGGAGAGATATTCGCGCATCCGCTCCATCTGGTCGTGATCGGCGCCCCCGGCGAGGAACACGAACTGTGCGTACGCGGTGCGCAGTACGGCACGGCGGTTGATCAGTCCGCCTTGGTAGAAGGACTTGCTGAAGGTCAGAGTCGAAGACTTCGCAATGACCGTCTTGTCCAGGTCAAAGAAGGCTGCTGTGCGCGGCAAGGAGTGGTTTTCCACAAGGCAGAGCATAGGGGCCCACCATTCGGCGTAAACTCTGGCGCGTGGGTTTGCCTGAGAAGGCTCTCGGGTACACCATGGAAGTCACGGATCGTTCGCGACCGTGCTAACCCGGTCCGACTCCTCCCCCCCCGAGTCGGCCGTGGGGACGACCCCCGCTCTCCCCCCCGGCGGGGGTCGTCGCATGTCCGGACGCATTTCTGGCGCTCGGAATCAAGCATTCTGTCTCCTTCTCGGCCGCGACGGCCCGCTTTTCTGCGCTCTCGAACCACCATGACTCGTCACAGTGTGTAGCGGAAGTGCTGCTCTCCGGAAGTCGCCGGTATGGGTGACGGAGATATTCACAGCAGTGGAGTTGTCCACAGTTTTTGAGCAAGATCCACACGATTTCCCGGAGCGTTGCACGGTGATTCCACCCGCGAAGTCCGCGGGTTCCGGATATCGCCGATCTCGGAAGGGTCCGAGATCGCCGCGAAACCGCGGTGAAGGTGCAGGGAGAAGGGGGCGGAGATCGTGGCCGAATCCATCGCACGGGGTCGTCTGCCGGTCGCCGAAGAGCGGAGCGGCGGACCGCTGATCGTGACCGAGGATGTGGAACTGCTCGACGATCTGCTGCGGCTGTGCGCAGCCGCCGGAGCGGAGCCTGAGGTTCACCACACGCTGCCCGAAGGCAGAGGCGGCTGGGAGCGGGCTCCGATGGTTCTGGTGGGCGACGACGCGGCTCCGCGATGCCGTGGAGCTGCGCGCAGACAGGGCGTGATGCTCGTGGGACGAGAGCAGGACGCTCCGGACGTCTGGCGGCAGGGTGTGGAGATCGGGGCGGAATATGTGCTGCGGTTGCCCGACGCGGAGAGCTGGCTCGTCGATCAGATCGCCAATGCGGCGGAGGGAGTGGGCAGGCCCGCGCTCACCGTCGGAGTGATCGGCGGACGGGGCGGAGCCGGCGCGTCGACACTGGCCTGCGCGCTGGCCGTGGCCGCGGCCAGGAGCGGGCGGCGGACCATGCTGATCGACGGCGATCCGCTGGGTGGCGGCATCGATGTGCTGCTCGGTGGCGAGCGCGCCGAGGGGATGAGGTGGCCGGATTTCGCCCATTCCAAAGGGCGGGTGGGCGGTGGCGCCCTGGAGGAGTCGCTGCCCGCATTGCACGGGCTGCGCGTGCTCAGCTGGGGCCGCGACGACTGCGTGGTCGTTCCGCCGCCCGCCATGGCGGCGGTGCTGGCGGCCGCGCGCAGGCTCGGTGGGGTGGTGGTCGTCGATCTGCCGCGCCGGGTCGACGAGTCGGTGGCCGAGGCGCTTGCCCAGCTGGACCTCGGGCTGCTGGTCGTCCCCGGCGAGTTGCGAGCGGTCGCGGCGGCGAAGCGGGTGGCGTCGATGGCCGGGATGGTCCTGGGCGATCTGAGGGTGATGGCACGCGGCCCGTACGCGGCGGGTCTGGACGAGCGCTGGGTGGCGCATGCGCTGGGGCTGCCGCTCGCCGGTGAACTTCCGCTGGAGCCGGGGCTGCTCGCCGCGCAGGACGGTGGGACGCCGCCCGGCGGCAGCGCCCGCTCGCCGCTGGCCAGGTTCTGTACGGCGTTCTGGGAGCGGGCGCTCGCCGGAGGCGTCGCCGGGGGAGCGGTGTCATGACCGACGTACTGCTCGACGCCGTGCGGCAGCGGCTGGCGCAGAGCGGCGCCGCACCGACCCCGGCCGGGGTGGCGGCCGCGCTGCGCGCCCAGGGGAGGCTGCTCGGCGATGCCGAAGTGCTCGGAGCCGCAGAGGAGTTGCGCGGCGAACTGGTCGGCACCGGGGTGCTGGAACCGCTGCTTGCCGATCCCGCGGTCACGGACGTGCTGGTGTCCGCGCCCGACCGGGTGTGGGTGGACCGGGGAGGCGGGCTCGAACTCACCGGGGTGACCTTCCGGGACGCTCCGGCGGTGCGCAGGCTGGCGCAGCGGCTCGCCGCGGTCGCCGGGAGGCGGCTGGACGACGCCCGGCCCTGGGTGGACGCCCGGCTGCCGGACGGGACGCGGATACACGCGGTGCTGCCGCCGGTGTCCGTCGGCTCCACGTGTCTGTCGCTGCGGGTGGTGCGCCCCAGGGCCTTCTCGTTGACGGAACTGGTTGCGGCGGGGACCGTACCGCCGGGCGGGGACCGGGTGCTGCGGGCGCTGGTGGAGGCCCGGGTCTCGTATCTGATCAGTGGTGGAACGGGCGCGGGGAAGACCACGCTGCTGTCGAGCCTGCTGGGCGCCGTCGGGGAGCGGGAGCGGATCGTGCTCGCCGAGGACTCGGCCGAGCTGCGGCCGGACCACCCGCATGTGGTGCGTCTGGAGTCGCGTCCTGCCAATCAGGAGGGGGCGGGCCGGGTGACCCTGCAGGACCTGGTGCGTCAAGCACTTCGGATGCGGCCGGACCGGCTGGTGGTGGGGGAGGTGCGTGGTTCCGAGGTGACGGAGTTGCTGGCTGCGCTGAACACGGGCCACGAGGGCGGTTGCGGCACGGTCCACGCGAACGCCGCCGAGCATGTCCCCGCCCGTCTGGAGGCCCTCGGCACGGCGGCCGGACTCGATCGGGTCGCGCTGCACAGCCAGTTGGCGGCGGCGCTGTCGGTGGTGGTCCATCTCGTACGGGACCGGGCCGGGCTGCGAAAAATCGCCGAGGTGCATGTGCTGGAGCGGGATGCGGCCGGTCTGGTGGTGACGGTGCCCGCGCTGCGCTGGGGCGCCGACGGTTTCGTCCGGGAGCGGGGCTGGGAGCGGCTGTGGTCGCTGATCGGGGGTGCGATGTGACCGGTGGGTTGTCGGCGGGGGCGGCGGAATACGCGACGTACACGACGGCCATGTGCGCGGGGACGGCTGCCTGGTTGGCGGTGGGGCAGGACCAAGGGCTGCGGCGGGCCAGGGTGTTGTTCGTCGACGGGGTGGGTGAGCCGGCGCCGCGGAGCTGCTGGAAGCGGGGCCTGGAGCGGTGCGGCGGGATGTTCCGGGGACGCAGGGAGTGGCTCTGTCTGCCCGTGGCGCTGGTGCTTGCCGTGCTGGGGGAGTCCCTGCTGCCGGTGGTCGCCGGGGTGGTGGCGGTGCCGCTGGTGCGGCGATGGCTGAGCAAACGTGCCGGGCGGCGGGAGCGGGAGGGCCGGGCCGACGCGGTGGTGGCGCTGTGCGCTGCGGTGGTGGGTGAGCTGCGGGCCGGGCACGAGCCTGGGCAGGCGCTGTTGGCCGCCGTGCGCGACACCGGCGCGATGGGTGCGGCGGAGGCCGCAGTGTCGGCTGCTGCACGGTTCGGCGGCGATGTGCCGGCGGCGCTCCGGCAGGCAGCGCGTGAGCCGGGCCTGGAAGGGCTCGCCGGGGTGGCGGGGTGCTGGCGCGTTGCAGTGGACGGAGGGGCCGGGCTGGCGGCCGGTCTGGACCGTCTGGAGGGAGCGCTGCGGGCCGAGCGGCGCCGGCGGGAGGAGTTACGGGCGCAGCTGGCGGGTGCCTGGTCGACGGTGGCCGTGCTTGCCCTGCTGCCGGTGCTGGGTCTGGGGCTGGGTGCGGCGCTCGGGGCCGACCCGTTGCGGGTGCTCCTGCACGGTCCGGCCGGGCTGGTCTGCCTGGCGGTCGGCGGCCTTCTGGAGACGGCCGGTCTCCTCTGGGCCGGCCGGATCGTACGGGCGGGGGAAGAAGCATGAGCCGGGTGGCAGGCGAGGTTGTGCACTTTGTCCACGGGTTGGGTCTGCCGGGGGTGGTCCTGGGCGCGGTCGCGTATCCGGCTCTCGCCCTGGCCGGACGGCGGCGAGAGCGGACGGTGCTTCGCCGGGGCGCGTTGCTGCTGGCGGTCCACCCCGGGAAGCGGCGGCGCAGGCGGTCGGTGGGCGGGGCCCGGGGCAGGGATCTGGCCGCGCCGCTGGGCGCTGCGGTGACCGGCTGGATTCTGGTCGGTGGTCCGCTGGGGTGCGCGGCCGGACTGGCGGCCGCGTACGGCACCTGGCGGTGGCAGCGGACGCGCCATCGGCGCAGACCCGGTGTGCCCGCAGCAGAGGAGGCGGAGACCGCACAGCAGCTCCCGCTGGCAGCCGATCTGCTGGCGGCCTGCATCTCGGCCGGAGCCGGGCCGTGTGAGGCGGCCGAGGCGGTGGGGGAGTCGCTGGGCGGTCCGGTCGGCGAACGGCTGGCGCGGACGGCGGCGGAGATCCGGTTGGGTGGCGAACCGGCCGTCTCCTGGGGGAGGTTCGGCGAGATGCCGGGCGCCGGTGCACTGGCCCGCTGTCTGGAGCGGGCGGGCTCGACCGGGGCTCCCGCGGCGGAGCCGGTCTCCCGTCTGGCCGAGGCGATGCGCGCGGAGAGGTCGAGTGCGGCCGTGGCGCGCGCCCAGCGGGCCGGCGTGCTGATCACGGCACCGGTGGGGCTCTGTTTCCTGCCCGCCTTTCTCGCGGTCGGGGTGGCGCCCGTGGTCATCGGCCTGGCGACCAGGCTGCTGCACACCGGTTGAGACAAGAGCGGCAATAGGTATTCATTCGAATTAAATCGAACCATTCTCGGGGGTTGAAATGGCACAGCGAATCAGGAGCTGGGTGCGGGGCGTGGTGCGCCGAGCCCGGTCGGACGGCGGAATGACGACGTCCGAATATGCGGTGGGGACGATCGCGGCCTGCGCGTTCGCGGCGGTGCTCTACAAGGTGGTCACCAGTGCGCCTGTCATGACGGCGCTGCAGTCGCTTCTCAAGGACGCGCTCGATGCGAAGTTCTGAGAGGCGGCCTCCCGGGAGCGGGAGCGGCGGGACCAGGGGTGGCGGAGGGGGAGGCGACCGGGGCGCGGTGACGGCGGAGGCGGCCATGGTGATTCCCGTACTGGCGTTGTTCGCCCTGGCCCTTGTGTGGGCGCTGATGGCCGCCTCCGCCCAGATCCGGTGTGTGGATGCGGCGAGGGCCGGTGCCCGGGCGGCGGCCCGCTCCGAACCGGAGGCGCAGGTGCTGGCAGCCGCCCGTTCGGCGGCACCCGACCGGGCTCGGGTCGCTGTGGAACGGGCCGGGGAGCTGTGGCGGGTACGGGTCGCTGCACCGACCCCCGGACCCGGCCCGCTGACCCTGACGCTGAGCGCGGAGGCGGCAGCGCTGGCCGAGGACACGGTGGGGGCGTCGCCATGACGAGGGGGGATGCCGGCTCGGGGCAGGCGGCCCGGCGGCGGATTCGGCAGGCATGGCAGGTGCGGCGGGTGCCTTGTTTCTCGGGGGCTCGGCGGTGCGGGGGAGGGGATCGGGGAGTGGCGACCGTGTGGGTGGCGATGACCACGGCCGCCCTGTGTGCGGTCTTCGCGATCGTGCTCGCGCTGGGACAAGTGGTGGCCGCCCGGCACCGGGCCGGTGGGGCGGCGGACCTGGCGGCCCTGGCAGCCGCCGACCGGGTCCTGTGGGGGACGGAGGCGGCGTGCCGGGCGGCCGAGGAGGTGGCCGGGGCTCAGGGGGCGGTGGTGGTGCGGTGTGCAGTGCAGGGGGAGACCGCCGATGTGGCGGCCCGAGTGCGGTTCGGGCCGTACACGCCGACGGTCAGGTCCCGGGCGGGCCCTCCTGAGGCCGTTCCGGGTCCGTCCGACCCGCCGTGGACCGCTCCGGGGCCGGGCTCGGGCTCTCCGGCTCTCCCGGCTCTTCCGGATCGGCTGGGGCGGACCTGAGGAGTTCGCCGAGGAGGCGGACGGCGCCTCGCTTGTGCAGCGGATCGTTGCCGTTGCCGCACTTGGGGGACTGGATGCAGGACGGGCAGCCCGCCTCGCACTCGCAGGACGCGATGGCCTGGCGGGTGGCGGTGAGCCAGCCACGGGCGGTGTGGAAGGCCCGCTCGGCGAATCCGGCACCGCCGGGATGGCCGTCGTACACGAAGACGGTCGGCAGCAGCGTGTCCGGATGGAGCGGCACGGAGACACCGCCGATGTCCCAGCGGTCGCAGGTGGCGAAGAGGGGCAGCATTCCGATCGACGCGTGCTCGGCGGCATGCAGCGCGCCGCCCAGGATCTCCGGATTGATGCGGGCGGCGTCCAGCTGGTCCTGGGTGACCGTCCACCACACGGCGCGGGTGCGCAGCGTGCGGGGTGGCAGGTCCAGCTTGGTCTCGCCGAGGACCTCGCCGGTGATCAGTTTGCGGCGCAGGAAGGAGACGACCTGGTTGGTGACTTCTACGGAGCCGTAACAGAGCCGCCCGTCACCCCACGGGATCTCGGTGTCGGTCTCCAGGACGGCGATGGAGGTGGTGTCACGGGCGGTTGTCGAGTACGGCGGGTCGGCCTGCTCGACCAGGGCGACCGAGTCCTCCAGATCCAGTTTCCGGACCAGATAGGTGCGGCCCTGGTGCAGGTGGACGGCTCCGTCGTGGACGGCGGTGTGGGCGGCCGATTCGTCGACGGTGCCCAGCAGCCGGCCGGTTCCCTCCTCGACGATCTGGACCGGACGGCCGCCCTCGCCACGGATGTCGGTGAGATCGGCGGCCCGCTCACGGCGGGTCCAGTGCCAGCCCGACGCCCGCTTGCGGAGCAGTTTCGCGGCTTCCAGCTGCGGCAGCAGCTCGGCCACGGCGGGCCCGAACAGCTCCAGGTCGGTTTCGGTGAGCGGAAGCTCCGCGGCCGCCGCGCACAGATGGGGGGCGAGGACGTACGGGTTGTCCGGGTCGAGGACGGTCGACTCCACAGGCTGCTGGAACAGCGCCTCGGGGTGGTGGACGAGGAATGTGTCCAGCGGGTCGTCGCGGGCCACCAGGATGGCCAGGGCGCCCTGCCCGGCGCGTCCGGCCCGGCCGGCCTGCTGCCACAGCGACGCCCTGGTGCCGGGATAGCCGGCGATGACGACGGCATCCAGGCCCGAGACGTCGATGCCGAGTTCGAGGGCGGTGGTGGCGGCCAGGCCCAGCAGCCGGCCGGAGTGCAGGGCGCGCTCCAGGGCGCGGCGTTCCTCGGGGAGGTATCCCCCGCGGTAGGCGGCGACCCGGGCGGGCAGTGAGCGGTCCACCTCGGCGAGTCGCTCCTTGGCGATGACGGAGATGAGTTCGGCGCCGCGCCGGGAGCGTACGAAGGCGACGGAGCGGACGCCCTGGACGGTCAGATCGGTGAGGAGGTCAGCGGTCTCGGCGGTGGCCGTACGGCGTACGGGGGCGCCCTTCTCGCCGTGCAGCTCGGTCAGCGGTGGCTCCCACAGGGCGAAGACCATTTCGCCGCGGGGCGAGGCGTCGTCGGCGACCTCCCTGACAGGGAGACCGGTGAGACGGCCCGCGGCCACCGAGGGCTGCGCCGCGGTGGCCGAGGCGAGCAGGAAGACCGGATCGGCTCCGTAGCGGGCGCAGAGGCGGCGTAGCCGGCGCACCACCTGCGCGACATGCGAGCCGAAGACACCGCGGTAGGTGTGGCACTCATCGATGACGACGAAGCGCAGGGCGCGCAGGAAGGAGGACCAGCGGGGGTGGGACGGCAGAATCCCGCGGTGCAGCATGTCGGGGTTGGTCAGGACGTAGTTGGCGTACTGGCGTACCCACTCGCGTTCCTCGACCGGGGTGTCGCCGTCGTAGACCGCCGGCCTGATCCCGTTGGAGAGCGGCGCCGCGAGTTCCTTCACCGAACGCCGCTGATCGGCGGCCAGGGCCTTGGTGGGTGCGAGATACAGGGCGGTCGCGCCGCGGCCGTTGGGGGCCTCCGAGCCGTCCAGCAGGGCACTGAGGACCGGGGCGAGGTAGGCGAGCGACTTGCCGGAGGCGGTCCCGGTGGCGATCACGACGGATTCGCCGTCCAGGGCGTGCTCCGCAGCGGCTGCCTGATGCGTCCACGGGTGGTCGATGCCGGCCTTCTGGATGGCGGTGATCACTTCTGGCCGGATGCGATCCGGCCAGATGGCATGGGTTCCCGTACGCGGGGGCAAGTGCTCCGTATGAGTGATGCGCGCGGACCGGCCCGCCCCTGCGGCGAGCCGGTGGAGGATCATTGCCGGAGAGGGGCGGGAGTCCCCGCTCACGGGTGGTCGACTGGGGCGGTGATTCTTGGCCATCAGCACCGAGTGTGTCACCGCCGTGACGGACAATGGTCCCAAGGCGTCGTGCATGGCTGCTGGTAAGTGATTGAATGCCATCGCGGCTGGCGATCCGTCCCCTGGCTCCGTCGGGGAGACCGAGGGGCGACCGCTCGATAGCAAGGTGCTGGAGGATCCGTGGACCTGTCCTTGTCGACTCGCAATGTGTCCGGCCCTGGTGGCGACCGTACGGTCGTCGAGGTCGGTGGCGAGATTGATGTGTATACCGCGCCCAAGCTGCGCGAGCAGTTGGTCGAGTTGGTGAATGACGGCAGCTACCACCTGGTTGTCGACATGGAAGGCGTCGACTTTCTCGACTCCACCGGCCTCGGCGTGCTTGTGGGCGGCCTGAAGCGTGTCCGGGCCCATGAGGGCTCGTTGCGCCTGGTCTGCAACCAGGAGCGCATTCTCAAGATCTTCCGGATCACTGGTCTGACCAAGGTGTTCCCGATTCACACCACGGTCGACGAGGCTGTCGCGGCTACCGACTGAGGTCGGTCCGTGGCCGGATCGGCCTAAGGCCGGTCCGGCAGGCAGCCCGTTCGGCGGACAGGCGGTCCATTGGGCCGTCGGTCCGCCGGGCCGGGCCGTCGGCTGCCGGTGGCCGGTGGCCGGACCGGTGTGTCGGCGGCAAGCTGTCGGCTGCTGGTCGGCCGGTGGCTCCGTCGGCTTCCGGAGGAAGAGAGCAGGGGTACCGGGCGGCACGCCCGGGCCCTTGAGATGCACGCCCGTACGTCTGAGGGGGATCGCATGGCCACCGTTGAACTCCGCTTCAGCGCCCAGCCTGAACACGTCAGAACGGCCCGCCTCGTAGCGGCCGCAGTGGCGCGCCGGGCCGGGGTCGACGAGGCTGCGCTCGACGAGGTCAGACTCGCCGTCGGTGAGGCCTGCAGCCGCGCTGTCGGGCTGCACCGCAGCCATGGCATCACGGCTCCGATCAAGGTCGTCCTGACCGAGGAGGAGAAGTCCTTCTCCATCGAGGTCGGCGACGAGGTGCCCGGCCCGGGCAGCGAAGCCGGGTCCGAAACAGCGTCCGGGACACGCGGCGCCACGCCCGGCGGGGAGCCCGATGAGCCGGAATCCGAGGTTGACGCGGACGGCGAGGACGAGATGGGTCTCGCGGTCATCAGCGGCCTCGTCGATGATGTGGAAGTCAGATCGGCAGCCGACGGCGGAGTGATCCGGATGAGCTGGCCGAAGACGCCCGCACCGCTGGCTCCCTGAGGCGCCGCAGGCGCGACGGCCGGTCGGCCCGTCCCGGTGCGCAACGCTTGATCCGTTCTTCGAGGCCCTGCTGAGCAGGGCCTTTTTCATTTGTCCTTGATCAATGATCAACGGAAAATGTGTCTGCCCCATTACTGCATTCGGCTCAATCCAAGAATGCGATCATTTGCCGATCTGGTGTAGAAGGTCAATTACATTTCCCGCGCACTGTTTTGATCAGGTTCCGCTCCCTACAATCCGTCCACGTCTTGAGCGCTGAGCGTCGAGGAGGACGTATGGCGGGGTTCTTCAACACATCACTGGCAGAACTGCCCGAAGTTTCCGCACTTTCCGACCGGCCCACCTCACTCGCGGCCGCGGTGCTGACCGATGACAACCGCGTCATCGTGATCGTCGTTGCCGCCGTGGCCGTCGCCGCACTGATCGTTGCCAGGCTGCTGGTACGCCAGGTGCTGGCGGCCGGTGAGGGCACCGACCGTATGAAGGAGATCGCGGCAGCCGTCCAGGAAGGCGCGAATGCCTATCTGGCCCGGCAGCTGCGGACCGTCGGCGTCTTTGCCGTCGTGGTCTTCTTCCTGCTCCTGCTGCTGCCGGCCGACAACTGGTCGCAGCGTGCAGGCCGTTCGGTGTTCTTCCTGGTGGGTGCGCTTTTCTCGGCGGCCACCGGATACATCGGCATGCGTCTTGCCGTACGCAGCAATGTGCGAGTGGCTGCCGCGGCCCGTGAGGCGACGCCGGCTGAGGGTGAACCGGAAAAAGATCTCACCGCCGTGTCGCACCGTGCGATGAAGATTGCTTTCCGTACGGGCGGCGTAGTCGGCATGATCACGGTGGGGCTCGGGCTGCTCGGTGCCTCCTGCGTGGTCCTCGTCTATGCCGCCGACGCGCCCAAGGTCCTGGAGGGCTTCGGTCTCGGTGCCGCGCTGATCGCCATGTTCATGAGGGTCGGCGGCGGCATCTTCACCAAGGCCGCCGACGTGGGTGCCGACCTCGTCGGCAAGGTCGAGCAGGGCATCCCGGAGGACGACCCGCGCAACGCCGCCACCATCGCCGACAACGTGGGCGACAACGTCGGCGACTGCGCGGGCATGGCTGCCGACCTCTTCGAGTCGTACGCCGTGACCCTCGTCGCCGCGCTGATCCTCGGCAAGGCCGCCTTCGGCGACGCCGGACTGGCCTTCCCGCTGATCGTGCCGGCGATCGGCGTGATCACCGCCATGATCGGGATCTTCGCGGTCGCCCCGCGACGCGCCGACCGCAGCGGAATGACCGCCATCAACCGCGGCTTCTTCATCTCCGCGGTGATCTCGCTCGTCCTGGTGGCGGTGGGCGTCTTCCTCTATCTGCCGTCCTCGTACGCCGATCTGGACGGCGTCACCGACCGCGCCATCGCCTCGCACGGCGGCGATCCGCGGATCTTCGCCCTGGTCGCCGTTGCCATCGGCATCGTGCTGGCCGCGCTGATCCAGCAGCTCACCGGCTACTTCACCGAGACCAACCGGCGCCCCGTCCGGGACATCGGCAAGTCCTCGCTGACCGGCCCGGCGACCGTGGTGCTCGCCGGGATCTCCATCGGTCTGGAGTCCGCCGTCTACACCGCGCTGCTGATCGGCCTCGGTGTCTACGGGGCGTTCCTGCTCGGCGGTACGTCGATCATGCTGGCGCTCTTCGCGGTCGCCCTCGCCGGGACGGGGCTGCTCACCACCGTCGGGGTGATCGTGGCCATGGACACCTTCGGTCCGGTCTCCGACAACGCCCAGGGCATCGCCGAGATGTCCGGTGATGTCACCGGCGCCGGTGCCCAGGTCCTCACCGACCTGGACGCCGTCGGCAACACCACCAAGGCGATCACCAAGGGCATCGCCATCGCCACCGCCGTTCTCGCGGCGTCGGCGCTGTTCGGCTCGTACCGCGACGCCATCGCCACGGCGGTCGACGACGTCGGGGCCAGCGCCGGAGCGATGGGGCTGAGCCTCGACATCTCGCAGCCCAACAACCTGGTGGGCCTGATCCTCGGTGCCGCGGTCGTCTTCCTCTTCTCCGGTCTGGCCATCAACGCGGTGTCCCGGTCCGCGGGGGCCGTGGTCTACGAGGTGCGGCGGCAGTTCAGGGAGCACCCCGGGATCATGAACTACACCGAGAAACCTGAGTACGGGCGCGTCGTCGACATCTGCACCAAGGACGCGCTGCGCGAGCTCGCCACGCCCGGACTGCTCGCGGTGCTCGCACCGATCGCGGTCGGCTTCGCCCTCGGCGTCGGGGCACTGGGTTCGTACCTCGCGGGCGCGATCGGCACCGGGACGCTGATGGCGGTCTTCCTCGCCAACTCCGGAGGCGCCTGGGACAACGCCAAGAAGCTCGTGGAGGACGGTCATTACGGCGGCAAGGGCAGCGACGCCCACGCCGCGACGGTGATCGGCGACACGGTCGGCGACCCCTTCAAGGACACGGCGGGACCGGCGATCAACCCGCTGCTCAAGGTGATGAACCTGGTGGCGCTGCTCATCGCCCCCGCGGTGGTGCAGTTCAGCTACGGGGCGGACGCGAGCGCGGGTGTGCGGACGGTGGTGGCGGTGCTCGCCATCGCGGTCATCGTCGGCGCGGTCTATGTCTCCAAGCGGCGTGGGATCGCCGTGGGCGAGGAGGAGGACGGTGACTCCGGCGGCGGCGACGACGAGGACGGCGGCAGGACCGCCGAGACGACCGATCCGGCGGCCGTTTCGTGAGGCGGACGCCGGGAACGGCGCGGCAGCCCGCAGGCAGCAGCTGATCGGCAGCTGGTCGGCCCGTCCGTGGGAGTCGGTCGAAGGATGAAGGGGCGGGGGGGGGGGGGGGGGGGGGGGGGGGGGGGGCGCGCCGCGCGGGGGGGGGGGGCGGCGGGGGGGGCGGCGGGGGGGGGGGGGGGGGGGGGGCGGGGGGGGGGCCGCGCCCCCGGGCCCGCCCCCGCCCCCCCGGCGCCCCGGCCGGGGGCCGGGGCGGGGGGGGGGCGGGCCCCCCCCCCGGCCGCGCGGGGCCCCCCCCCCCCCCCCCCCCCCCCCCCCCCCCCGCCCCTTCATCTGTTCGAAGCGTTCGCCTGTTCGGCTTGTTCACCCGTTCGCGTGCGAGTGGCATCTCCCTCATTTCCCTTGGTGCAAATGGCTGCAAAAGGTCACCCACTGGACGCCCGGCACCCGGATGGAGGTCTTCCGGCGTGTAAGTTCCGGGGCCGAGAGCCTTGGAAGGGACCGATCCGGTGAACAAGAAGCTTGCAGCCGCACTGTCCGGCGGTGCGGTACTCGTACTTGCGCTGTCGGGCTGCAGCGACGACAGCAGCAGCGACAACAAGGTCAACGACTGGGCCAAGAAGGTCTGCGACCAGGTCAAGCCCCAGCTGCAGAAGATCGCGAACGCCAACGCCGCCATCCAGCAGCAGACCGCCGACAACAGCAAGCCCGCCGACGTCCAGGAGACGGACTCGGCCGCCTTCCAGCAGATCTCGCAGGCGTACAAGGCCCTGGGCGCAGCGGTGGAATCGGCGGGCGCACCGCCGGTCGATGGCGGCGAGGCCACGCAGAAGGAGGCCGTGAAGGAGCTCAACGCCTCCTCGGCGGCGTACGCGACCCTGCAGAAGAAGGTCGACGAGCTCAACACGAAGGACCAGGCGAAGTTCGCCGACGGTCTGAAGGGCATCGCCGACGAGCTGAACAAGATCAGCACCAACGGTGACGAGGCGCTGCGGAAGCTCCAGTCCGGCGAGGTCGGCACCGCCATGGCCAAGCAGCCCGGATGCCAGAAGCCGAAGGCTTCGGTCGCGCCGACCGCTCCTGCACCGTCCGCCTCGCCCAGCAAGAAGTCGTAACCGGCAGGCGTACGACCGGCCCGGCGGCCCAGGTGGCTGCCGGGCCGGTGCCGTTGTCAGCGGGAGCGGCCACAATGGGCGGGTGAGTACGACCAGCCTCCCCGCGCCCGACCGTTCGCCCCGGCTCCGCGAAGCCCTGCTTGCCGCCGCCTTCACCGCCGACGGGCTCCTCGACCTGCTCGGCGCGCCCGCCTATGCCGCGCTCGCCCGCAGCGAGACGGTTCCGGCGCTCCGCGCCACCCGGGGTGACGCCCCGCTCGACACGCTGGTGCGGCTCTTCCTGCTTCAGCGCCCCGTTCCGTACGAGCGGGCCCGGGCCGCGCTCCCGCTGGCCGAGTGCCTCGAGGACGGCTGGGTGGTTCAGGAGGGCGACGAGGTACGGGCCACCGTCGATGTGCGGCCGTACAGCGGGCCCGAGGACCAGGACTGGTTCATCGTCTCCGACCTGGGATGCGCCGTCGGCGGCGCGGGTGGAATCGGTTCGCACGAGGAGGGGGTGGTCCTGGGTGTCGGCGGGGCGTCCACCACGCTCGCCGGAATCACCGTGCGCAAGCCGGTCGCCTCCGCGCTCGACCTCGGTACAGGCTCCGGCGTCCAGGCGCTGCACGCCTCGCAGCACGCCACCCGGGTCACGGCCACGGACCTCAACCCCCGAGCCCTCGTCTTCACCCGGTTGACCCTCGCCCTGTCCGGTGCCACCCCGGCCGACCTGCGCGAGGGTTCCCTCTTCGAGCCGGTCGGTACCGAGACGTACGACCTGGTCGTCTCCAACCCGCCGTTCGTCATCTCGCCCGGCGCCCGCCTCACGTACCGCGACGGCGGCATGGGCGGCGACGACCTGTGCCGGACGCTGGTGCAGCAGGCCGGCGACCGGCTGAACGACGGGGGGTACGCACACTTCCTCGCCAACTGGCAGCACGTCGACGGCGAGGAGTGGCAGGACCGGCTGCGTTCCTGGGTGCCGCGCGGCTGCGACGCCTGGATCGTCCAGCGGGAGATGCAGGACATCACGCAGTACGCGGAGCTGTGGCTGCGCGACAGCGGCGACCACCGTACGGACCCCGCGCAGTACGCCGCGCGGTACGACGCCTGGCTGGACGAGTTCGAGGCCCGCAAGACGAAGGGTGTCGGCTTCGGCTGGATCACGCTGCGGAAGTCGCAATCGTCCGCGGAGAACCCGTCGATCGTGATCGAGGAGTGGCCGCATCCGGTGGAGCAGCCGCTCGGCGAGGCGGTGGAGGCCCACTTCGCGCGCCAGGACTACCTGCGGACCCACGACGACGCGGCTCTCCTCGCCGATCACTTCACGCTGGCGCCGGAGGTGATGCAGGAGCAGGTCGGGCTGCCCGGCGCGGAGGACCCCGAGCATGTGGTGCTGCGTCAGAACCGCGGCATGCGGCGCGCGACGAAGGTCGACGCGGTCGGTGCGGGTTTCGCGGGCGTCTGTGACGGGACACTGCCCGCGGGCCGGATCCTGGACGCGATCGCCCAGTTGATGAACGAGGACCCGGTGCAGCTGCGCGACCGCACTCCGCAGGCGATCCGGCTGCTGGTGGGGGAGGGGTTCCTGGAACCGGCGGGGCAGGTCTGACCGGGTGCACGTCGACGGGCGGGGAGATTCGATGGGGCCGGAGGGGACGGTGAGGGCGCGATGATCCGGATCGAGCTGGACGAGGCGACGCTCGGCGCGACCCGGATCGCCATCAGCCCGCTGTGGGACGCCTTCTGCAGCCTGCAT
Organism: Streptomyces sp. NPDC051664; assembly: GCF_044453545.1. Taxonomy (NCBI): domain Bacteria; kingdom Bacillati; phylum Actinomycetota; class Actinomycetes; order Kitasatosporales; family Streptomycetaceae; genus Streptomyces; species Streptomyces sp. NPDC051664. Next base: position 104,592 of record NZ_JBITCU010000012.1, on the reverse strand, counting down.
CTGGCCCGGCCGCAGCGCACGCCCTCCTGGCCGTACGAGGAGTGGGCCGTACGGGCCCGCGAGGTGCTGCGTGAGGACGACCGGACCGCGGCACTGCAGCTGCTGGTCGACGGACCGGCGAACTTCCCGGACTTCCTTCTTCCGCTTCCGGTCGGGGCCTCGTCCGTCGAGACGGAGCTGGACACCATCCGGGCGACGCCGCCCGAGGTCGTGCGGGCCGGGGTCGAGGAGCACTATCCGGGGCTGGAGGACCATCCCCGGATCCGCCCCTACCTGGACGACCCCGAGGTGGCCTGCGCCGCACTCGCCGATGCGTACCTCGCGTACTGGGAAGGCGCACTGGAACAGCAGTGGCCGACCATGCGCCGCCTGGTCGAGGACGAAGTCCTCATCCGCGCCCGGACCTTCGCGACCGAAGGGATCGACGCGCTCTTCGCCGGGCTGGAGGCGCGGGCCAAGTGGACACCGCCCGTCCTTGAACTGACGAAACACATCGACGCCGAGTACCGGGCGGGCGAGCGGCGGCTCCTGCTCGTGCCGCTCGTCTTCGCCGAGGGCTGCCGGCTCTACTCCACCGACGATCCCGAGGTCCTCGCCGTCTCCTTCCAGGCCCGGGGCGCGGGCGCGCTGCGCGAGCGGGCCGCGACCGGTCCGGAGGCCACCGACCGGCTCGGTGTGCTGCTCGGACGGGGCCGGGCATCGGTGCTGCGCCAGCTCGGCGGACCGCTCACCACGGCAGGGATAGCCGACCGGCTCGGCCTCGCGCCGAGCACGGTCTCGGAACACCTGTCCGTCCTCGCCGACGCGGACGTCGTCACCCGCCACCGGGTCGGACGCAGCGTCTACTACCAGCTCACCGACACCGGCCGGGCGCTGCTCGCGCTGCTGTCGGGCGAGGACGTGCTGCGCGCCGTGTCCTGACCGGACCGGACCACCGGGCCGGGGCGTGAACGACGATTCGGCAGCCACCGAATTGATGGCGGGTGCGGTACGGGCGGGCCTAGCGTCCCCGCCATGCTTGCGATCGAGGCGAAGAATCTCCGCCGCACCTACACCAGCCGCACCGGCTTTCTGCGCCCCCGCCGCACCACGACCGAGGCCGTGCGCGGCATCAGTTTCGAGGTCGCGCGCGGCGAGCTGTTCGGACTGCTCGGGCCCAACGGCGCGGGCAAGACCACGACCATCAAGATGCTCAACACCCTGCTGCTGCCCACCTCCGGCACCGCCCGTGTCCTCGGCCATGACGTGGCGTCCGACCCCGTGGCCGTACGCCGAAGGATCGGTTACGTCTTCGGTGGCGACCGGGGCCTGTACGACCGGCTCTCCGCTCTCGACAACCTGCGCTACTTCGCCGAGCTGTACGGGGTCGAGCCACGCGAGCAGAAGCGCCGGATCGCCGAACTCCTCGACCTGGTCGGCCTGGCCGGCCGGGAGAGGGAACGTGTCGAAGGCTACTCACGCGGGATGAGGCAGCGTCTGCACATCGCCCGCGGTCTGCTGCACAAGCCCGACGTCCTCTTCCTCGACGAGCCGTCCATCGGTGTCGACCCGGTGGCGGCGCGCGATCTGCGCCGTACGGTCGCCGATCTGCGGACCGGTGGCACCACCGTTCTGCTCACCACCCATTACATGGCCGAGGCCGACGAGTTGTGCGACCGGATCGCGGTGATCGCGGGTGGCACGATCCGGGCGCTCGGCACCCCGGACCGGCTCAAGTCCCGGGTCCAGGAGCGCGACATCCTGGAGATCGAGGCGTACGGGGCTGCCGACGAGCACCTCGACCGCATCCGCGAACTGCCGGGAGTGCGCGGGGTGGCGGCCGAGGACCGGGGTAGCCGGCAGGCCGTCATGGTGCAGACGGAACGCGGGGCGGAGCTGCACGCGCAGGTCCTGGCGGCGCTCGACGGGATCCGGATCGGACGGGTCGTCACCCGTGAACCCACCCTGGAGGACGCGTACATCGCGATCGTCGAAGAGGCCGAGCGGGCCGAGGGATCCGAGGAGTCCGAGATGGCCGGGATCGGTACGGCCGGTCGCGCGGGCACGGGCACGGACGGCAGCGCGGGCGACGACTCCCGCGCCGCGACGGCCGGCCGGTCCGAGGAGGCCGCGGTATGACCGTGTCGCGGGCCCTTCGCCTGACCGTCGTCGGAGTGCGGACCCATGTCTCGTACATGAGCCGCTCACCGCTCGAAATCACCTTCGCCGTCCTCGTGCCCCTGGTGTACGCGACCCTCGCCGTCTACCTCTTCCGTGCCGCCGACGACCCCGACGGGCTGCTCACCGCAACTGTCGGCGCGGGGCTGATGGGCATCTGGTCCTCGGTGCTCTTCGGGTCGGGCGGAGCCGTACAGAACCAGCGCTGGCTCGGCACCCTGGAGACGCTGGTCAGCTCGCCCACACCGCTCTCCCTCGTCCTTCTGCCCATCACCCTGGCCACGGCCGTCATCGGTACGTACGCCATGGGCGCGACCGTGGTCTGGGGCGCCGTGCTCTTCGACGTGCCTCTCGACTTCGCGCACCCGCTGCTCTTTCTGGTGGCCGTACCGGTGTGCGTCCTGTCGCTGGGAATGATGGGCTTGCTGCTCGCCGCCACGTTCGTGCTGCTGCGCAACGCCAACGCGCTCGCCAACCCGCTGGACGCGCCCGTGTGGCTGCTGTCCGGGCTGCTCGTGCCCGTCACCGTGCTCCCGGACTGGACGCGTCCGGTCTCCTTGGCGCTGCCGACCACTTGGAGTTCGCGTGCCGTGCACGCGGCGACATCGGGTGGTGCGGCCGTCGGTGAGGTACTGACCCCGATGGCCGTCGCCCTCGCCCTCGGTGCGGTCTACGCGCTGATTGCCGTACTCGTCCTGGGGCGGGTCGAACGCCGTGCGCGGGCCGCTGCCACCCTCTCCCTCGCCTGAAGCCCAGGAGTTTCGCCGCATGTTCCACCGGATTCCCCACCTCGCTCGACGCACCGTCCGCACGCTGCGACTCGTCGTGATCGGTGGTGCCCTCTCGTACCGGGCCCTGTTCAACTGGACGACGCCGCCCATGTTCATCGGCACGTTGCTGGTCGGCCCGCTGCTGCAACTGCTGTTCTTCGTCTTTCTCGGGCGACAGCTGGGTGTCGCCGACGACCGCTTCTACCTGCTGGGCAACGCCGTTGTCGCCGCCTCCACGGCCTGCGTCTACGGCGGCACCATGGCCATCGCCAACGAGCGCCGCTACGGCACCCTCGGAGCGGTGTTGCTGAGCCCTCGGCACCGGGCTCCGCTCTGGTTCGGGCGTGCTCTGCCCTATGTACTGAACGGCCTCCTCATCAGCGTCTTCACGCTCACTGCCGCCTGCCTCCTGCTGGGACTGCGGGTTCCGGTTGGCTCGCTGCCCGGTCTCGGGGCGGTACTCGTCGTCGCCGCGGCCGGCTGCTCCGCCTTCGGGCTCGCCCTGGGGGCGCTCGGGCTGCGTTTCCGCGATGTGTTCCTGGTGTCCAACGTGGCGAGTTCCGTACTCCTTCTGCTCACCGGGGCCAATGTGCCGCGCGAGACCCTGCCGGGGTGGATGCGGGCCTTCGGGGACGTACTCCCGCTGACCCACGCCGCCGAGGCCGCCCGGCAGTTGTCCGCGGGGGGTGGGCTCGACCGGGGGCGGCTCGGTGCCGAGCTGGCGACGGGGGCCGGGTATGCGGTGCTCGCCGTCGTTCTGCTGACGCTCTTCGAACGCGGCAGCAGACGACGCGCGACGCTCGATGTGATGTGAATCCGGGTGATGTGAATCCGGCCATCGCGCACGGCCATCGGGTGCGGTCGTCGGGTGCGGTCGCGGCACCGGCCGCTGCCGGGGCGCGCCGCCGCCGACCACCGCCACGGGCCGCGGTGCTGGAGTTCACCCGGGGTTCGTGTCCACGACGCCCGTGCGTGGCAGCCTCCCCTGGCGAGGCGACTCGACGCGGGCACGGGCTCTGCGCCGGGCGCAGACAGAGAGGCGTACGGACATGGAGAGCGGACCTGCGGTCTTCGCCGGGACGGTGTTCGCGCTGTTCGGGGCCGCGCTGCTGGTATGGACGGGGGCGCGCATCGTCCATCGCGCGCCGGTCGCGCACGGGGTGAGCCCCGTCGTCTCCACCGCACTCGCCACTTTGTTCGGCGTACTTTTCCTCGTCCTCGGCGTGTGGTGCTTCACTCACATCTGATCCGTTCCCCGGCCCGGCGCCACCGGGCTCCCACCGCCTCCCCGACCGTGCCGCCACCGGGTCCGGACCCGGGAACACGCCCGGCGGCGGCGCCTCTCTCCCCCGGCGATCACAGCGCGGCCACCGGGCCCCGAAACCCGCAGGCAGCGACCGTGCGCACCGCGTAACGGGCACTCGGGCGGCAGGAATGGCGGAAGTCGGGTTACCGTTCGAGTGGCCGTTGCGGGCTTTTGCCGTTTGACACGGGGGCGGGTTGTACCGTCACACTCCGCAGCGACAGCACCGTCGGCAGCGCCATCGCGCTGCCCGGATGCCCACTGAGTGTCGACCGGAGAGAAGAGCGAAGTTGTCCCCGACCAGCGAGACCGCACAGGGCGGCCGCCGACTCGTCATCGTCGAGTCGCCTGCCAAGGCGAAGACGATCAAGGGCTACCTCGGCCCCGGATACGTCGTCGAGGCGAGCGTCGGGCACATCCGTGACCTGCCGAACGGCGCCGCAGAGGTGCCGGACGAGTACACCGGCGAGGTCCGTCGGCTCGGCGTCGACGTCGAGCATGACTTCCAGCCCGTCTACGTCGTCAACGCGGACAAGAAGGCACAGGTCAGGAAGCTCAAGCAGCTGCTGGCCGAGTCCGACGAACTCTTCCTCGCCACCGATGAGGACCGCGAGGGCGAAGCCATCGCGTGGCACCTGCAGGAAGTGCTCAAGCCGAAGGTTCCGGTCCACCGGATGGTCTTCCACGAGATCACCAAGGACGCGATCCGGGAGGCGGTGGCCAACCCGCGCGAGCTCAATCAGCGCATGGTCGACGCCCAGGAGACCCGCCGTATCCTCGACCGTCTCTACGGCTACGAGGTCTCGCCGGTCCTGTGGAAGAAAGTCATGCCGCGACTGTCGGCCGGCCGCGTCCAGTCCGTCGCCACCCGCCTCGTCGTCGAGCGGGAGCGCGAGCGCATCGCCTTCCGCTCCGCCGAGTACTGGGACCTGACCGGCACGTTCGCCACCGGCCGAACCGGTGACGCCTCCGACCCGTCGACGCTGACCGCCCGCCTGAACGCGGTCGACGGCCGCCGGATCGCCCAGGGCCGCGACTTCGGTCCGGACGGCCAGCTGAAGTCCGGCTCCGGCCAGGTGCTGCACCTGGACGAGACGAACGCCCGGGCCCTGGCCGCCGCGCTCGCCGACTCCGCGTTCGCCGTACGGTCCGTCGAGTCGAAGCCGTACCGTCGCTCCCCGTACGCCCCGTTCCGTACGACGACCCTCCAGCAGGAGGCGAGCCGCAAGCTGGGCTTCGGGGCCAAGGCCACCATGCAGGTCGCGCAGAAGCTGTACGAGAACGGCTTCATCACCTACATGCGTACCGACTCCACGACCCTCTCCGACACCGCGATCTCCGCGGCAAGGGCGCAGGTCACGCAGTTGTACGGCGCCGACTACCTGCCGGACAAGCCGCGTACGTACGCCGGGAAGGTCAAGAACGCGCAGGAGGCGCACGAGGCGATCCGTCCCTCCGGCGACCGCTTCCGCACGCCCGCCGAGACCGGCCTCACCGGCGACCAGTTCCGGCTCTACGAACTGATCTGGAAGAGGACCGTCGCCTCCCAGATGAAGGACGCGGTCGGCAACTCCGTCACCGTGAAGATCGCTGGCCGGGCGAGCGACGGCCGGGACGCCGAGTTCTCCGCGTCCGGCAAGACGATCACCTTCCACGGTTTCATGAAGGCGTACGTCGAAGGCGCCGACGACCCGAACGCCGAGCTCGACGACCGTGAGCGGCGGCTGCCGCAGGTAGCCGAGGGCGACGCGCTGTCCGCCGAGGAGATCTCGGCCGACGGCCACGCGACCAAGCCGCCGGCCCGTTACACCGAGGCCTCGCTGGTCAAGGAGCTGGAAGAGCGCGAGATCGGCCGTCCGTCGACGTACGCCTCGATCATCGGCACCATCCTCGACCGCGGCTATGTCTTCAAGAAGGGCACGGCGCTCGTCCCGTCGTTCCTCTCCTTCGCCGTGGTCAACCTGCTGGAGAAGCACTTCGGCCGGCTCGTCGACTACGACTTCACCGCGCGGATGGAGGACGACCTCGACCGCATCGCGCGGGGCGAGGCCCAGTCCGTGCCGTGGCTGAGGCGCTTCTACTTCGGCGAGGGCGACGACGCCGTCAGTGGCGCGGCCTCCGCCGCGGGCAACGGCGACGGCGACCACCTCGGCGGTCTGAAGGAGCTCGTCACCGACCTCGGCGCGATCGACGCCCGGGAGATCTCCTCCTTCCCCGTCGGCAACGACATCACGCTCCGCGTCGGGCGGTACGGCCCGTACATCGAGCGCGGTGAGAAGGACGCCGAAGGCCACCAGCGCGCGGATGTGCAGGAGGACCTGGCGCCCGACGAGCTGTCCGTCGAGTACGCGGAGGAGCTGCTGGCCAAGCCGAGCGGCGACTACGAGCTCGGCGCGGACCCGGTGACCGGGAACCAGATCATCGCGAAGGACGGCCGGTACGGCCCGTACGTCACCGAGGTGCTGCCCGAGGGGACGCCGAAGACCGGCAAGAACGCGGTGAAGCCGCGGACCGCGTCGCTCTTCAAGTCGATGTCGCTGGACACGGTGACGCTGGCCGACGCGCTCAGGCTGATGTCGCTGCCGCGGGTCGTCGGCGAGGACGCCGAGGGCGTCGAGATCACCGCGCAGAACGGCCGCTACGGCCCGTACCTGAAGAAGGGCACGGACTCGCGTTCGCTCACTTCGGAGGATCAGCTCTTCGACATCACGCTCGAAGAGGCCCTCGCGATCTACGCCCAGCCGAAGCAGCGCGGACGGGCCGCCGCGAAGCCGCCGCTGAAGGAGCTGGGCACCGACCCGGTGAGCGGTGCTCCGGTCGTCGTCAAGGACGGGCGCTTCGGTGCGTACGTCACCGACGGCGAGACGAATGCGACGCTGCGCACCGACGACAGCGTCGAGGACATCACGCCGGAGCGCGGCTACGAGCTCCTCGCGGAGAAGCGCGCCAAGGGACCCGCCAAGAAGAAGACGGCGAAGAAGGCCCCGGCGAAGAAGACGGCCGCGAAGAAGACGACGGCGAAGAAGACGACGGCGACGGCGGCCAAGAAGACCGCGGCGAAGAAGACGACGACCGCAAAGAAGGCGACGACGGCGAAGAAGGCCGTGGCCAAGAAGGCGACTGCGGCGTCCCCCGTCGAGGACTGACGACAACTCGGCTGACGGCCGAGCACGTGTGAGCGCCGGGGCCCGGCACCTCTCGAGGTGCCGGGCCCTGCGTTTTTTTGGTGGGGGAACGAGCCGCCGCAGGCTCCCGAACACCGCCCCATCCCGCGCCCGGCGCCCATATGTTCGGATGGGGCCACCGGTGACCGCACCGCTCCGGATAGGCTGGGCGGATGACGCGAGCCGAGCAGCCAACGGTCGTGAGCCCCACCTCCGACACACTTGCCGCAGACTCACGCGAGCGCGCCGTACGAGCACTGTTGCGTGTTCCCCCGCTGAAGCGGTTGTGGAGCGCGCAGCTCGTCGGCGGAATCGGCGATGCACTCGCCCTTCTCGTGCTGGTGTTGCTGTCGCTGCAAGCGGCGGTCCTTGAGGGCTCATTCGGATCCGGATACCGCGGGGCGGCCTTTGCCGTCGCCGCTGTCTTCGGTGCCCGAATCCTTGCCACGCTCCTCTTCGGAGCCGTACTCCTGGGGCCGCTGACAACGCTCACCGCGCCCGGCGGACCGCTGGACCGGCGGTGGCTGATGATCGGAGCGGACGGGCTGCGGCTCGCACTGCTCGTCGTCGCACCGCTGTGGATCGACTGGATGCCCGACAAGGCGCTCATGATGATTCTCATCACCGTCTTCGTCACCGGCATCGGCGAACGGCTGTGGACCATCGCCAAGGACAGCGCCGCGCCCGCGCTGCTGCCCGCCCCGCCCGCGGAGGGCGCCGCGGTACGCCCGCTGCCGGACCATCTCGACGCCCTGCGTCGGCTCTCCCTGCGTACGGACTTCGCCGCCGTTCCCGCCGCCGCGGCCGTCCTGCTGATCGCCACGCTCATCGGCAGTCTGCTGGGTTCGGGGCTGGAGTGGTTCTCCTTCCACCAGGCGGCCCTCGGCTCGTACGTCGCGGCCGGGCTGTTCTCCGCCTCGATCTCCACCCTGTACTTCCTCGAACTGCCCGGTTCGCCGACGCCCCGCCCGCGCTCGCCTCTGGAGGGCCTGCGCCGTCCGACCACGGCCGACGGCCCGGACAAGGGCCGCACCGGCGCCGTCCCGCTGATCGTCGGTGCCTGCGCAGCGGTCGCCGGAGCGATCGCCGCCGCGGCCGCGGTCGCAGTGCTGCACGCGGCCGACCTCGGTGGCGGCCCCGTCGCCTTCGCCCTGCTGATCCTCGCTCTGACCGGCGCCACCGGGACCGGCATCCGAACCGCCGAGAGGGTGCTGCCCACCCTGTCGCGGCGCCGGCTGCTCGCCCTCGCCACAGCCGTCACCGGGGTCGCGCTCCTCGCGATGGGCCTGGTGCCCGACACGGCGACCGTGGTGTTCCTCGCGGTCCTCGCCGGATACGCGGCGGGTGTCGCCGCGTACACCGGGCACACGCTCGTGGACCAGGAGACCGAGGAGGTCCGCCGGGCCAGGACCACCGAGCACCTCCAGGCCGTCGTCCGGGTCCTGATCGCGCTCGGCGCGGTCGGGGGCCCGCTGCTGGCCGCTGCCATCGGCACGCACCGGCTGACCGCAGGTGACTTCGTCTTCGCGCACGGCGGCGCCGCCTTCGCCCTGATGCTCATCGGCGCCCTGCTGCTTCCGGTCGCCGCGATCGTCCTCGCCAGGACGGACGACCGGTCCGGAGTGCCGCTGCGCCGCGATCTGCGCGAGGCCCTGCGCGGCGGCGAACCGACTGTGGCGCCGGCAGCGACGGGCTTCTTCCTGGTTCTGGAGGGCGGCGACGGGGCCGGCAAGTCCACCCAGGTCGAGGCGCTCGCCGAGTGGATCCGCGCCAAGGGCCACGAGGTTGTCGTCACCCGCGAGCCGGGGGCGACCCCGGTCGGCAAGCGACTGCGTTCCATCCTGCTCGACGTGTCGTCGGCCGGTCTTTCGAACCGGGCCGAGGCCCTGCTGTACGCCGCCGACCGTGCCGAGCACGTCGACTCGCTGGTCCGTCCGGCGCTGGAGCGCGGCGCGATCGTCATCTCCGACCGTTACATCGACTCGTCCGTCGCCTACCAGGGCGCCGGCCGAGACCTGTCCCCGACCGAGATCGCCCGGATCTCGCGGTGGGCGACGAGCGGCCTCGTTCCGCATCTGACGGTGCTGCTCGATGTCGACCCGGAGACCGCGCGGGAACGGTTCACCGAGGCGCCCGACCGGCTGGAGTCGGAGCCGCCGGAGTTCCACGCCCGGGTACGGTCCGGCTTCCTGACCCTGGCCGCGGCCGACCCGACCCGCTATCTGGTGGTGGATGCGGGCCAGGATCCGGAATCGATCACCACCGTCGTACGCCACCGGCTCGACCAGCTCCTGCCACTCTCCGAGGCCGAGATCAAGGCCCAGGCGGAGGCGCGCAAGGCGGCCGAGGACGAGGCCCGGCGCAAGGCCGAGGAAGAGGCCGCCCGCAAGGCGGAGGAAGAGCGACTGGAGCGCGAGCGCCAGGAACAGCTCGCCAAGCTCCGTGCCGAGGAGGAGGAGCGTCAGCGCCGCGAGCTGGAGGAGGCGCGGCAGCGCGAGGCCGAGCGGCAGGCGGAGGAAGGCCGCCGGCGGGCCGAGGAGGCCCGCAGGATCGCCGAGGAGGAGCGGGTCAGGCGGGAGGCCGAGGAGCAGGCCCGCGAGGCCGAGCAGGCCCGGCTGCGAAGGCAGGCCGAGGAAGAGGCCAGGCTCCGACAGGAGGCCGAGGCGCGGCGGCTGGAGAAGCAGCGCAAGGCCGAGGAGGCTCTGCTGCGGGCCGAGGCGGCCCGGCGGCAGGCGGAGGCCGAGGCGGCTTCGGCTGCGGCTGCGGCGGCGGGGGGTGCCCGAGCGGGGTCCGCGTCCGTCCCGGACAACGAGCTGACGGTGCCGACGCCGATGGTCGGCCCGAACGAGGTGACCCAGGCGGTGCCGTCGCCGGTTGCCACACCGTCGCCCGAGGCCGAGACGGCGATGCTCCCGAAGATCTCCGACGCGACGGACCGTTCCGAGCGGTCGGAGCGTCCTTCGGCACGGGACGCTGCGGGCGCCGCGGACGAGACGACCGTGCTCCCGCCGGTCAGGGACGTACGGGAGGCTCGTGACGAGCATCCGGCGGACCGGGTTCCGCGCGGCATCTTCCGTGACGAGCACGCAGCGGAGAGGGAGAACGAGCGCACCCGGGAGCTGCCGCAGTTCAGCGATCCCCACGCTGCCGAGGAGCAGGAGCAGGAGCGGCGGTCGCGCGGCCGGCGTCCTCGTCCGGACTGGGCCGAGGAGACCCCGCTGGACGATCTGCCGACGCTGGCGGACGAGCTGCTCGGCGATCACGACAGTGACGACGAGGACCCCGGCGCCTCCGGACGCGGCCGCCGCCCGCGCCGCTGAGCGAAGCCGGCTGACGGGCCCCAGCCGGATCCCCGGCCGGGGGCCCGGGTGCCGGGGACGGACCGGATCGCCGGGATTGTCAGACCCTTCCCCCACAATGGGAAGCCGGAGCCGTACACGACCACCGGAAGGGCGGTGACCCATGTCCGTATGGGACGACCTGGTCGGCCAGGACCGAGTGCAGGAGCAGCTCGGCGCCGCCGCCCAGGACGCCGATGCGCTGGTCACCGCCGTCTCTGCGGGGGAGCGGGTGCCGCCGGGGTCGAGGATGACCCACGCCTGGCTGTTCACCGGACCGCCGGGATCCGGGCGGTCCACCGCCGCCCGCGCCTTCGCCGCCGCCCTCCAGTGCACCAGCCCGGACCGTGCCCTGGGCGGCGCACCGGGGTGCGGCTTCTGCGACGGTTGTCACACGAGCCTCGTCGGTACGCATGCCGACGTCGAGGTGGTCCGCACGGACCAGCTCTCCATCGGTGTGAAGGAGACCCGCGAGCTGGTCCGCCGCGCCCAGCTCTCCCCGGCCGTGGGCCGCTGGCAGGTGATCATCCTGGAGGACGCCGACCGGCTCACGGAGGGCGCGGGGAACGTACTGCTGAAGGCGGTCGAGGAGCCCGCGCCGCGGACGGTGTGGCTGCTCTGCGCCCCCTCCCTCGAGGATGTGCTGCCCACCATCCGGTCCCGCTGCCGTCATCTCACGCTGCGCACCCCGCCGGTCGACGCCGTCGCCGATGTGCTGATCCGGCGCGACGGCATCGATCCGGATCGGGCCGCGTCCGCCGCGCGCGCCACGCAGGGGCACATCGGCCGGGCCCGCCGCCTCGCCACCGACGAGAAGGCCCGCGCGCGCCGCGCGGCCGTGCTCAAGCTTCCGCTCAGGGTCGACGACATCGGCGGCTGTCTGAAGGCGGCCCAGGAGCTCATCGACACCGCTGCCGACGATGCGAAGCAGGTCTCCGAAGAAGTCGACGTCAGGGAGACCGAGGACATGAAGACCGCGCTCGGCGCGGTCGCCGGAGGCCGGATGCCGCGCGGCACGGCGGGGGTGATGAAGGAGCTGGAGGACAAGCAGAAGCGCCGTAAGACCCGCACCCAGCGCGACAGTCTGGATCTGGCGCTCACCGATCTGACCGGCTTCTACCGCGACGTACTGGCACTTCAGCTGGGTTCGCAGATCGCGCTCTCCAATGTCGATGTCCGGGACGCACTCGACCGGATCGCCCGGTCCTCCACACCCGAGCGCACCCTGCGCCGGATAGAGGCAGTGATTGCCTGCCGCGGCGCGCTGGACCGCAATGTGGCGCCGCTGCTCGCGGTGGAGGCGATGACGATGGCACTGCGCGCAGGCTGACACCGACTTCTGACACGAAGCTCCGGTATGGACCGCCGACACGGATCGCCGATTCACCCGATTGGGTAACGAATCGGGCGAGTCGTCGCATGGCGGCTACGCTCCGGGGATGGATACCAGGCGCCTGCTCCGTACCTTCGGCACCCTGCTCGGCACTGCCGGCCTACTCATCTCCGGCTGCAGCAGCGGCAGTTCGACGACGAGTGCGTCGAGTTCCGCGCCTGCCGCGCCCACGGAGCTTCTGCCGTACTACACACAGCATCTGACCTGGCGGGACTGCGGTGTCTCCGGCTTCCAGTGCGCCACCATGAAGGCGCCCCTCGACTACGCGAAGCCGGGCGCCGGCGACATCAAACTGGCCGTCTCCCGCAAGAAGGCCACCGGCCCGGGCAAGCGGATCGGCTCCCTCCTGGTGAACCCGGGCGGCCCCGGCGGCTCCGCCATCGGTTACCTCCAGAGCTACGCGGCCGCGGGCTACCCAGTCCCGGTCCGTGCCCGCTACGACATGGTCGCCGTCGACCCGCGCGGCGTCGCCCGCAGCGAACCCGTCGAATGCCTCACCGGACCGCAGATGGACGCGTACACCCAGGTCGATCAGACCCCTGACGACGCCGCCGAGGTCACGCAGCTGAGCGACTCCTTCCAGAAGTTCGCGGACGGTTGCGAGCAGCGCTCCGGCAAGATCCTCCCGCACGTCTCCACCGTCGAGGCGGCCCGCGACATGGACATCCTGCGGTCCCTGCTCGGTGACGAGAAGCTGACGTACGTCGGGGCGTCGTACGGCACCTTCCTGGGTGCGACGTACGCCGAGCTCTTCCCCGCCCGGACCGGCCGCCTCGTCCTCGACGGGGCGATGGACCCGGCGCTCTCGTCGATCGAGATGAACCGCGACCAGACCGCGGGCTTCGAGACCGCATTCCAGTCCTTCGCCGCCGACTGCGTGAAGAAGTCGGACTGCCCGCTCGGCACCACCTCCACTGCCGATGCCGCCACCCACCTCGAGCAGCTCTTCGCCGACCTCGACGCCAATCCCATCCCCACCGGCGAGAGCCGCAAGCTCGGCGAGTCCCTCGCCACCATGGGTGTCGTCGCCGCCATGTACGACGAATCGTCCTGGCCGCAGCTCCGTGAAGCCATCAAGGGCGCCCAGGCGGGCGACGGTTCCGGCCTGCTCACCCTCGCCGACAGCTACTACGAGCGTCAGTCGAACGGCACGTACGCGAACCTGATGTCCGCCAACGCGGCCGTGAACTGCCTCGACTCGCCCCCGGCCTTCACCGGCCCGAACTCCGTCATGCAGGCCCTCCCCAGCTTCGAGAAGGCGTCCCCGGTCTTCGGTAAGCCTCTCGCCTGGGCCTCCCTGAACTGCGCCGACTGGCCCGTCGGCGCCACCGGCACCCCGCACCGCATCAAGGCGAAGGGCGCTTCCCCGATCGTCGTGGTCGGCACCACCCGCGACCCGGCCACCCCGTACAAGTGGGCCCAGTCCCTGGCCGGCCAGCTCTCCTCCGGAAGGCTCCTCACCTACGAGGGAGACGGTCACACAGCGTACGGCCGCGGCAGCGACTGCATCGACACGGCGATCAACACGTACCTCCTGAACGGCACCCCGCCCGCCGCCGACAAGAAGTGCTCCTGACTCCCCGATTCGCCGAAGCTCCCCCCTGACCAGCGGGTACGGCTCCGGGGGAGGGCGGTACGGAGCACTCTCCGAAACTGTGTAGACTTGGCGACGCCGCTGATCGCACCATGGTGCGACGGGGCGTGCCGCCTTAGCTCAGTTGGCCAGAGCAACGCACTCGTAATGCGTAGGTCTCGGGTTCGAATCCCGAAGGCGGCTCTGTAGAAGCCTCAGGACTCACTCGCCGTGACCTGGGGCTTTTGCTTTTATTGGATGCGACGCCGCCGTCGAGCGCGGGCCGCGCGAGTGTCGACGGTCTCAGTTCTGGTCTCAGTGCGGCCAGGATCCGGCTCCGGGGGCGCGGGAACGGAGAACTCGCCCATGCGACGCATGTCATCCTTCGACAGGTGGGAGCGCCCCTTCACGTACCGCCGGGTCTGACTGATCTGGGTGTGCCCAGCATTCAGGGGAGCAGTCCAACAACGTCTCAGCATGGAGTGCCGCCACAGCGGCCTCCAGTCCCACCGATGGCACGGCGAGATTCCCGACGGCGGACGGGATGGGAGCGTGGTGGGTTGAGGGGTGCTCGATGAGGTACGGACTGGATATCAGTCCGCCGTGCCGTTATGAGGCTTGAGGCTGCAGGTATCGGCGATGTCCACGCCATGGAGAGCTTCGTCGCTGACGGGCTCCGCGTACGCAAGGATGTCCTCAAGCCGTCCCCTGCCGAGTGAGCCGCTTCCGAGCCTCTCCTCCTCGACGTAGGTGACACCGTCTTTGGTGAACACCCCGGTCACCCGGAAGTCGTAGTCGTGCTGCGGGGCGCCCGGGAAGCGCACGGCCCAGATGGAGCCGATCCGGGGATGTGCGGCCATGCTGCCCAGTCTGTCAACTTCTTCTCAGCCCACCACCGGACTCGTGCGCGGGGTGCGCCGCATCCAGCGCGTGGGTCGCGAAACAGTTTGCCTTCCGTGATTCTTTGGCCCTAGGATCGCGCTGGCTTTTGCATCTGCAGAGGCCCAAAGTGCTTACAGGGGGAACGACTTGAGACTAGGACGTATGGCCAGTGTGGCCGCCGCGAGCGCCGCGCTCGTAATGGGAGTGACCAACTCTGCGGTGGCGGCCGACCACACCATGCACACGGGGGATGCCTGGGGAAACGTTCCCGGCGTCGACTGGAGCGGCACCGCCTTCTTCAACGAGTACGGTGATGTCGTAACGATCAAGGACAACGACGCCGACGGCCGCGGTGTCACGATGAACGTGTACATCGGCAGCCCGAGCGGCAACCCGCGCTACTCGTTCAGCGTCGGCGGCGAGGGCAACACCAACACCCGCAAGGCCGCGATGGGCGGCGTGTACGACCTGCCGGAGAACACCAACATCGGCTTCAAGTTCTGCCGTTCGCCTGACGGCGAGTGCAAGGACTACACGTTCCTCAACGACAACTGATGTCGGAGTGAACCGCGACGGCCCCGCTCCACTTCACAGGAGCGGGGCCGCTCCCGTGTAGTTGGAGATGCGCTGGGAGTGTCTGATTCTCCGTGTGGCCCCGGTGCTGACGTGTGTTCTGTGTCGTGTGGTGCTACTGATTGCCAACTCGGCTCCCGGCGTGCGATGTTCGCGCGTCGCGGGGCGTTCGTCCTTGCTTCACATCAGTGATCCTTCCCGGCCGGGACCACGTCTCATGCCATCCGGGTCGCACCGGGGCATACACGAAGTTGAGGACAGTCCCGATCCTGGGCGCCGAGTGCGGCGAGGGCCGACCGGATGCCGACCGGCTCGCCATCGTCCGGCGGCGTCGCCCGCACCACACAGGCGCGCGGTACGCACGCCAGGGGCTCGACCGCGTCGCTGATCCCCAGGGCCGAGAGGGTGAGCGCCGCCCACTCCCGGACGGTGTTGTTCTCGTCGGCCAGCAGCTCGGTCAGGGCCGGGCCGCAACGTGGGTCGCCCACCTCCTCGAAGACCTCGACAGCGGTCAGCCGGCCGAAGCTGCCGAGGGATGGGAGGCCGTCGACAATCGCAGGGATCGCCGGGCTGCCGATGTGGATCAGCTCCGCACGGGCATCCATGGGCTGTTCCACTCCACCGTCCATCTGCAGGACGAGAGCGAGTCGGGATGCCAGTAGGCGAAGTCCCTCTCGGAAGCGGGTGGTTCAGTGCGAGTCGGACGAGGTGCCGCGCCGCCAGAAGATCGGCAGCCACCAGCACAGCACTGAGCGGTCCTGTGGCCATGGGACACGTTCCTTGGCCTCCCACTCCTCAAAGGAGTCCCGGGACAGATGGATTGGGCGCCAGGCCGGATCAAGCCGTTCGTCCGCGGCGGGTGGGTACGTGGGACAAACCCTGCCGGTCGCAGGCACCGAAGTCCTGATCATTGTGCTGTGCCTCGATGAGCGAGGTCTTATCGGCTCCGCCGGAGCATCTGACCAGCCAGAAACAGGATCCAGTCCTACCCCGTCCGGGATAGGTCGGCAGATCACTGAGCTGGGAAGCGTCGCTCGTACACCGTCACCCTCCGACCGCGGACCTCTTCGTCCGCCACCACTGTGAAGTACTCCTTCAACACGGACGCTTTCATTTCGTCCCGCGCCGCCGACACCGGCTTCGCCACCTTCGTTGCGTCCGTGACCAGGAGTATCCGCCGCTGGGCCAGCATCGCGGCCCTGATCTGATCCGGGCCCGCCTCCACTCCCTTCAGCGTCCCGGAATCCTCTGGGCTCTCCGTCAGAGCGATGTCGCTCAGACCTCTGAAGGCGTCGGGTGAGACCAACTTGGTGTCGCGCCGCGCTGCCGGTACGAAGAGCACCGAGCCCCCGGTGCCCTTGAGCCGCCGCACATCCGCCGCCACCGCCAGGACGTCATCCACCCGGCTCGCCGGGGACCGCTTGGCCAGCGACTGCGGCAGCAGTGCGACCACCGCTCCGGCGACCACCACGGGGAGCAGCCACGTCGACGCTTTCGGGAACCGAGGCGCGGCTGCCTGTATCGCTGTGCCCAGTGCCACACCGATCAGCAGCGCCAGACCCAGCAGGCTGAACACGATGTACCGGTCCACGAACACCGGCTCAATCAGCGAGAGACCGATCAGGCCGACCTGCGGCACCGCCAGCAGCGGCAGCCCGACGGCCGCCGCTGACAGCCGGCCAACCTGCGGTCGGTCCAGTAGTGCTCCCAAGCCGCCGATCGACAGCAAGACCGCCGGGCCGATCACCATGTGCCAGGTCAACGGCGGTATCCAGGACATCTGTTCAGCCTGGCTCCGGCTGAACAGAATCAGCGGCAGCACACACGCCAGAGCGGCCGCCGAAGCAGTCGCCCAACTCGTCCACAGCTCGCGCCGGGCCCGCGTCCACACCAGGGTCGCCAAGTGCGCGGGCAGTATCAGCAGCGACAACCAGTTCAGCATGCCGCACAACAGGACCGTGCCGCCGTACGCTGCCCAGCGCGGGGCACCGCGACGCCCCTCGAGGCCGGTGACCAACAGCAGGGTCGAGATCCCGGCGCCGGCCGCCACCAGCGCGTACGGGCGGCCTTCTTGCAGATAGAACTGGACGGCCGGAAGCAGCCCGAACGCCAGCCCTCCCCCCAGGCCCGCCCAGGCCCCGGCCAGCCGGTGGCCGATGACCGCCACACAGGCCGATGCTGCCGCCATGGCCAGCACGGAGGGCAGCCGCAACGTCGTGGTACTGGGCCCGAAGCATTCGAAGAGTTCATGCATCAGCAGGTAGTAGAGCCCGTGCACGGCGTCTACCTGCCCCAGCATGTGCCAGATCTCGGGGATGGACCGAAGGGCCACCTGCCAGGTCGCGGCCTCGTCCCGCCAGACGCTGTGCTGCCGGGGCAGTCCCCACAGGCCGAGGGCGAGGGTCCCCAGCATCGGGATCAGCGGGACCGGCAGGCGGCGCCGGAAGACGGCTATGGGGGGAGTCATGAAGGTGTGCGGGTCCCCGTGGTAGCGGTGCGGAGCGATGTCAGCGGTCGACGGGCACGAACTGGAGCCATCGGACCGGCTTTTGTGTAGCGCGCAGACTACCTCGACCTGCGTCTTCGCGCCCCCGCTGCCGCTACAGCACCCCAGAACTCACTCGCCGTGATCTGGGGTTTTTCCTTTTTGTGGACATGACGTCGATGTCCGGCGCGCTAGCGGCCGCCGCAAGGGGACAACGGCGACCGATCCTTTCCCGCTTCCCCTCTTGACTACGGACAAATAAGGAGGAAGCTAGGCAATACACCAGACAACCGGTGAGAGCCGCACCGCCGATGAAGACGTTCATCGACCCGAGTGACACCCATCTCGGCAACTGGCTAGGCTCCCGGCAGAGCAACGTATCGGCATCGGAGTCGTCAGCGACGACTGACGCTTACGGACTGATATGGGGCACCGGGAGCCATCGTCTGTGCGGCTCCGTAGCGGCGCCAGAACTCGAGTCACCCCAGAACTCACTTGTCGTGATCTGGGGCTTTTTCTTTTCCCGGGGTCGGCTGCCGGGATCACGATGATCTCCGCGCCGACGGCAGGGGCCCCGGCTCGGGCATCGAGGGGCTCACCCGGCCAGTTCGCCGATCAGGTCCGCGGCTTCGTCGATGAGGGCCAGTTCGTGCGGGCTCAGGTTCGGGTCCATCGCGCGGCGCCGCTTGGCCTGGGCGAGGTGGGCGGCGGGGACGCCTCCCTGGTCGGCGAGGTGTGGGAGCAGGGCCTTGAGCAGAGAGCGGGCGCCCGCTGCCGACGGCGATGCGGGATCCACCGCCACCTGGGCCAGGATCAGCGACGACATGGCCCGGTCCAGGGCCGGCGGGCCTTCCGCGGTGGTCCGCCAGTCGATCACCACCGGGCCGTCCGGCATCAGCATCACATTGTCCGGGTGCAGGTCGAGGTGGAGGACCCGGTCCTCCGGGTCCTGGGAGACCCTGGCCGGGATCGTGTGCAGGTCGGTGAGGAGGCCGGCGAGCATGGCGCCGCCCTCGTCCTCGGCGAGCGCACCGGAGAGCAGCGACTCCAGCATCGTCGGGCCGGTCAGACGTTGCAGCACCAGGTCGGAGGGGGTGGCGGTGGTCGGGATCGGGCCGAGGCGGGGGACGGGGTAGCCGCACGCCGAGAGGTAGGACATGACGGCGAGTTCCGGTGTGGCATCGCTGCTGTCGCGGTACCGGCGCAGGACCCAGGCCTCGTCGATCGCGTACACGTCGGCAGATCGTCCCGTACCCAGCAGTTGGCCTATTCGCATGAGGGGAACCTACTGGTGCGGTTCTCGGCCGGGGAGATCCCCCACGCATATCGGAGGGGCCCGTGACGCGAAGTGCGGGGCCGCTTCAGCCGACACCGCTTGTCGGCATTTCCCCCTGGCCGCCTTGACCGCCACCGTGGCCACCGGCGCGCTTGCGCTCGTGGGCCGACGTCCGGCATCGCGTCCGCCGCCCCAGCCTTCCCTCGTCTTCCATCGCCCACGGCGCGGGGACGAAAGCGTTCCCGGTCCGGGCTGGTTTCCGCGGAGTAGTCTGGAAATGTCGAGAACGTTCCGTACGCCGGTTCGTCGGTTTGCGTCGTTCCCGGCGATTCTTGTTCTTTCGGCCTGCGCATTCGAAGGGGGCCGTCTCTTATGGACACCTTGATCATGGCGGCGGTCGTCCTGGCGATGATCGCGCTGACTGCGTTCTTGATTCATCTGCTCAATGCGCGGCACCGTCATCACCATCTGCGAGCAGTGCATTACGACCACGGTCTGGCCGGGTTCGGCGGGTTCGGGGGGCCGGGCGCGGGCACCGGGCGAGTCGTTCCGCCGGTGGAGACCGTGCAGCCCACGCAATCCTTGCGGAAGGCCGAGCCCCGGGTGGCCGATCGGCCCGGTGGTGCCGATTCCGGTTCCGGGGAGTGACGGGGGTGGCGGGGAGTGACCTCTCCTGATCGGCCCTACTTGGCGTCGGAGTAGCGTTCCACGATCGCCGTCGTGAAGGGGAAACGCACCGGCGTCTCGCCGAAGGCGGTCCGCCCGGCCCGTTCCCCGGCCGCCCGGATCGCCTCCACCACCGCATCCGCCTCCTCCTGGGGGCAGTGCACCATCACCTCGTCGTGCTGGAAGAAGACCAGCTCGGCCCGGAGACCGGCGGCCGCCAGGGACTGGCGCAGCGCGGCCAGGAGCAGCAGTGCCCAGTCCGCGGCACTGCCCTGCACCACGAAGTTACGGGTGAAGCGGCCCCGCGCGCGGGCGTTCGACGAGGCATAGCCCGGGGTGAAGTCGCCTTCGCCGGACGACTGCTCGTCGCTCTCCTGCGGGATACCTGCCTCGTCGTCGTCCCCGCTCCCGGCGGCCGGCGGGCTGGTCCTGCCCAGCCATGTCCGTACGAGACGGCCTTCCTCGCCCTCCTTCGCCGCGTCGTCGACATACGCCACGGCCAGCGGGAACCGCCGCCGCAGTGCCGCCAGATTCTTCAGGCCGTCGCCCGACGTCTGGCCGTAGATCGCGCCCAGCAGCGCGATCTTGGCATGGTTGCGATCGCCGTGGAACGCGCGGTCCGACAGCGCCGTATAGAGGTCGCCGTCGTGGCCCGCCACCTCCATCAGGCCGCGGTCGCGGGAGATCGCGGCCAGGACCCTCGGCTCCATCTGATCGGCGTCCGCGACGACCAGCCGCCAGCCGTCGTCGGCGACGACCGCCTGCCGGATCACCTTGGGGATCTGCAGTGCCCCGCCACCGTTGGTCGTCCAACGGCCGCTGACCGTGCCGCCCGGTTGGTACTCGGGGCGGAACCGGCCGTCCCGCACCCAGTCCTGGAGCCAGCTCCAGCCGTGCGCCGTCCAGATCCGGTACAGCTTCTTGTACTGGATCAGTGGCTCCACCGCCGGATGGTCCAGCTCCTCCAGCTCCCAGCGGCGGGTCGACTGCACCTTGATGCCGGCCTGCGCGAACGCCTTCACCACGTCGGTGGGGAGGTCCGGGCGGACGCGGCGGCCGAACGCCGCGGACACCTCGTCGGCCAGCTCGGCCAGTCTGCGGGGTTCGCCGCCGCCGGCGTACCGCTCGCCCAGCAGGTCGTGCAGCACGTCGCGGTGCACGTCGGCCCGCCAGGGCAGGCCCGCCCGGTTCATCTCCGCGGCGACCAGCATGCCGGCCGACTCGGCGGCCGTCAGCAGGCGCATCCTGCCGGGGTGCGCGGTGGCCTCGTGGCGGCGCAGCTGTTCCGCGTAGACCTGGAGGAGCGCCTCGAACGGGATGTCCGTGCCGGACGGCGGCTCGAAGAGGGAGGACTGCGAGCCGGGTTCGGCGGAGCGGGACGGGGGGTCCGGAGGCACGGGGGCGTTACGGAGGCGGGCGTAGGCGGCCGCGGCGGAGCGGGGCTCGCCCATCCGGCCCTCGTGTGCGAGGAGGAGTGACTCGGCGACCTCGATGTCGTAGCAGCGGCTGACCTGTACGCCCGCTGCGAGCAGGCGTGGGTAGATCTCGGCGGTCGACCGCCACACCCAGCGGGTGACGTCCGGGCGGGAACGGACGGCCTCCACCAGGTCGGGCTCGGTGTGGAACGGGGCCGCGGGCAGGCCGGCGGGGGCCAGCGGGGCGAGGTGGGCTCCGCCGGTCTCTGTGGCGGTCAGAGCCCAGCGCTCGGTCATGCGTCTGAGTTTGGCAGGTGGGACTGACAGTGGGGGTGGGGCCGCGCGGCGGCCCCCGCACGGCCCCGCCCGCCTCTTCCCGAAACCGGGGCTCCGCCCCCCGCCCGGACCTCCATCGCGTGACGGGCTGAGGGGCGGGGAGCGGCGATTCACCCGTTTCGAACGGCTTTCGGCGCCATGGCCGCCGCCACCGCGACCACTGCACATGCCCCGGCCGCACCCCCCACCACCGGCCACCGGACCGCCACCGTGACCGGCGCGGACAGCGTGGCCAGCGCGGCGCCGAGTCCGGCCGGTCGCGCCGACCGTGTGCTGCTCCCACTCCTCGTTCACGACGATCGAGCGGTTGTCGAGATCGCGCAGGTCGCCCGCCACCACCGGCAGCCGCTCGACGGCCGCCAGGGTCTTCGCGTCGTCGACCGCCCGCGCCTGCGATCTGATGAGGGCGGTGCCCTCCTCCCGTACGAAGACCGCGGTCGACGCCGGGGCGGACAGCGTCGCCCCGGGAACCCGCCGCGCCTTCACGTCCTTCACGTCCTTGCCTGTCACGACCAGGTCGGCCCCGGTGTGTTCGCGCGCCTCGGCGGCCTTCGCCTGCGACACCGTCGTCATGGTTTCGATCGAACCGTGGCAGGACCCGCCGGACACGACCACCAGAACCCGTCTCCGGAGTAGGGCCAGGCATACCCCGGAGCCCGGCCCTGCCTACCCTGACCTCATGGAACCGGTGATCGACCAGGCATTCGCGGCAGCCCTCTACTCGGACGGCGACGCCGGTCTCGACGCCGGTGCCTCCCTTCTCGCCACCGACCCGACGGCGGATGCGGAACTGTTCCGGCGCGGCGAGGAGTTCGTCCGGCGCGCCTGGGAGCGCGGCTGGCAGCCCACCGACGTCGTGCGGATCGTCCGCCGCGAACTCGACGAGACGCGGGCCGGGCTCGCCGCCGACCTGATCACCACGGAGACCGGACGATACGAGCAACTGCCGCCCCGCTGGCGGTCCCAGCTCGCCGAGCTTCCCGCGCCGCTGCCCCGGAACCGGCCCGACCGGTTCTCGTACGCCTCCGCCGTGCTCGGTCTCTACCGGCTGCTGCTCCGGCTCCCCGCGATCGAACCGGTCGGCCCGCCGCCCGGTGCCCCCGGCCACCGCCTCCGTCTACCGCCCGCCCACGACGAACCTCGCATGCTGACCCGGATCCGCGCCCTGCTCGCGAAGGCGGAGGCGACCGGTTTTCCGGAGGAGGCGGAGGCTCTGACCACCAAGGCGCAGGAGCTGATGGCCCGGCACTCCATCGACGAGGCCCTTCTTGCCGCCCGTACGCACAGCAAGGAGGCGCCGGGTGCCTGCCGGATCGGGGTCGATGCCCCGTACGAGACGGCGAAGGCGATCCTGCTCGACGCCGTCGCCTCGGCCAACCGCTGCCGCGCGGTGTGGAACAGCGACCTCGGCTTCTCGACGGTCGTCGGCTTCGAACCGGATCTGGAGGCCGTGGAACTGCTCTACACCTCCCTGCTGGTCCAGGGCACGGCGGCGATGGCGAAGGCCGAGGCGGGACAGCGGGCCGGCGGACGCAAACGGACCAAGACGTTCCGTCAGTCCTTCCTGATGGCGTACGTCCAGCGGCTGGGCGCTCGGCTCGCGGCCGACACCGCCCGGGTGACCGCGGCCTCGGTCTCGGAGGAGGGGGCTGCCGCCGGTGATCTGCTCCCGGTCCTTGCGGCGCGGGACGTGGCGGTCACGGACGCCGCGGACCGGATGTTCCCGGAGACGACGAGCACCCGGGTGCGCGGAGTGTCGGACGGCGAGGGCTGGGCGCACGGTACGGCTGCCGCCGACCGGGCCCGGATGGGTGAGCGGAGGCCGGGCATCGACGGTTCCCGGTAGGGGGCGTGCGCGAACGTGACACGTGGCAGTCGGGTGCCCCGTCCGTGACCGGAGGGCGGTGCACCTGCCCCTGGGCGACGTCCGGAAAGTCCCGATGACCGAAAAGTTCCGATGATGGGCATTCCGGCTAGGCTCGGGACATGAGCTGGCTCCGGGCGCTGAAGGAGACCGCCCGCTCGGGGTTGAAGATCGAGCGGCGGCGCCTCGAACCGCTCATCGCGATCCGCGGTGCGGCCGGGCTCGCACTGGTCATCGGGGCCGGCCTCGCCTTCTTCGGTCCGGTGGTCGCCGCCAGTTCCGCGTTCGGCGCGTTCCAGGCGGCCATCGCCACGTTCCAGCGCAGCTGGCGCCCCAGGCCGGTCCTCGCCCTGGTCTCCGGCGTGAGTCTCGCCGTATCGACGTTCCTCGGCTATCTCACCGGTTCCCATGTCCTGCTGTTCATGGCCCTGCTCGTGCTCTGGACGTTCGTGGCCGGGCTGGCCTGGGCGGCGGGGCCGACGGCCGGCATCATCGCGTCGTCCAACGTCGCGATCATGCTGGTCACGATCACCCTCCCCACCTCCGTCGCCGAGGCCGCCCTGCACGGCACGGTGATCGCGTTCGGCGGTGTGGTCCAGGCGGCGCTGATCGTCCTGTTTCCGGTGCGCAGATGGGGTGCCCAGCGCGACGCCCTCGCCGACGCGCTGGCGGCCGAGGCCGACTACGCCCGCAGACTGCGTCACGACCCGGTGGCCGAATTCGACCCGGTCCCGCTGATGACAGCCCGCAGCGCCGCCGCCGTCACCCCGCGCCAGGCCCGTCACCGCCCGGCCGAACTGCGCGGCTCCCGCGGCGTGGCCGAACGGATCAGACCGGTGCTCGCCTCACTTGCCGACCCGGGGATGGGCGTCCCGGACGAAGGTCCCGAACGGGACCGGGTCCGCGAACTCCTGGCCGCCGCCGCATCCGTACTGGACGCGGCGGCCTGCGCGATCCGGCACGGCGACCCGGTGCGGCTCGCCGCCCCTGCCGTCGCGGCCCTGAAGACCCCTGACACGAGGGAGCTTCTGGGCGGCCCGGCCTGCCGGGCCGCCGACCGTCTCGGCGTGCTGCTCGCCGATGTCATCGAGACGGCCGAGGGCGAGGGCACGAAGGAGGAGCAGGCCGAGGCCACCGAGACCGCCGACGTGATCGCCCCGCACCGCCGCCGCCCCACCCTGATGCGACTGGTCCCCGTCGTCGTGAGGTCGATGCGTGCCGAGATCCGTCCCGGTTCGCCGATCCTCCGGCACGCCGTCCGGGTCTCCGTCGTCGTCGCCGTCGGCTATCTCCTCGGCGTCGCGCTGCCGTTCGGGCACGGCTACTGGGCGCCGATGGCCGCCGTCATGGTGATGCGGCCCGAGTTCTCCCAGACGTACGCACGCTCCGTGGCCCGGTTCGGCGGCACTGTCGTCGGGGTCTTCCTCGCCACCGTCATCGTCCAGGCCGCCCACCCCGGCGTGGGTCTCTCCGCCGTTCTCGCCGTCGTCTGCGCCCTGCTGATGTACCTGCTGATGCGCACCGGCTACGCGGTCGCCCAGGCCTGCATCTCCGCGTACGTCGTCTTCCTGCTCGGCATGGCCGGCGAAGACTGGTCGCAGACCGTACTCGAACGCGTCGTCCTCACCCTCGTCGGCGGGCTGCTCGCGATGGTCTCGTACGCCGTCTACCCGGCCTGGGAGACCCCACGGCTCCGCAACCGGCTGGGTGACTGGCTGGCCTCCGACGGGCGGTACGCCGCCTCCGTCGTCGACCAGTACGCCGACCCGGCGGAACGGGGCCGCGACGACGTCCGGGCCGCGCTCCTCGCCACCCGCGAGGCCCGCATCGCCTGGCAGGAAACGGTCACGACCGCCCAGCACGAACCGGTGCGCAACCGCGGCCTGTCCCGGGCCGCCGCCGACGACACCCAGCACGTGCTCGCCCAGTTCAGCCGCGCCGCCATGTTGATGGAGGCTCACCTTCCGGAGAGCGGCGCCACACCCGTACCCGCCGCCGCGCAGTTCGCCGACGCGCTGCGCCGCGCCACCGAGAAGGGCGCAAAGGACGTGCGGGAGCGCCGCGTACCGCGCTGGGGCGCGGTCCGTGAGGCGCTGGCACAGTGGGACGAGGAGGACCGACTGCGCGGGCAGGCGGCCGACCCGGTCGTGCGGAACGGGGCCGGCCTGCTGCTGGAAACCCTGGAGGAGTTCTCCCGGGGCCTGGACGGCTCCACGGCCGGCTCTCCCGGAGCCGGCCGTGCCGGACGGGACTGAACGGCGGACCGTCCGGCACCCCCGTTCCGCTTCAGGGCCGGCCTGTCCCGGCGACGGGCACTCAGGGGGTGGGCAGGCCCGGCAGCCCCGTCGGCAGCGCACCCGGATCGGTCTTGGCCAGGGTGTCCTTGCCGCCGGCGTCCCACGACACGGTGATCGTCTTGCCGTTGTTGGACTCGATGGATCCCATGGTGCGGTCGGTGTCCCCGTCGGTGCACTTCAGTTCCAGCATCACCTTGCCCATGTCCTTCACCTCGCCCGAGCAGACATGGGCGTCCGCGATGAGCGCCGCCTTTCCGGATGCGACGGACAGGGCGACGGCCTTGCCGTCGGTCATCCCGGCCCAGGTGCCCTCCAGCGCCGAGGCGTCGGCCGCGGAACCGCTGCCGCCACCGGTCGCCGACGCCTGCCCATCGGTGGCGCCCTTGCCCGAGTCGCTCTTCCCGCTGTCACTCCCGCAACCGGTCAGAGTGACTGCGGCGACCAGACCCGCGACGACGACGGCGCCGGTGCGTACAAGATTCTGCACGTGAATTCCCCCCTGTTGACGAAAGACCGCGCAAAACTACCAGGGAGCGCGGAGCGGCTCACGGGGGCAGCCGATGGGAAGACTTCCAAGCAACTGCACCGAACGGGAGCCAAATAGACGGTCCGTTCGTCTATCTCCTGTGGGGGCGGGCAGACGGGGAAGGGAAAGCTGTAATCAAAGGACCACCCCGCGTGCACGTGCATCTGCTCATGCATTGGCATATGAACACAGCTATGATCCGAGACAGTTGACACTTGCACCTTGCAACTCGGGGAGCGTCCTGTGCACCACGTGTACAACGGCATGGCGGCCACAGAGCTTCGCGGAGTCGTCTGGCAGAAGAGCAGGCACAGCAACTCCCAAGGATCTTGCGTGGAGTTCGCAAAACTGCCTGACGGGGATGTGGCGATGCGGAATTCACGCCATCCCGACGGGCCCGCCCTGGTCTATACGCCGGCTGAGATAGAGGCGTTGCTGCTCGGCGTGAAGGACGGGGAGTTCGACCACCTGATAGCGGGAAGCTGACCGTCGCGCCCGCGCGACCGGTCCTGCGCGCAGCGTATGAGCCCGGGGTTCGTGTACGTCACGCGTCGCCGGACAGCCGGAACAGCGCCCAGACCACCTTGCCACGCAGCGCCGGCGCCCCCGCCGACAGGTTCTCCGCGCCCGGCGCGGGGGACGGATGCCAGCCCCAGCTGTCGCTGAACGACTCCACCAGGAACAGTCCCCGGCCCGACTCCGCGGAGTCCGCGGCCTCGGCGGCGACAGGGCTCTCCTGGCTGGGGTCGCGCACCGCACACACCAGTCGCGAGGTCCAGCGCATCAAGTGCAGCCGTACGGGAGGGTCCTGGGGGTCTCTCGGGGCGTCAGCCGGCAGTGCGTGCCGCAGGGCGTTGGTGACGAGTTCGGAGACGACGAGTGCGACATCGTCGAAGCGGTCGCTCAGCTCCCACCGGTTCAGCGTCGCCCTGGTGAACTGCCTGGCCCCGCCCACGGCTTCGTACCGGGCCGGAAGGGTGCAGGTGGCTGATCCGGAGACGGCTGAGGGATCGATGGGGGGAAGCCCCTGCCGTAACGGCTCGAGCATCGTCGATCCATTCGTCCCCATGCGAGGCACTCCCGGGATTCGCGGCTGTAGCGGTACTGCGGTGGTACAGCGGCACAACACGAACGAGCACGCAGGTGCGCGGGGTCCATGGTTCCGAATGCGCTGGGCAGATGCAAGGGCAGATGCACGTGCACGCGCCGGACCTGTCCGATCCCGTGCCGGTTCTTGCTCATTTCTTCCTACGGGCAGTTTCATGGCTTCCTGGAAGTCTTCTCATTTCCGTAATCGAATGAGTACGGGCTGAAGCGTTTTGATGGCAGAATCCGGCTCTTGGGGTTCAGGGGGAGCCCCGATGCCCAGGAAGCGATGGGGAGGGTTGGACCAGTGGCGGCAGGCGAGTCGAGTGGATCTGTGGTGCGGCGCATCCTGCTGGGCTCACAGCTCAGGCGGCTGCGCGACTCGCGCGGCATCACCCGCGAGGCGGCCGGCTACTCCATCCGGGCTTCCGAATCGAAGATCAGCCGCATGGAGTTGGGACGGGTGAGCTTCAAGGCCAGGGACGTCGAGGACCTGCTCACGCTCTACGGCGTCACGGACGAGGCGGAGCGCGACTCCCTGCTCGGCCTGGCCCGCGAGGCCAATGTGGCGGGGTGGTGGCACAGTTACGGAGATGTGCTGCCGGGCTGGTTCCAGACCTACATCGGTCTGGAGGGGGCGGCCTCACTCATCCGGATCTACGAAGTCCAGTTCGTCCACGGTCTGTTGCAGACCGAGGCCTACGCCCATGCCGTCGTCTCCCGCGGCATGCGCGGCGCCCCCGCCGCCGAGATCGACCGCCGGGTCGCGCTCCGGCTGGAGCGGCAGAAGGCCCTCGTCTCCGAACGGGCGCCGCGCTTCCATGCCGTGCTGGACGAGGCCGCGCTGCGCCGCCCGTACGGCGAACGCGAAGTGATGCGGGCGCAATTGCGGCATCTGATCGAAATGTCGGAGCAGCCGAACATCACGCTTCAGGTGATGCCCTTCAGTTTTGGCGGACATGCGGGCGAGAGCGGTTCCTTCACGATGCTGAGTTTCCCGGAATCCGATCTGTCGGACATTGTCTATTTGGAGCAGCTGACAAGTGCGCTCTATCTGGACAAGCACGAGGAAGTCGCTCAGTACGAAAAGGCCATGGCGCGGCTCCATCAGGACAGTCCGGGTCCCGAGGAGAGCCGTGATCTGCTCCGCGGCCTGCTCCAACTGACCTGAGACATCAGTACGATGACGCCTCAACAGGAGTCTGCATCTGCAGTAGGGGATCGCATGTCCTTCTTCAATGAGCTGGCCAACCAGTACATCGACGGTGAGTGGCGGACCGGCACCGGCTCCTGGGACATCATCGATTTCAATCCGTACAACGGCGAAAAGCTCGCCGCGATCACCGTCGCCACCGCACAGGAGGTCGACGAGGCCTATCGCGCCGCCGAGCGCGCCCAGCGGCTCTGGGCCGACACCAATCCGTACCGACGCCGCCTCGTCCTCGAACGCGCCCTGCGCATCACCGATGAACTCACCGAGGACATCATCGGCGCGATCATCGACGAGCTGGGCGGCACCCGGCTCAAGGCGGAGTACGAGATCCGCTGCGCCACGGACTTCCTGCGTGAGGCGATCCAGCAGGCGCTGCGCCCCGAGGGCCGGATCCTGCCATCCCCGGTGGACGGCAAGGAGAACCGCGTCTACCGGCTGCCCGTCGGCGTCATAGGCGTGATCAGCCCCTTCAATTTCCCCTTCCTGGTGACGATGAAGTCGGTCGCCCCGGCCCTGGCGCTCGGCAACGCGGTCGTCATCAAGCCCAACCAGAACGCCCCCGTGGTCGGCGGCGGACTGATCGCCAAGATCTTCGAGGAGGCCGGGCTGCCCGCCGGGCTGCTCAACGTCCTGGTCACCGACATCGCCGAGATCGGCGACGCGCTCATAGCGCACCCCGTGCCCAAGGTGATCTCCTTCGCCGGCTCGGACCGGGTCGGCCGCCATGTCGGCGCGACCGCCGGCGGCCTCTTCAAGCGAACCGTCCTCGAACTCAGCGGCAACAGCGCCCTGGTGGTGCTGGACGACGCGGACATCGACTACGCGGTCGACGCGGCGGTCTTCAGCCGCTTCGTCTACCAGGGGCAGGTCTGCATGGCCGCCAACCGCATCCTGGTGGACCGCTCCGTCGCGCCGGAGTTCACCGAGAAGTTCATCGCCAAGGTGGCCGCGCTCAGGACCGGCGACCCGCGGGATCCGGCCACCCAGATCGGCCCCGTCATCAACACCTTCCAGGCCGACGCGCTGACCGCCCTGGTCGACCAGGCGATCGCGGAAGGCGCCACGGCGCTCGTGCGGGGCCGTACCCACGGCAACCTCGTCGAGCCCACCGTCCTCGCCGGGCTGCCGGACGGCTCCCCGCTGCTGGCCCAGGAGATCTTCGGCCCGGTGGCGCTGCTGATGACGTTCGACGGCGAGGAGGACGCCGTACGGATCGCCAACGACTCCCCGTACGGGCTGAGCGGCGCCGTGCACACGGCCGACGCCGAACGCGGGGTGCGGTTCGCGAAGCGCATCGTCACCGGGATGTTCCACGTGAACGACTCCACCATCCAGGACGACCCGCTGGTGGCCTTCGGCGGCGAGAGGTTCTCCGGAACGGGGCGGCTGAACGGCGATGCCACCGTGGAGGCGTTCACCACCCAGAAGTGGATCTCGATCCAGCACGGCCGGACCGAATTCTCGCTCTGATGCCCGCCTGTTGAGGACCGAAGCTGTCCGCAAGGGTCCGTAGCTTGGTCGGTGTCAGGAAGACACCGGGCGCAAGCCCGAACGGTTCCGGAGGGCGGACACCATGGTCACTCACGTTCCCGCAGAGGCCCACGGCGACGAGCGCGGCGCGCTCCTCTCCTTCGTCGAGGCGCAGCGCGGCGCGATCCGGCGCTCGCTGATCGGGCTGACCGAGGAGCAGGCGGCGAGCCGGCCCAGCGCCAGTGGACTCTCCGTCTCCGGGCTGCTCAAGCATGTCGCCGAGACCGAGCTGAACTGGCTGTGTCTCGCCCAGCAGCGCCCCAATGAGAAGGCCCGCACCGAGGAGACGTGGGCGGACAGCTTCCGGCTGGTCGGGGACGAGACCGTCCCGCAGATGCTGGAGTTCTGGGCGAAGGTGACGGCGGAGACCGAGGAGTTCATCCACTCGGTGGAGAGCATGAACGCCACGTTCCCGCTGCCCGAGGCGCCCTGGTTCCCGAAGGACGAGAAGTGCTCGATGCGCTGGCTGCTGGTCCATCTCGTCGAGGAGATCGCCCGGCACGCCGGGCATGCCGACATCATCAGGGAGTCCCTGGACGGCCGTACCGCGTTCGAGCTGATCGCGCAGGAGGCGGGCTACCCTAGTCAAAGTTGAATAGGAAGGGTGAGTGGATGTCCGCGATCCGGCTGCTGGTCCTCGGAGCCGTGCGACAGCACGGCCGGGCGCACGGCTATCAGGTCCGCAACGACCTGGAGTACTGGGGCGCCCACGAGTGGTCCAACGCCAAGCCGGGTTCGATCTACCACGCCCTGAAGCAGATGGCGAAGCAAGGGCTGCTGGTCGCCCATGAGACCGCTCCGAGCATTGCGGGCGGCCCGCCCCGCACCGAGTACGAGATCACCGAGCGGGGCACCGAGGAGTACCTCGCGCTGCTGCGTGCGGCGCTGACCGCGTACGACCAGAAGATGGACGTGCTCTCCGCGGCCATCGGCTTCGTCGTCGACCTGGAGCGGTCCGAGGCGGTCGCGCTGCTGAAGGAGCGGGTGGCAGGGCTGGCGGCCTGGCGGACCTCGGTCACCGAGTACTACACGCCGGAGGACGGGCCCGAGTCGCTGGGCCACATCGGCGAGATCATGAACATGTGGGTCCACTCGGCGGACGCCGGGGCCGAGTGGACGCGAGGGCTGATCGCACGGATCGAGGGCGGCGCGTACACCTTCGCGGGGGAGGGCGATCCGTTCGTCGGCGTACTCGCCGAGGGCGAGGAGAACCCGTACGCGACGGGCATCCCCGATCCGGGGGACGACCACTGATCAAGTTTTGGGGTGGGGAGGGGGGAACTGTTGTTCACCTCGTCCCGCCCGCGGTTCCCATCCGCCCGGCGAAATCCAGCCCGTCCGGCGTTTGAGGACGGAACCGGTGATCGGACGGTCCGGTGCACCAACGAGCTGACCCGTCCGGCGGAGCCCGTTCAGGGCAGTGAACGGCTTGGCTCGGGCGGGCCCGTCCGAGGCGTGGGGATCGAGCCGGGCCGGCCGTCGCCGATGAGGGCACCCGGGAGTGCGACGCGAGGATTGGTCAGCGCGGTGCGAGTCTCACTTGTCAGTGGTGGAAGGCCGTCGCGACCTGCCGGTCATGACTCAACGGGTGCCGCTGGCTGCGCAGTTCGGGCAGCAGCAGGCGGAGGTCCTCCAGCAGCAGTTCCGCGAGGTCCGAGGAGAAGCCGTTGCGGCACACCAACCGGAGCACCGACAGATCCTGCCGGTTGGCGGGGAAGGTGTACGCGGGCACCAGCCAGCCGTGCTCGCGCAGCCGCCGCGACACGTCGAAGACGTCGTACGCCTGCACTTCGGGGGTGGTCGTCAGGGCGAAGACGGGCAACTCGTCACCCCTGGTGAGGAGGCGGAAGTCGCCCAGCTCCTCGATCCGGGTGGCGAGCCCGCTCGCCACATCGCGGGAGGCCTGCTGAACGGCGCGGTAGCCGTCCCGGCCCAGTCGCAGAAAGGTGTAGTACTGCGCCACCACCTGCGCACCGGGCCGGGAGAAGTTCAGCGCGAAGGTCGGCATGTCGCCGCCCAGGTAGTTGACCCGGAAGACGAGCTCCTCGGGGAGATCCGAGGGCGAGCGCCAGAGCACCCAGCCGACGCCCGGGTAGACCAGTCCGTATTTGTGCCCGGAGGTGTTGATGGACGCCACCCGGGGAAGCCGGAAGTCCCACACCAGGTCCTCGTCCAGGAACGGTGCCACCATCCCTCCGGACGCGCCGTCGACATGGACGGGGATGTTGAGGCCGGTGTGCTCCTGGAGAGTGTCCAGGGCTGAGCAGAGGTCGGCGATGGGCTCGTACGAGCCGTCGAAGGTGGATCCGAGGATCCCGACCACGCCGATGGTGTTCTCGTCGCAGAGCTCTGCGGCGGCCTGCGGGTCGAGATGGAAGCGTCCGCCCTCCATCGGGACCTGCCGGGCCTCGACCTCCCAGAAATTGCAGAACTTCTCCCAGCAGACCTGCACATTGATGCCCATGACCAGATTGGGCTTGGCGCTCGCCGGGTAGCGGTCGGCGTTCCTGGCCGCCCAGCGGCGTTTGAGCGCCAGGCCGGCGAGCATGCAGGCCTCGCTGGAGCCGGTGGTCGAACAGCCCACCGTCGTCGCGGGGTCAGGGGCATTCCACAGGTCGGCGAGCATCGCCACACAGCGCCGTTCCAGCTCGGCGGTGCGCGGGTACTCGTCCTTGTCGATCATGTTCTTGTCCCGGCACTCGCCCATCAGCACCCCGGCCTCGGGCTCCATCCAGGTGGTGACGAAGGTGGCCAGATTGAGCCGGGAGTTGCCGTCGAGCATCAGCTCGTCATGGACCAGGCCGTACGCGGTCGAGGGCGGCAGCGGTCCGTCGGGCAACCGGTGCCGCGGCGGCGCGGACGTCATCCCGGCCGTCGGATCCGCCTCCCCGAAAAACGGGTTCAAGGCGCGCCTGCGCCCCTCTTTGGACGGTTCCTGGTCGCGATTCGAACCTTTGTGGAGAGGCATCGGCGGACAGTCCTTCTCAGTTCGTGGCGGCGATGACGGTGGCGGTGGCCTGCTCGGGTCAGCTCCCGGCCGCGAGGCCGGACTTGATGGCGCGGGTGAACTTCACGACCCGCTCGGCCTGCACCCGGGCCGCGGTCAGGGTCTGCTCACCGACCGGGATGTCGCCCTGCCCGGCGACGTGCGAGGTGCCGTAGGGATTGCCGTCGACGAACTTCGTCGGGTCCGTGTAACCGGGGGCGACGAGGATGCCGCCGAAGTGATGGATCGAGTTGTAGAGCGCCAGCAGCGTGGACTCCTGACCGCCGTGCGGGGTGCTGGTGGAGGTGAAGCCGCTGTAGACCCTGTCCGCGAGATGGCCCGCCTGCCAGAGGGCGCCCAGTCGGTCCAGGAACTCCTTGAGCTGGGCGGCGACATTGCCGAACCGGGTCGGCGACCCGAAGATCACGGCATCTGCCCAGATCACGTCGTCCTTCGAGGCCTCGGCGATGCCGGCGGTCGCCTTGGCGTTGGCGGCCCAGGCCGGGTTGGAGTCGATGGCCGCCTGCGGCGCGAGCTCAACCGTCTTGCGCAGCCGTACTTCCGCGCCTGCCTTCCCGGCGTACTCCGCGATGGCCTCGGCGATGGTCGCGACGGTGCCGGTGGCGGAGTAGTAGATGACGGCGACGTTGACAGGCGTGGGCATTACGGGAACCTCCGACGGGCGAACCGGCACATGGCCATACGGATGTGACGATACGGACAACTGTCGCAACCGGCGCGTCAGACAGGCGCGGTACGGGCCCGGTTCACCTCAGCGGTGTGCCGTCCCCGTGGAGCTGCATCTGCGGCCGCCCGGTCACCAGGAGCCAGCCCGGCAGCGAGGCGATGCACAGCAGTGGCAGTACGGCCGCGTCGCTGACCAGCACCGCCGCCGTGAACAGGCTCAACCAGCCCTGCCGGGTGACGGCCATCAGAACCCCCAGCACCGCGCACGCCACCGCGAGCGCCGGCGGCACCGCGTCGACCGTGGCATGGGCGCACATCCCGAGCGCGACGCCGATGAACACCGCAGGGAAGATCCGGCCGCCCCGGAAGCCGCAGGTCGCGGCGGTCACCAGTGCGGCCGTCTTCACCACCGCCATGACGGCGAACTGCCCGGCCGACCACCCGTTCGGGGCGGCGCTGAGCACCTTCACCTCGTCCAGCCCCTTGAAGAGCGTGAGATGCCCGCCGAGCGCGCCGAGCAGGCCGAGCACCAGACCGCCGCAGGTCGGCATCAGGACCGGATGTCGCAGGGTGTGGAACGCGCGGTGCACGTACGGGAACGCGTACACCGCCGCCAGTCCGAGCAGCGCCGCGGCCGACGTGATCACGACCGAGGAGAGCAGATCGCCCCAGTCCGGGCCGGTGTACGGCGGCAGCGACAGGTCGAAGCTGGGGTGGGCCAGCAGAGTCATGGTGAGCGCCCCCGCGGCGCCCGCCGCGAGCGGTCCGAAGAGCCGGTCCCAGAGTGCGCCCGGCTCGCCCCCGCCGGCCGCGAGCGACTCGGAGAGGATCAGGGCGGCGGCGACCGGGGTGCCGAAGAGCGCGCCGATGGTGCCGGCCGAGGCGAGCGCGATCCACAGGGCGGCCGGAGTCCGTGGGGCGGCCCAGCGGCCCAGCCAGAAGGCGAGCGCGATATTGGCGGCAGTGATCGGGTTCTCGGGCCCCAGACTGACCCCGCCCGCCAGCGCCAGGACCGTCACGACCAGCAGTCCGGGGATGACATCCGGCGGCAGAGGCGGATCGACCAGCCCGGTGGTGGCCGGATCGGGCCCCGCGTGACCGTGCACCGTACGGATGACCAGGCCGATCGCGAGGCCGGTGGCAGTGAGCATCACGATCATCCACAGCGAGGAGTACCTGCCGATGGAGAGCGCGTCGGGAAGTGTCTCCCAGAGCACGTCCCGTAGCTGCTCCGCGAGGAGAGTGATGCCGAGCAGGATGAGCGCCGAGGCCACGCCCACGACCA
The DNA here is from genome assembly GCF_044453545.1 of Streptomyces sp. NPDC051664. Lineage (NCBI taxonomy): Bacteria > Bacillati > Actinomycetota > Actinomycetes > Kitasatosporales > Streptomycetaceae > Streptomyces > Streptomyces sp. NPDC051664. The sequence continues at coordinate 69,787 of NZ_JBITCU010000012.1, read as the reverse complement.
GGGCGGGCGCGAGGAGGAGCAGCAGTCTGTGTGCGGGGGCGGACTCGGCGAGCGCGGGGGAGTCGGAGACCATCGGCTCACCTTAGCGACGCAAAAGCCGCATAATGCGCCAATCTGATCCAAGCGTGAGGGCAATTCGGGCTTGCACCTCACGTCACGTCAGGACTCAGGCTCGGACACGTACCGACGCACAGAGCGAAGAGAAGAAGGGGGCGGGAACCGTGGATCACTCCGTGGGACAGGTAGCCGGTTTCGCCGGAGTCACGGTGCGCACACTGCACTACTACGACGGCATCGGACTGCTCTCGCCCAGCGGGCGCAGCCACGCGGGCCACCGGCGCTACGACGACGGCGACCTCGACCGGCTGCAGCAGATCCTGTTCTACCGGGAGCTCGGCTTCCCGCTCGAAGAGATCGCGGTGCTGCTCGACGACCCGGACGCGGATCCACAGGACCACCTGCGCCGCCAGCACGCTCTGCTGTCCGGCCGGATCGCCGAGCTCCAGAAGATGGCCGCCGCCGTCGAAACAGCCATGGAGGCACGGAAGATGGGCATCAATCTCACGCCCGAGGAAAAGTTCGAGGTCTTCGGGGCCAAGGACCCGGAGGAGCACGCGGAGGAGGCCGAGCGCCGCTGGGGCGGAACGGCCACGTACGCGGAGTCGCAGCGCCGGGTGGCCCGCTACACCAAGGACGACTGGAAGCGGATGCAGGCCGAGGCCGCCGAATGGGGCGAGGCCTACTGCGCCGTGATGGAGGCGGGCGAGTCGGCCGGCTCGGAGGCCGCGATGGAGCTGGCCGAGGCGCACCGGCTCCACATCTCCACATGGTTCTACGAATGCACCTACGAGATCCACCGCGGGCTCGGCGAGATGTACGTGTGCGACCCGCAGTTCCGCGCGTTCTACGAATCGATCCGGCCCGGGCTGGCCGAGCACCTCCGGGACGCGATCGACGCCAACGCGGAGCGCCGGGCGTAACTCCTTGTACGGGGGCCGAAGGCGCGTCGGCCCCCGTCGGGCGGTCAGGTCTTGCTGATCACGGCCGCCGTGCCGTACGCACAGACCTCCGTGCCCACATCTGCCGCCTCCGTCACATCGAAGCGCATCATCAGCACCGCATTGGCGCCGCGGGCCATGGCCTGCTCGACGAGCCGCTCCATGGCCTGGTTACGGGTGGCGACGAGGGTCTTGGTCAGCCCCTTCAGCTCGCCGCCGATCATCGACTTCAGCCCGGCGCCGATCTGGCTGCCGAGGTGACGCGAGCGTACCGTCAGACCGAACACCTCACCGATCACCTGGGTCACCTGGTAGCCGGGGACGTCATTGGTGGTGACGACCAGAACCTCGGACCGTGCGGTCTGACCGCCGCCGTAATCTTCAATGCCCATCGTGTGGCACCTCCTGGGGACAGCTTTGTCCCGGTTCACCCCCTGTGCATCCTCGCGTGGGCCACTGGAACCCGGAGGCGCCTTGTGGCGTTGATAGCTTTGGGCGGCCACGCAGCCGCCATCGACCGATCCTGGAGCCCGGACCCTTGAATACGCTTGCGCTCGGACCGAGCTGGCTGGACCCGGACCATCTCATCGGCCAGTTCGGGCTGCTCGGTGTGCTGGTCATCGTCTTCGCCGAGTCCGGGCTGCTGATCGGTTTCTTCCTGCCCGGTGACTCGCTGCTGTTCACCACGGGCCTGCTGGTGACGACGGATAAACTGCACACCCCGCTGTGGCTGGTCTGCGTCCTCGTGGCGCTGGCGGCGATCATCGGTGACCAGGTGGGCTATCTCTTCGGCCGCAAGGTCGGCCCGTCGCTCTTCAAGCGGCCGGACTCCCGCCTCTTCAAGCAGGAGAACGTCGAGAAGGCCCACGAATTCTTCGAGAAGTACGGTCCGAAGTCGCTGATCCTGGCCCGCTTCGTGCCCGTCGTGCGTACGTTCACGCCGATCATCGCCGGTGTGAGCCGGATGAACTACCGCTCGTTCATCACGTTCAACATCATCGGCGGCGTGCTCTGGGGTGCCGGCGTCACACTGCTCGGTGCCGGGCTCGGCCAGATCGAGTTCGTCCGCAAGAACATCGAAGCGATGCTCGTCCTGATCGTGCTGATCTCGGTGGTGCCGATCGCGATCGAGTTCCTGCGCGCCCGCAGCAAGGCGAAGAAGGAAGCAGCCGCCCAGGGCGAGGGCCGGGACCCGATCGCCGGGGGCGGCAGCCCGGCCCCGGGCCAGCGCGGCCGCCACGCCAAGCGCTGATCCGCCTCCGTACCGGCAGAGGGCGTCAGAAGCCGCGCGTCCGCTTGGCCGCGCGGCGGTTCGCCCCGCCGACCGCTCCCGGCACCCGCATGAACAGCCGGGAGATCTCGCTCCCCAGATTCACCCCGATCGCGATGGCCAGCGCCGTCGCCACCGCGGTCGACAGCGAGGCGAGCCCCCGGTCCAGCTCGTTCTGCGCGACACCCAGCAGACCGAAGTACGTGGCCGAACCAGGCAGCAGCGGACCGATCGCCGCCGTGATGAACGGCAACGACGAGGTGTACCGGTACCGCGAGAACAACTGCCCGAAGAGCCCCACCAGACCCGCCGCCACCGCTGTCGCCGCCACCGGCGAGATACCGGCGGTCCGGGCCATCGCCCCGTAGATCACCCAGGCCACACCGCCGTTGAGGGTCACCGCGAGCACCGTCGACCGTTCCTGCTGAAGCAGGATCGCGAAGGCGAAACAGAGCGCCATCGACGCCAGGATCTGCACCACCGGCCGGTCGTGGGCCACGAACCGCGCCTCCGGATTGAGCTGGGCGCCCAGCTGCACCCCCAGATACAGGACCAGCAGCACACCGGTGACGATGGCGATGAAGAAGTACATGACTTCGAGGAGCCGGGCCGCCGCGGTGATGTAGTAGCCGGTCAGACCGTCCTGGACGCCCGCCACCAGAGCCCGCCCGGGCAGCAGCGCGAACAGCCCACCGGTGATGACGGCGGACGGCCGGATGCCCGTCGAGTGGGTCAGGGTCAGTGCGACCCCTATCGCGGCCGGAGGCATCGCCGCCACCACGAACTGGTAGAACTCCGGCATCCCGCGCCCCGCGAAGAGCCAGGCGAGCCGGTCGCCGAGCATCGCGCCGGCCGCCGCCACCACGAAGACCAGCGCGTTGCCGCCGACCAGCACCGACGCCGCACCGGCCAGCCCGCCGCCGGCCAGCGTCAGCACCCAGCCGGGGTACGGATGCCGGTTGCGCCGGATCTCGGCGAGCCGCCGGTACGCCTCCTCCAGGGAGACCTCGACGTCCTCGGTGGTGATGTCGTCGACGAGCCGGAAGACGGCTGCCAGCCGGGTGTAGTCGGTGCCACGGCGGCGTACGGTGCGGCTCGCCGTCACCGGATCGTCGACCAGCGACGGCTGGTGCGAGATCGACAGCAGGGTGAAGGTGACCGTCGGCTCGCAGCGGTCGAGACCGTAACTGCGGGTCACCGCGAACATCGCGGCCTCGACGTCCTCCGCACCCTCGCCGCCCGCGAGCAGCAACTCCCCGATACGCAAGGTCAGGTCGAGCACGCGCGGCACCGCGGGCCCCGCTTCGTCCGGCCTCTGCGCCGGTTCCGGCGCCGGCCGCTCGGCGACGGGCATCCGCAGCATCGTGCGCATCCGGTCCTGCCAGGGGGCCTCCTTGGTCAGCTGGACCATCGGAATGCCGTGCGCCGGGGTGAAAGCGGGCGGTGACTGCTTGGCGCCGTGGGTGCGCGGCGGGGCGAACGCGGAACCGATCGTGTCCGAGCCGCTGCCCGAGCCCGATCCGGAGCCGGAAGCGGTACCTGCGCCAGGGGGCTCGGGCGCCAGGCCGGCCGGAATGGCGAACTCCGAGGTGGGATGGTCGTCCTCCGACGGAGTTGCGGACTTCCCCACTCCCTCCGGCGGGACGAAGGCGCTGCGCGCCTCGTCGGACTGGGGCTTCTGGTCCTCGGGACCGCCCTGTTCCGCCACCACTCGACCTCGCTCCTCCTTGGCTGCGCGTCTCCGGTTGCGCTTGTGCCCAGTATGGGCACGGACATGGGCGCAGACGCGAAACGGGCGGCACACCTGTGAAAGGTGTGCCGCCCGTTCCTTGCGCGGAACCGCGCACGGACCTTGCGGCGGGACCGTACGGACCGTGCGCAGGACATGCGGAATCGGCGTCAAGCCGGTCCGACGGCTGCGGGGACCGCAGGCGTCAGTGCGCGCCGCCCTGCGCCTCGAGGCGCTTGTAGGAGGCCTCGATCTCGGCCTCCGCCTCGGCGCGGCCGACCCAGTCGGCGCCCTCGACGGACTTGCCGGGCTCCAGGTCCTTGTAGACCTCGAAGAAGTGCTGGATCTCCAGGCGGTCGAACTCCGACACGTGGTGGATGTCGCGCAGGTGCTCCACCCGGGGGTCGGAGGCCGGGACGCACAGCAGCTTGTCGTCGCCGCCGGCCTCGTCCGTCATGCGGAACATGCCGATGGCGCGGCACTTGATGAGGCAGCCGGGGAAGGTCGGCTCGTCCAGGATGACCAGCGCGTCCAGCGGGTCACCGTCCTCGCCGAGGGTGTTCTCGACGAAGCCGTAGTCCGCCGGGTAGCTGGTCGAGGTGAAGAGTCGACGGTCCAGGCGGATCCGACCGGTCTCGTGGTCCACCTCGTACTTGTTCCGCGAACCCTTCGGGATCTCGATGGTGACGTCGAACTCCACGGGTGGCTCCTCCATGATCAACACATACGACTGGTGATTAAGTGTCCCCCACGGAGATGTGTGCTCGCGAAAGGGGCTGGTCAACGGTGGCCGAGCCGGTGAAAAGACCGTCGATCAATCCGTTGAAAGCGTTCCGCGGGCCGACCGGAGCGGCCCGCCTGAACAAGTTGCACGGACTGAGCAACTGGCAGTTCACGGCAGGCTCCGCCGTCCTCGGCCTGGCGCTCGCAGCCGGCGCCGTCCTCGCCGCCGGCCCCTGGGACTCGGGTCAGCGTAAGGCCGAGCGGGAGTGGGCCACCGCCAGGAGCCGTACAGGTGGCGCACATCACGAGGCCACCGCACCGTCCGGACCGGCCCCGGCCCCCAGTGCCCCGGCGGTCCTCGCGGCTCTGAGCACCGGGGTCGACAAGTCCGCCCCGGACGCCCCGGACGGAGCAACGGCCGATCTCCGGGACACCCTCACCCCGTTGCTGAACGCCTCCGCGCTCGGCACGGTCCGTACCGCCGTCGTCATCGACACCGCCACCGGCAAGCGGCTGTACGGGAAGGGCGCCGACACAGCCATGACGCCCGCCTCCACCGTCAAGATCGCCACCACCGTCGCTGCGCTCTCCGCCCTCGGTCCCGGACACCGCATCGCCACGACGGTCCAGGCGTCACCGGACTCCCGCAGCCTCACCCTCGTGGGCGGCGGCGACCCCACGCTCGACAAGGCGGCGCTGCGCGAGCTGGCCGCCGACACCGTGCACGCGCTGCGCGACCGCGGCATCGACACCGTCCGCCTCGCGTACGACACGTCCCGGTACTCCGGACCTGCGCTGCACCCGATCGGCCCCAACGAGAACATCGCCCCGGTCAGCGCCCTGATGGTGGACGAGGGGCGGCTCGACGGTACGGACAGCGGGCCCGCCCCGCGCAGCGGCGACCCGGCCGGTGACGCCGCCCGCGCCTTCGCCGGACTGCTGAACGACGCGAACATCGACACCGGCTCCGGCCCAGTGTCCGGCCGCCCGGCCGCCAAGTCCCGGCCCGTCGCCAAGCACCTCTCCGCCCCGTTGTCCGCCCTCGTCGAACGAGCGCTGACCAACAGCGACAACGACATCGCCGAGGCGCTGGCCCGGCAGACCGCCCTGGCCGCGGGCGGAACCGCCGACTTCGACGGCGGCCGACGGGCCGTCACCGCGCAGCTGAAGAAGCTGCATCTGCCGCTGAACGGCGCAAAGTTCGCCGACGGCAGCGGACTGAACCGGCAGGACAAGGTCACCGCCGGGCTGCTGGCCGGGCTGCTGGCCCTCGCCGCCGACCCGGGCCACCCCGAACTGCGCCCCGTCCTCACCGGCCTCCCGGTGGCCGGCTTCAGCGGCACCCTCAGCAAGCGGTACACCGAAACATCACGCGGCACCGGCCTGATCCGCGCCAAGACCGGCACCCTCACCGGGGTGAACACCCTCGCCGGGACGGTCGTCGACGGGCAGGGGCGGCTGCTCGCCTTCGCCTTCCTGGCATCCGGTACGACCTCGCCGTCCGAGGCCCAGTCCTCGCTCGACGTCCTTGCCGCGAGCCTCGCCGCCCGCACCGGGTGAGCCGGTCAAGAGCTCACCGCGGAAGGACCCGAGCACGTACGGTTGACGCATGACGAGCATCGGTGGTGCCGAGATGGTCGACTGGAATCTGGCGGTTGCGACCGCGACCCGGCTTGTACGGCCGGGCCCCGACATCAGCCGCGAGGAGGCCCGCGAAGTCGTCGCGGAGCTCCGCCGGCATGCCAAGTCCGCGGAGGAACACGTCCGCTCCTTCACGCGGATGATCCCCGAGGGGACCGAACCGGAGGACACCCCGGTCCTGGTCGTCGACCGGGCCGGCTGGATCAGGGCGAACGTCGCGGGCTTCCGCGAACTGCTTCGCCCCCTCCTGGAGAAGATGCAGGACCGGCGCGGCAACAGCCCGGGCAGCGCCGTACTCGGCGCGGTCGGCGGCAAGGTCACCGGTGTCGAACTGGGCATGCTGCTGTCGTTCCTGGCCTCCCGGGTGCTCGGCCAGTACGAGACCTTCGCCCCGGCCGGCCGCGACCTCCCGGCCTCGGCGGACGGCGGCGGCAGGCTGCTGCTCGTCGCCCCGAACATCGTCCACGTCGAGCGTGAACTGGAGGTCGACCCGCACGACTTCAGGCTCTGGGTCGCACTCCACGAGGAGACCCACCGCACCCAGTTCACCGGTGTGCCGTGGCTCCGCGACCACCTGCAGGGTGAGATCCAGTCATTCCTCGACGAGACCGACGTCGACCCGATGACCGTGCTGGAGCGGCTCCGCGAGGCCGCCCAGTCGCTCGCCGGCGGCCGGCCCGAGGGCGAGGACGGCGAGGACGGCGGCCGCAGTCTCGTGGAGATCGTCCAGACCCCTGCCCAGCGCGAGATCCTCGGCCGGCTCACCGCCGTGATGTCGCTGCTCGAAGGGCACGCCGACTATGTGATGGACGGCGTCGGCCCCGAGGTCGTGTCCTCCGTCGGCGAGATCCGGGAGAAGTTCCAGCAGCGCCGGGCGCGCGGCGCCTCGCGGCTCGACCAGGCGCTGCGCAAGCTCCTCGGCCTCGACGCCAAACTGCGCCAGTACCGGGACGGCGAGCGGTTCGTACGCGCCGTGGTCGACGAGGTCGGCATGGACGGCTTCAACCGGGTCTGGACGTCCCCGAACACCCTCCCCACCAAGGCCGAGATCGCCGCCCCGGCCGACTGGATCGCGAGGGTGCACCGTAAGGCAGAGTCGTGATCATGAGGCGGCCGACGGCGGAAGACGACAGAAGTACGCGCCGGTAATCACCCATCCGAGGGACCGTAGGGGCATGGAAAGGCGTGCAATGCTCGATGGACGGCCCGGCTCTGTCACCATCGACGCACTCTGAGTGACGGCAGTCGTCCGTGCCGACGCTCCGAAGCACCCCCCAAAACTTCACGAAGGGCACCGGACATGGGTCCCCATCCTGCGGTCGCGGCGATACGCCTGGCGGTCCGCCGCGTACTCCACGACGTACTCAACGAATTCGCCGAACGCACCGATCACAACGAACACATCGCACATACCGAGCGCGCCTCGCGCCCCGAGTTCGCCGAAGCCGGCACGGGCAGGTGCGGCGCCGCACTCGCCGACCGTCCCGCGCTTCCCGAACGGCCCGACACCCCGCTGGTGCTGGTCGCCTGTTCCGGCGGCGCCGACTCCATGGCGCTCGCCTCGGCCCTCGCCTTCGAGGCCCGCAAGCTGGCCGTCCGGGCCGGCGGCATCACCGTCGACCACAACCTCCAGGACGGGTCCGACGTCCGCGCCGCCGAGGTCGTCGCCCGGCTCAGGGACATGCACCTGGACCCGGTGGAGGCCGTCGCCGTGCACGTCGGCAGCGAGGGCGGTCCCGAGGCCGCCGCCCGTGACGCCCGCTACGCCGCCCTGGACGCGGCGTACGAGCGGCACGGCGCCGCCGCGGTGCTGCTCGGCCACACCCGCGACGACCAGGCGGAGACGGTCCTGCTCGGCCTCGCCCGCGGCTCCGGTATCCGCTCGCTCTCCGGCATGGCCGCCGCATCCGGCCCGGCCGGCCGCTACCGCCGCCCCTTCCTCCAGCTCGACCGGCAGACCGCCCGCAAGGCCTGCCTGGTCCAGTCCCTGCCCGTCTGGGACGACCCGCACAACATCGACCCCGCCTACACCCGCTCCCGGCTGCGTCACGAGGGCCTGCCCGCCCTGGAGAAGGCGCTCGGCAAAGGCGTCGTCGGGGCCCTGGCCCGTACCGCGCAGCTGTCCCGCGACGACGCCGACGCCCTGGACACCTGGGCCGCCGAGGCCGACTCCGCCGTTCGTGACGACGCCGGGCAGCTGGAGTGCGCCAAGCTGTATGCGCTGCCGCCCGCCGTCCGCCGCCGTGTGCTGCGCCGTGCGGCCGTGAAGGCGGGCGCTCCGGCCGGTTCGCTGTTCGCCCGGCACATCGAAGAAGTCGACCGGCTGATCACCGGCTGGCGCGGCCAGCAGGCCATCAACCTCCCCGGCCGAGTCGAAGCCCGGCGCCAGGGTGGCAGACTGGTGATTCGGCAGAGCTGACGCACAAGCGGCTGACATGCAGGCGAGCGGCCGCGCAGGTCCGGGACACCACCCCGGACCGGGCAGGCAGAGAAAGAGACGCGGGTGAACGAGAAGGACATGGGCACCGACCTTCAGGCGGTGCTCCTCACCAAGGAAGAGATCGACGCGAAGCTCGTCGAGCTGGCCGCGAAGATCGACGCGGAGTACGCGGGCAAGGATCTGCTCATCGTCGGCGTCCTCAAGGGCGCAGTGATGGTGATGGCGGACCTGGCACGCGCACTGTCCACCCCCGTCACCATGGACTGGATGGCTGTCTCGTCGTACGGCGCGGGCACCCAGTCGTCCGGTGTCGTCCGGATCCTCAAGGACCTGGACACCGACATCAAGGGCAAGCATGTCCTGATCGTCGAGGACATCATCGACTCGGGCCTGACGCTGTCCTGGCTGATGTCGAACCTGGGCTCGCGTGAGCCCGCCAGCCTGGAGATCTGCACCCTGCTGCGCAAGCCGGACGCGGCGAAGGTCGCGCTCGACTGTAAGTGGGTCGGCTTCGACATCCCCAACGAGTTCGTCGTCGGTTACGGCCTGGACTACGCGGAGAAGTACCGCAACCTGCCCTTCGTCGGGACGCTCGCCCCGCACGTCTACGGCGGCTGACCGGCCGGAACCCCTCCCTCGCGGTCCGCATCCCATGCGGGCGGGCTGCCGGGGAACCCTTGACCGCCGCGCGGCGTTGAAGCCTTCGAAGGCGCGTTTGACAGACGTCCCCGGCGGTCACGGGTGACAATGCTGGGGTACCGTCCGAAGAACAGTCTTTTCTCACAGCAGCATTCAGCAGCATTTACCTACGGGCAGGAGGGACGGGGCGACTTCGCTCCGTATGGATGGACGTGAAGCGATACTTCCGTGGGCCGGTCATGTGGATCGTGCTGGCCGTCCTCGCCGTGGTCGTGTTGATGCAGGTCGTCGGCTCGTCGGGCGGCTACAAGACGGTGGACACCGGCAAGGTGATCCAGGCGATCAGCAAGGACCAGGTGGAGCAGGCCAAGCTGACCACCGGTGACGAACAGATCCTCAAGATTGAGCTGAAGGACGGCCAGAAACTCTCGGGCGAGTCCGGCAGCAAGTTCCAGGCGAGCTACATCGGTGACCAGGGTGTCCAGCTTGCCGACACGCTGCAGAAGAAGTTCGAGAGCGGTGACATCGGGAAGGGTTACACCGTCTCGCCGTCGAAGCAGTCGCCGTTCATCTCGATCCTTCTCTCGCTGCTGCCCTTCGTCCTGATCGTGGTCGTCTTCCTGTTCCTGATGAATCAGATGCAGGGTGGCGGCTCCAAGGTCATGCAGTTCGGCAAGTCCAAGGCCAAGCTGATCACCAAGGACACCCCGAAGACGACGTTCGCCGATGTGGCGGGGTCCGACGAGGCGGTCGAGGAACTCCACGAGATCAAGGAGTTCCTCCAGGAGCCGGCGAAGTTCCAGGCCGTCGGGGCCAAGATCCCCAAGGGCGTCCTGCTGTACGGGCCTCCCGGTACGGGCAAGACTCTGCTCGCACGCGCCGTCGCGGGCGAGGCGGGCGTCCCGTTCTACTCGATCTCCGGTTCCGACTTCGTCGAGATGTTCGTCGGTGTCGGTGCCTCCCGGGTCCGTGACCTGTTCGAGCAGGCCAAGGCGAACGCCCCGGCGATCGTCTTCGTCGACGAGATCGACGCCGTCGGCCGGCACCGCGGTGCGGGTCTCGGCGGTGGTCACGACGAGCGCGAGCAGACCCTGAACCAGCTGCTCGTCGAGATGGACGGATTCGACGTGAAGGGCGGCGTGATCCTGATCGCCGCCACGAACCGGCCGGACATCCTCGACCCGGCGCTGCTGCGTCCGGGCCGCTTCGACCGGCAGATCGCGGTCGACCGGCCGGACATGCAGGGCCGTCTCGAGATCCTCAAGGTGCACCAGAAGGGCAAGCCGGTCGCCCCGGACGTCGATCTCGGCGCCGTGGCCCGTCGTACGCCAGGCTTCACCGGTGCCGACCTGTCGAACGTGCTGAACGAAGCGGCGCTCCTCACGGCGCGCAGCAACCTGAAGCTGATCGACAACGAAATGCTGGACGAGGCGATCGACCGCGTCGTGGCCGGCCCGCAGAAGCGGACCCGGATCATGTCCGACAAGGAGAAGAAGATCACCGCGTACCACGAGGGCGGACACGCCCTGGTCGCGGCGGCTTCGCCGAACTCGGATCCGGTGCACAAGATCACGATCCTCTCCCGCGGCCGCGCCCTCGGTTACACGATGGTGCTGCCCGAGGAGGACAAGTACTCCACGACGCGCAACGAGATGCTCGACCAGCTTGCGTACATGCTGGGCGGGCGCGCGGCCGAGGAGCTGGTCTTCCACGACCCGACCACCGGCGCTGCGAACGACATCGAGAAGGCCAGTGCCACGGCCCGCGCGATGGTGACGCAGTACGGCATGACGGAGCGGCTCGGCGCGATCAAGTTCGGTGGCGACAACACCGAGCCCTTCCTGGGCCGGGAGATGGGCCACCAGCGCGACTACTCGGAAGAGGTCGCGGCGCTCGTCGACGAAGAGGTCAAGAAGCTCATCGAGACCGCGCACAACGAGGCCTGGGAGATCCTCGTCGAGAACCGCGACGTTCTCGACAACCTGGTCCTCCAGCTGCTGGAGAAGGAGACCCTGGGCAAGGAGCAGATCGCCGAGGTCTTCGCCGGAATCGTGAAGCGTCCGGCCCGTCCGGCATGGACCGGCTCCGCACGGCGTACGCCGTCGACGCGGCCTCCGGTGCTCTCGCCGAAGGAGCTTGCTCTCACCAACGGCGTCACCACGGCCAACGGCTCGACGCCGACGGACACCGCCCCGGCTGCCGAGGCGGTCCCGGAGGAGCGTCCGGAGAGCTAGTACGGACCCGGTGTGGCCCCCGTCACGGGGGTCCACCGACCCGGAATGGATGCCGTGCCCCCCAGGTTTTAGCCTGTGGGGCACGGCTTTTTGGTATGCCCGCGCGATGCGCGCAGGTGACAGCTGAAGGAACGAGGCACAGATGACCGACCCGGTGACGCTGGACGGCCAGGGCTCGATCGGTGAGTTCGACGAGAAGCGGGCCGAGGCAGCGGTGCGCGAGCTTCTCATCGCCGTCGGGGAGGACCCGGACCGGGAGGGACTGCGGGAGACGCCGGGACGCGTGGCGCGGGCGTACAAGGAGATATTCGCCGGTCTGCACCAGGCGCCCGAGGACGTCCTGACGACCACGTTCGACCTCGGCCACGACGAGATGGTGCTGGTCAAGGACATCGAGGTGTTCTCGACCTGTGAGCACCACCTGGTGCCGTTCCGGGGGGTCGCGCATGTCGGGTACATCCCGGCGACCACCGGAAAGATCACCGGTCTGTCGAAGCTGGCCCGGCTGGTCGACGTCTACGCCCGGCGCCCGCAGGTCCAGGAGCGGCTCACCACGCAGATCGCAGACTCGCTGATGAGGATCCTGGAGCCGCGCGGAGCCATCGTCGTGATCGAGTGCGAGCACATGTGCATGTCGATGCGCGGGATCCGCAAGCCGGGCGCGAAGACGCTGACGTCGGCGGTACGCGGCCAGCTCCGTGACCCCGCGACGCGCGCGGAGGCGATGAGCCTGATCATGGCGCGCTGAGGGCCGGTTGCGGTGTCGGTGCTGCCGTGGGTGGTGCCGGTGTGCCGGACGGGCACGGCGCGTCAGGCGGAAGCGGCGCTCTTGTCGTCGTCCTTGTCGTCCGGGAGCTTGCAGACGCGTTCCAGGAACAGGGCGGCGGCAACCACCCCGATGCCGGCCAGCACCGCGAAGCCGGCGTAGATCGCCTGGTCGCGGCGGGCAGGCACGTCGAGCGAGCCGAGCAGGAAGACTCCCACGCCGCCGTACAGGCCGGCGACCAGCGAGACGACCAGGGCGCTGGCCTGGCCGAACACCACGGCGCGGGCCGCCATCAGCGGCTCCACGCCCTTCGCGCCCGGGCGGCGCTCACGCTGGGCGCGCAGCCGGGAACGGATGGAGAGCGCCGTCGCGAGCAGGATGACGGCGATCACCGCGAGCACGACGGGTGCGGCGAGAGGCACGCTCGGCAGGGTGTCGAGCGAGTCCCAGAGGCGGGCGACGCCCCAGGACAGCACGCCTGCCGCGACGAAGATTCCGGCCAGTACCCGGAGCCGTAGTTGCCTCACCGCGAGAGCCGCCCTTCGCCGCCGGTCGACCGACCGTCGGTCTCTGTGTCCATCCGTCTGTTCTGTGCCGTTGCCGGCCTGCCCTGAGCCTAACGACTACTCGGGCAGGCGGAGTTCCAGATCGGGCCGGGGACGTATGCCCTCGCGTCCGATGCCGTCGAGCAGGTCGGCGACCGGGCCACGGCCGGGCAGCTGGGCCTCGGGGTCGATGTCGTGCCACGGGGCGAGGACGAAGGCGCGCTCGTGGGCCCGGGGGTGGGGGAGGGTGAGGACCGGATCGTCGGAGACGACGTCCGCGTACGCCACGATGTCGACGTCGATGGTCCGCGCGCCCCAGCGCTCCTCACGGACGCGCTCGAAGGCCTCCTCGATGGCTTGGCCGCGCTCCAGGAGGGAGGACGGGGGAAGCGTCGTCTTCACGACGATCACCGCGTTGAAGTACTTGGGCTGGGAGCCGGGGGCGACGCCCCAGGGCTCCGTCTCGTACACCGGGGAGACCGCCTTGACCCGGAGACCGGGGGTGTCCTCCAGCGCGTCGATGGCGCCCTGCAGGGTCTCCAGCCGGTTGCCGAGGTTGGAGCCGAGAGAGAGCACGGCGCGTTTGGGGTTCGAAAGGGTGATGTCCGCGGCGTCCACCTGCTCGACCACGGAGGCGGGAACCGGCTGTACGGTCGGGTCGCTCTGCCCCTCGGTAGAAAATGCAGTCATGCTCGGCTCCGGGTGATGGTGATGGTCACATCGTCGAAGGGGACGGTGATCGGCGCATCCGGCTTGTGGACGACGACTTCCACCTCCTCGACACCCTCGTGCCCCAGGCACTTCTGGGCGATGCGTTCCGCGAGTGTCTCGATCAGATCGACCGGGTCTCCCTGCACGATTTCGACGACTTCCTCCGCGACCACGCCGTAGTGCACGGTCTTCGTCAGGTCGTCGGCGGCTGCCGCGGGACGGGTGTCGAGGCTGAGAACCAGGTCCACGATGAAGGTCTGGCCCTCTTCCCGCTCCCGGGGAAACACACCATGGTTCCCACGGGCCCTGAGGCCGCGCAGCGCGACACGATCCACGCGAATCACTCCTGCTGTCGTTGGTCGTAGAGGCACGGGGCCGCATGCGGGTGGCGAGGTGCCCTCATTCGAATCTACCTGCGAGCACCGACAGTGCTCGCCCGCGGGGCTATGGACAGGGCCGTGCTGGGCCGGTAGCCGCCTCCCCTACCCGCCGTCCCGGATTCCATTCCCCTCGGAGGCATACCCGCTCAGGAGGGCGTGTCCTCGTCATCGTCGTCATCGGAGTCGGCCAGCACCGGCGACCCGTGGTGGGACCAGAGTTTCCAGCCGTCCCCGGTGCGGCGGAAGACATTGGTGGCGACGACGAGTTGGCCGACCAGCGGCCCGAGCTCGCCGCCGTCCTCCGCCGGGCCGCCGCTGAGGATGTTCTCGGTGCAGGTCACCAGAGCCGTGTCACCGGTCATCGAGACCCCGACATCGGTCAGGAAGAACTGGATGTACTCGGTGTTCGCCATGATCAGCGCATAGCTGCGCAGCACCTCGCCGCGGCCGCTGAGTACCGGCCAGCCGGGGTGGACGCAGGAGATGGTGAGGTCCTCGCCGGGCAGCCAGAGCCCGGAGAGCTCGTCGAGGTCGCCGCGTTCCATCGCCTCGTAGAAGGCGGTGTTGGCCTGCTCGACCGCCGCGATGTCGGCGGCGACCTCCGTCTGGTCGTCGTGCGGCTCGGTCACGCGGCTCCCTCGACGGCGCGGGCGACCCGTACGGCGTCGGCGGTGGCCCGGACCTCGTGGACCCTGACCGCCCAGGCGCCCGCCTGGGCGGACAGGGCGGAGATCGCGGCGGTGGCCGCGTCGCGTTCACGGGCGGGCGGCGGGGCGGCACCCTCACGGGCCAGCACATGGCCGAGGAACCGCTTGCGGGAGGCGGCGACCAGCAGCGGTCGGCCGAGAGCGCTCAGCTCGTCGAGGTGAGCGACGAGAGCGAGGTCGTGGGCGGCGTCCTTGGCGAAGCCGAGGCCCGGGTCGACCACGATCCGTTCGGGGGCGACACCGCCCGCGACCACGGCGTCCATCCGCATCCGCAGTTCCGCGACGACCTCGGCGACGACGTCCTCGTACACCGCGCGGCTGTTCATGGACTCGCTGAAGCCGCGCCAGTGCATGACGACGAACGGCGTGCCGGACGCGGCGACGACCGGGATCATGTCCGGGTCGGCGAGCCCGCCGCTCACATCGTTGACCAGGGCCGCACCGGCGGCGACGGCCTGTTCGGCGACGCGGGCCCGCATGGTGTCAACGGAGATCGTGACGCCTTCCCGGGCCAGCTCCCGGACGACGGGGACCACACGCCGCAGTTCCTCGGACTCGTCCACCCGGCTGGCGCCCGGGCGGGTCGACTCGCCGCCGACATCGACCAGGTCGGCGCCCTCGGCGACCAGGTCGAGGCCGTGCTTGATCGCAGCCGTGGTGTCGAACCAGCGGCCCCCGTCGGAGAAGGAGTCCGGGGTCACATTGACGACACCCATGACCGCGCAGCGGTCCCACCCCGGCAGGCCTTGGACCGTGCCTCGTCCACGCAACGTACTCATGCGACCAGCGTAGGCCCGTACCGAGCAGTGTTATGCCGTACGGGCACCGTGCTCCTGGCCGGCGACCGGTGCGTGGGCGCAGGGGAGGGGCCGGGCGGACGCGAAGCGGCGAGCGAAGGGACGGGGCAGGCCGACGTTGACGAAGCCCTCGGCCTGCATCGCGGCGAAAGAGATCCGGGGCAGGTCGCGGCTGCTGCGGTAGACGACGAAGCGGGGCTCCCAGCGGGGCCGGAACTTGGCGTTGAACTTGTACAGCGACTCGATCTGGAACCAGCGCGACAGGAAGATCAGCAGGCCGCGCCAGCCCCGGAGCACCGGGCCCGCGCCCAGTCGCTCGCCGCGGGCGAGCGCCGAGCGGAACATCGCGAAGTTCAGCGAGATGCGCTCGATGCCGAGCCGGGGCGCGTCCTGGAGGGAGGCGACGATCAGCAGCTCGTTCATGCCGGGGTCGGCGGAGCGGTCGCGGCGCATGAGCTCCAGGGACATGCCGTCCGTACCCCACGGGACGAAGTGGATCACGGCCTTCAGGTCGCCGTACGGGGAGTCGGCGGTGCGCTCGTCGGCCTTGTGGGCGGTGGCGATGACGCAGTCGCCGTCGGCCGGGTCGCCGATCCGGCCGAGCGCCATGGAGAAGCCGCGCTCGGTGTCCGTGCCGCGCCAGTCGGCGGCGGCCCGCCGGATGCGGGTCAGCTCGGTCTCGCCGATGTCGCGGACGCGCCGGACCCGGGTCTCGTAGCCGGCCCGCTCAATGCGCTTCACCATCTGGCGCACGTTGCGCATCGCGCGCCCGGCGAGCGAGAAATCCGCCACATCCACCACCGCCTCGTCGCCGAGCTCCAGCGCGTCGAGCCCGGTCTCGCGGGTCCAGACCTCGCCGCCTGTCTCGCTGCAGCCCATCACTGCGGGTGTCCAGGAGTGCGCCTTGGCCTCGTCCATGAACCGCTCGATGGCGCCCGGCCAGGCCTCCACGTCGCCGATCGGGTCGCCGCTGGCCAACATCACGCCGGAGACGACGCGGTAGCAGACGGCGGCCTTGCCGCTGGGGGAGAAGACGACGCCCTTGTCGCGGCGGAGGGCGAAGTGGCCGAGCGAATCGCGGCTGCCGTGCTTGTCGAGGAGGGCGCGCAGGCGGAGCTCGTCCTCCTCGGTGAGCCGGGCGGCCGGATGTTCGGGGCGGAACGCGAGGTAGATGGTGGTGACGGCGGTCAGCAGACCGAGTGCGCCGAGCGAGTACGCCACGGTCCAGGAGGTCACCCCGGCGTACTCGACGGGGCCCTCGAAGCCGAACATTCCGTACAGGACGTGCTGGAGCCGGTCGGCGATGGAGGGGTTCCCGACGACCCGGCCGGGGTGGACGGAGACGATGACCAGTCCCAGACCGAGCGAACCCGCCCCGAGGAGAACGAAGTTGGCCAGCGCCCTCCAACGGCTCCGCGGGTCGGGGAGTGCGGTGAACTCGTTCCGGTGGCGGACCAGCAGGTAGCACAGCGTCAGTGAGACGACGGTGCCGATGACCGAGTGACGGTAGGTGAACTGCGCTGCCGCACCGGCCGGGAGGAGGGCCACGGCGGCGCGCCAGGCCCGCCGCTTGCGCCGCTTGAGGCCGTGTGCGAGAAGCAGCAGCAGCACTCCCGCGCTCAGCGACAGTGCGGCGGCGAAGGGTCCGAGGGCCCCGGGGAGCACTTCGGCGAACGTGTGCATCCGGCTGTGCCTGAAGCGCGGGAACACGCCTGCGGCGACGTCGACCAGGCCGACGAACGTGCAGGCGGTGCCGACGAGCGCCGGTACGGCCTCCGGGCGCGGTCCGCGTGCGAGCTTGCGTACAGCACGCGGAACCAAACCTGATTTATCCCCATCTAGCGTGACAGACATCGCTTCCCGTGGTTCCGCGAGAGATTCTTGAGTCCGTCGGCCGAAGCGCCCCGGACGATGTGCGACCTCTAGGACGAGGCTTCCGGGCGGCGGGTTCACCCGCATCCCGGAAATTTCCTGACAAGAAAGCTCACCCACTATGGGGCTCACCAGTAAGGCAGTTCTGGCCCTGGCCATCGGGCTGGCTGTCGTTCTGTTCGCCGCCACGGTCTGTCTCTGGCCGAGGCTCGCCCGCCGCAGCGTGTCCGCGGTGTTCGGCCGGGTCGGCCTGTTGCTGGCCACTCAGGTGATGCTCTTCGCCTCGGTTGGCCTGCTGGCAAACAACTCCTTTCAGTTCTACGGCTCCTGGGCCGACTTTTTCGGCCGGCAGCAGGAACTGGGCGTGGTGGCGGACGGTGCCACCGGGGCGTCGGCATCGAAGAACATCGTCCGGGTCGGGATGGAACGGCCCGATGTCCCGGGCGAATCGCGGACCACGGCCGTCGGCCGGATCGACAAGGTCGTCGTCGCAGGACGGCTCTCGGGAATCGAGAGCTCGGCGTATGTGTATCTGCCGCCGGAGTACTTCCAGTCCGAGTACGCCCGCCGGACGTTCCCCGCGGTCGTCGTCCTCACCGGCTACCCGGGCACCTCGGAGAACCTCCTGAAGGGTCTTCGGTACCCGCGGACAGCGCTCGACCGGGTGAGATCCGGCCGGGCGCAGCCGATGATTCTGGTGATGCTGAGGCCAACGGTCACGCCGCCGAGGGACACCGAGTGCGTGAACATAAAGGGTGGTCCCCAGACCGAGACGTTCTTCGCGAAGGACCTGCCGCAGGCGGTCTCGGACGCGTACCGGATCGGGAAGCGGGCGCGGAACTGGGGCATCATCGGCAACTCGACCGGTGGCTATTGCGCGCTGAAGATCGGCCTGCACCACCCGGACAGGTTCTCGGCCAGCGCCGGTCTGTCCGCGTACTACAGGGCCGCCGAGGACCCGACGACCGGTGATCTCTTCCAGGGGAGCCGGCAGGCCCGCGAGCGCGCCGATCTGCTGTGGAGCCTGGATCATCGGCCGCAGCCCGATTCGTCCTTCCTGGTGACCACGTCGCGGCACGGCGAGGGGAACTACCGGGGTACGCGGCACTTCATGGCGAAGGTGAGGGCGCCCGCGCAGGTGTCGTCGATCGTGCTGGACAGCGGCGGGCACAACTTCAACACGTGGCGGCGGGAGATCCCTTCGGTGCTGGAGTGGATGAGCAGCCGGCTGAGTGAGGACTGAGCGCTCGTCGCCGGCCCGGCGAGTGCCGGTCTCAGCGAGCGCCGGTCCTGGCAATGGTCGCCACGGTTTCCACGGCCACCTCGGCGCGGGGCACGTCCTGGGCGTCCGCGTCGATCGAGCGACGTAGCGCTTCATGGAGGCGAGCCGGGGTGAGCACCCCGAGGAAGCGGCCGGTGCTCTCCTTGTCGATGACCGCTATCCAGCCCGCGTCGTGCTGGAGCATGGTGGCGAACGCCTGCTTGAGCGGGGCGCCGACGGGGAGCCAGGCCTCCATGCGGCGGGCGTGTTCACGGACCGTGCCCTTGGCCTCGGTGCGGGCGGTGTCCGCCGGGATCCAGCCGTGCAGTCTGTCATCGCGGTCCAGCACGACGGCCCAGCGCGCCCCTTCCGCTCGCAGCCGCTCGGTCGCCCGGGAGAGCGGGTCGTCCAGATGCACGACGGGAGGCTGGTCGAGGTCGCTCTCCTCGATGGGGGTGACGGAGAGCCGCTTGAGACCGCGGTCCGCGCCGACGAAGTCCGCGACGTAAGGGGTGGCGGGTGCGCCGAGTACGGTCGCAGGGGAGTCGAACTGCTCGATGGAGCCCTGCCCGTAGACGGCGATCCGGTCGCCGAGCCGGACGGCTTCCTCGATGTCGTGGGTGACGAAAAGAACGGTTTTGCGGACCTGTGCCTGGAGTCTGAGGAATTCGTTCTGCAGGCGTTCACGGACGACCGGGTCGACCGCACCGAAAGGTTCATCCATCAGCAGTACCGGCGGATCCGCGGCCAGTGCCCTTGCCACTCCGACGCGTTGGCGCTGACCGCCGGAGAGCTGGTCCGGATATCGGTCACCGTAAACGGACGGATCGAGTCCCACGAGGTCGAGGAGTTCGGCGGCGCGCTCCCGGCCCTTTCCTCGTTTCCAGCCGAGGAGATGGGGAACGGTCGCCGTGTTTTCCAGCACCGTCTTGTGCGGGAAGAGACCGACCTGCTGGATCACATAGCCGATACGGCGGCGCAGTCGGACGGGGTCGATGGCGGATATGTCGTCCCCGTCGAGGAATATCCGGCCCTCGGTCGGTTCGATCAGCCGGTTCACCATCTTCATGGTGGTGGTCTTGCCGCAGCCAGACGGCCCCACGAGCGTGACCAGTTCGCCCTCTGCCACGTCGAAGGAGAGATCGTCGACGGCGGTCGTGCCGTCCGCGTACCGCTTGGTGACGTGCTCGAATCGGATCATGGTTCCCCATTGTGGCGCGTGTTCTGTGAAGGACATGTTGCTGGAATACAACGGCCTCGGCGATTGTCAGTGGTCGAGGATAGGGTCGCCAGACATCGGTCCGACACGGCAAACGGGAGGTGGGGGGACGGATGGCCGGACAGAACTGCCTGGTGGCGAACGACTGGATCTGTGGGGAGTATCTCCGTTCCCGCAGCCAGGAGTTGACCGATGCGACCGTCCAGCACATCTGGATCACCGCGGTATCGGTGGTGATCGGACTCCTGGTGGCATTTCCGCTGGCGCTGCTCGCGCGCCGCAGCCGGCGGCTGGCGGGACCGGTGCTCGGGCTGACGACGGTGCTCTACACCGTGCCTTCGCTGGCGATGTTCTCGCTGCTGCTGCCGCTGTTCGGGCTTTCCGCCGCGCTGGTCGTCACCGGCCTTGTGCTGTATTCGCTGACCATTCTCGTACGGAACATCGTGGCCGGGCTCGAAGCGGTGCCGCAGGAGGCGAAGGACGCCGCGAAGGGCATGGGGTACGGGCCGGCGAGGCTGCTGTGGGAGGTCGAACTCCCGCTGGCGCTGCCCGCGTTGATGGCCGGGGTCCGGATCGCCACGGTCTCCACGATCGCACTGACGACCGTCGGCTCGATCGTCGGCAGAGGCGGCCTCGGCAACCTCATCGAGGATGCCCTGCCGAGCTTCTTCAAGGCGCAGGTGCTCACCGCGTCGGTGCTCTGCGTCCTGCTCGCGGTGGTCGCCGACCTGCTGCTGCTCGGGGTGCAGCGGCTGCTGACGCCCTGGACCCGGATACCGAGGGCCCGCGACGCCGTGGGTACGGGCGCTACGGAAGAGGCGGTCTGACGCATGGGGGTTCTCGGAGAGGCCTGGACCTGGCTGACCACCGGCGCCAACTGGTCGGGGGAGAGCGGGGCGGGCCACCGGCTCGGCGAGCATCTGTACGTCAGCGGGGTGTCGCTCGCGCTGGCCTGCCTGATCGCGCTGCCGTCGGCCCTGTATCTGGGGCACATCGGGAAGGGGGGTGCGCTGGCCGTCAACGTCTCCAATGTGGGGCGGTCGATACCGGTCTTCGCGGTGCTGGCCCTGTTCATGGTGTCGCCGCTGCGCAACGCCGGATATGTGCCGACGGTCATCGCGCTGGTGCTGTTCGCCGTGCCGCCGCTGCTGACCAACGCCTATGTCGGGATGACGGAGGTGGACCGGTCGGTGGTGGAGGCGGCGCGGGGCATGGGGATGTCCGGCGGCCAGCTCTTCGTGCGGGTCGAGCTCCCACTGGCCTATCCGATGATCATGACCGGTCTGCGCTCGGCGGCGGTCCAGGTCGTCGCCACGGCCACGATCGCCGCGATGGTCGGCCAGGGCGGTCTCGGCCGGATCATCACCGCCGGATTCAACACGTACAACACACCGCAGGTGGTCGCGGGCGCGCTGCTCGTCGCCGTTCTCGCCCTGCTCGTCGAGGCGGTGCTGGTGGGGCTGGACCGGGCCCTGTCGCCGCTCCGCCGCCGGCGAACCGCCTGATCACCGATCCCATTCATGTGCCCAACGCACCTCGCAAACAGCCCTGTTGCTGTGGACGGAGAACAACATGAGCAAGACCTCGCGCATAGCGGGCGCGGTCATCGGCATGGTCGTGCTGGCCGGCTCACTCGCAGCCTGCGGCGGCGACAGCCTGGAGAAGGACAAGGGCGGTTCCGCCGCGTCCGGTGATTCCGGGAAGAAGGGCTCGCTCGTCGTCGGTGCCGCCGCCTTCACCGAGTCCAAGGTGGTCGCCGAGCTGTACGCGCAGATTCTCGGCGACGCCGGATACAGCACCTCGGTCACCACGGTGAAGAACCGGGAACTGTACGAGCCCTCCCTGGAGAAGGGCGAGATCGACGTCGTACCGGAATACGCCGCGACGATCGCCGAATTCCTCAACGCCAAGGTGAACGGGGCGAAGGCGGCCGAGGAGAAGCCGGTTGCCTCCGGTGACGCGGCGGCTACCGTCGCCGCGCTGGAGAAGCTCGCCACCCCGCGCGGACTGAAGGTGCTTCCGGCCGGTGACGCCGTCGACCAGAACGCCTTCGCGGTGACCAAGGAATTCGCCGACAAGAACAAGCTGAAGACTCTTTCGGACCTCGGCGCTTCCAAGCTGAAGGTGAAGATCGCGGCGGGCGACGAGTGCGAGGTGCGGCCGTTCTGCGCGCCGGGTCTGAAGAAGACGTACGGCATTGATGTCACCGGTATCGACCCCAAGGGAGTCGGCACCCCGCAGGCCAAGCAGGCCGTGAAGGACGGCAAGGACCAGCTGGTCCTCACCACCACGACGGACGCGGTGCTGGACAGCTACGACCTGGTGTTCCTGGACGACGACAAGAAGCTCCAGAACGCGGACAACGTCCTTCCGGTTCTCAATGCCAAGGACGCCGGCGCACCGGACATTGCCGATGCGCTCGGCAAGCTCACCAAGGTACTCACCACGGAGGACCTCGCGGAACTGAACCGCAAGGTCGACGCCGAGCGTGCCAAGCCCGCCGATGTGGCCAAGGACTATCTGCAGTCGAAAGGCCTGATCAAGAAGTAGCGGATGACGACTTAGGAGGCCGCCGGTAAGCCCGCCAGGTAACTGCCGGGGAACAGATTGCCGGGCGGCCTCCCAAGTGACCCCTACGCACGGTAAATTTCAGGCCATGCCACGTGGACGTCATCGCCATTCGCCGCCTCTCCACAGAATCCTTCCTCCTTCGGTCGTCGCCGGAGCGGCAGTCGTCTGTGCGGCGGGCGCCTGGCTACTCGCCGAACCCCTGGTCCTGCGCGGACTGGTCGCCGCCGCGGCGGCCGCCGCCGTCACCGGGGCGTATCTGATGCGCGCCTGGGACCGGGAAGCGGGCCGCCGCGTCGCGGATCTGACGCGCGCCCGTGCCAGCGACGAATGGAATACCGAGGAGCGCATAGCGGAGCTCGAGGCCGACCTCGACGAGTCGCGGACGCTGCGCGTCCGGCTCGAGACGAAGCTGCGCCGCAAGCGCGTGGAGCTCGCCGGTCTGCGCGGTGAGCACGCCGCGCTGCTGCGCCGGTACGCCAACGCCGAGACCGAGCGGGCCAGCGCGCTGGAGGGCCGCAGGCAGCTCGCGATCGAAGCGGCCGCCACGCCCCGGGAGCTGCCCACCGCCCGTTCCACACCGACGCCGGCCGCGTATCTGCGTGCCGCCCAGGCCCTGCAGGACCTCAGCCGCAACGCCGCGCTCCAGGAGGCCCGCCGCACCGCCGAGCAGGCCCGGAAGCGCGATCTCGAGGAGCGCGCCCGGGAGGCCGAGGAGCCGCAGGGGAAGCATGCGGCGACCGCGGCACCGGGCACCGAGCAGCGTCGCCCGCAGGCTGCCCTGCCCCCGGCCCGCCGCCCGTCGACGGCGCTCCCGGCGCCGCGCACGTTCCCGGCCGCCAGCGCGGTCGTCCCGTACGCCGCGTCCCGCCGCCATCCGGTGCCGCAGGGAAGCTTCGACTTCTTCGGTACGCAGAAGGCACACGCCGCGATCGAGTCCGTGCAGAACGAGGACCTTGCGGACGTGGTCGGCGAGGAGGCACTGGCCGCGCACCGTACGGGCACGGCCGCGAACCGCACCGTCGGCAAGGTCATCGACCTGACTGCGCACGACGAGACCGAACAGCTGGACGTCGCCGGACTGCGCAGCGCGATCTCGTAGCGGGCCGGCGGATCTCGTTACGGGCCGGTGGCAGCGGGCCCGGGACCCTGCCGGCTACTTGTCGATGTCGCCGACCACGAAGAACAGCGAACCCAGGATCGCCACCATGTCGGCGACGAGCGTCCCCGGCAGCAGCTCGGTGAGCGCCTGGATGTTGTTGTACGAGGCGGAGCGGAGCTTCAGCCGGTACGGGGTCTTCTCGCCCTTGGACACCAGGTAGTAGCCGTTGATGCCGAGCGGGTTCTCGGTCCAGGCGTAGGTGTGGCCCTCGGGGGCCTTGAGCACCTTGGGGAGCCGCTGGTTGATCGGACCGGGCGCCAGCCCGGCCATCCGGTCCAGGCAGGCGTCCGCCAGTTCCAGGGCGTTGTGGGTCTGCTCCAGCAGACATTCGAAGCGGGCCAGGCAGTCGCCCTCGGTACGGGTGACGACCTTGAGGGTGTCCTGCAGCTCTCCGTACGCGAGATACGGCTCGTCGCGCCGCAGATCGAAGTCGACCCCGGAGGCGCGGGCGATCGGACCGGACACCCCGTACGCGTGCACGGTCTCGGCGGACAGTACGCCGACACCGCGGGTTCGGCCCCGGAAGATCTCGTTGCCGAGCACCAGCCTGTCGTACACGTCCATCCGCGAGCGGACGGACGCGACGGCGTCCCTCGCGCGGCCCAGCCAGCCCGCCGGGAGGTCCTCCTTGAGACCGCCGACCCGGTTGAACATGTAGTGCATCCGGCCGCCGGAGACCTCCTCCATCACGGCCTGGAGCTCCTCGCGCTCCCGGAAGGCGTAGAACACCGGGGTGATACCGCCCAGTTCCAGCGGGTACGAACCGAGGAACATCAGATGGTTCAGCACCCGGTTCAGCTCGGCGAGCAGGGTCCGCGTCCAGACCGCGCGCTCCGGGACCTCCATGCCGAGCATGCGCTCGACGGCCATCACGACGCCCAGCTCGTTGGAGAACGCCGACAGCCAGTCGTGGCGGTTGGCGAGCATCACGATCTGCCGGTAGTCGCGGGCCTCGAAGAGCTTCTCCGCGCCGCGGTGCATATAGCCGATGACCGGCTCGGCGTGCTGGATCCGCTCGCCGTCGAGGACGATCCGCAGACGGAGCACGCCGTGGGTCGAGGGGTGCTGGGGCCCGATGTTGAGCACCATGTCGGTGCTCTCCGCCGCGCCGCCGATGCCGACTGTCGTCTCCGTCATACGGCCAGTATTCCCTGAGCGCCGGGGGCGGTGCGGGGTGGGGCGCCTGCGGCGGGGCCCGCCCCCTACGTGCCCCTTCCCGCCCCGGACCCCGGTACTCGACGCCGGACGGGCCGAGAGAGGCCCTCAATCACCGGGCGGGCCGGTCGTGCCGGACGCGGCCGCCGGATACGGCCGCCGCGTCACCCGTTGCATCAGCCAGCCGAAGTCCCCGAGCCCGCCCCGCGCGGTCAGCTCAGCCGCCTCACCCGCCGACGCGAGCGCGCGCAGGTATCCCGCCGGATCGGTCGAGGCCAGGGCGAGCGACGGCCGCTCCCCGCTGATACCCAGCCCCCGCAGTGCCTCCCGCTGATCCATCACCTCGGGCTCCTCGCCCATGGTCCCGGCCGCCGCGCACGCGTCCAGCGCCACATGCGAGGTGAGATCGCAGCTGCCGTCCGGCACCGGCTGCACCTCGCGCCCCGCCCGGAAGCCGGTCAGCGTGCCGAACGGCGGCCGCGCCTGCCGTACGTGGGCGTAGTCGACAGCCACCGCGAGCCCCGCGGACAGGGTGGAGACCGCCCGCGCCCACGCCTCGTCGCGCGGCCGGCCGATCTCCGCACGGCTGCCCGGCCCGGCCGACGGCCACCAGCGTCGCAGCCAGGCGGCGTCCGCCCCGGTCACCGGTTCACCCAGCCGCTCGGCGCCGTCCGCCGTCCTGACAAGGACATACCGGTCGATGCCGTCCGCGTCGGTCTCCGCGACCGGCGTCGGGACGTTGTCCAGCCACTCGTTGGCGAAGAGCAGCCCCCGCGCCCCCGGCGGCGGCTCGGCGCACCACTCGATCCGCGGGTCCAGGCCGGCCGGCCGCCCGGCGATCTCCACGGCGTACGCCCGTACCGAGAGTCCCGCCGGGGCGATGCCGGGCAGCGCAGCAAGCACCCCCGTCACCAGCTCTCCCCGCCCGGCCCCCAGATCCACCAGATCGACCGCGTCCGTCCCCAGCTCCCGCGCCGTCCCGACCAGCAGCCGGGCCACCGCGGCGGCGAACTGCGGGGACGCGTGCACGGACGTACGGAAGTGCCCGGCCGGCCCTTCGAGGCTCCGGTAGAACCCCCCGTCCTCGTACAAAGCGGCCTCGGCCGCCTCCTGCCACCCACGCCACTCATCCGTCACGGGACCAAGTCTCCACCTTGGGGAGTACGGTCCCAGGAACCGGATCGACCCTCCGGCTGACCCACCCACCTGCCGCCTGTCCCTACGCTGGGTTACGTGCAGCGCCTCTACGACTTCATCCGCAGACACCCGACGGGCGTCGACATCTTCTGGGCTGTCGTCCTCCTCGGGCTCTCCGGTGTGTCCGTCGTGGGTGACCAGGGCCGCGGCACACATCGGCTGGCTGCCGTGCCGGTCGTCATCGGCCTCTGCCTGGTCGTCGCGCTGCGCCGCCGGGCGCCGGAGAAGATGCTGCTGCTCGCCGTCGCGGCGGGCGTCGCGCAGCTGCTGCTCGACGTCAGGCCGAGTGTCGCGAACTTCGCCATGCTGGTGATCACCTTCACGGTGGCCACGGTCGGCGAGCGATGGGCCTCACGGCTCGCACTGGCCTGCAGCCTGTGCGCGGCCGGTCTATCGCAGCTGCGCTGGCCCAGCGAGACCCGGGGCGGCTGGGTCCAGGAGGTCTTCGTCGTCGTCGTCATGACCGTGCCGTTCGTCCTCGCCTGGGTGCTCGGCGACTCGATGCGGACCCGGCGGGCGTACTTCAGTCAGCTGGAGGAGCGGGCCGCCCGCCTGGAGCGGGAGCGTGAGGCACAGTCGAAGGTCGCCGTGGCCGCCGAGCGGGCCCGTATCGCCCGCGAACTCCACGATGTCGTGGCGCACAACGTCTCGGTGATGGTGGTGCAGGCCGACGGGGCGGCGTACGTGATGGACGCGGCGCCCGACCAGGCCCGGCAGGCCCTGGAGACCATCTCCAGCACCGGCAGGCAGGCCCTTGCCGAGATGCGCCGGCTGCTCGGCGTGCTGCGCACCGGCGACAGCCAGGAGAGCGGGGAGTACGTCCCGCAGCCCGACGTCGAGCAGATCGAGGACTTGATCGAGCAGGTCCGCCGGACCGGTCTGGCGGTGGACTTCAAGATCGAGGGCACACCGCGCCCGCTGCCCACCGGCGTCGAGCTGACGGCCTACCGCATCGTGCAGGAAGCCCTGACCAACACCCGCAAGCACGGTGGTCCGGACGCCGGGGCCAGCGTGCGGCTGGTCTACTTCGACGACGGGCTCGGGCTGCTGGTCGAGGACGACGGCCGGGGCGCGGCGCACGAACTGTACGAGGACGGCGGCGCCGACGGCGCAGGTCACGGGATGATCGGTATGCGCGAGCGGGTCGGCATGGTCGGCGGCACGCTGGACGCCGGTCCGCGGCCCGGCGGCGGGTTCCGGATCAGCGCACTGCTGCCGCTCAAGCCCGCCCACTAGCTTGCTGGACAGGAACAGGAGACAAGGACCCTCATGGCGATCCGCGTGATGCTCGTCGACGACCAGGTGCTGTTGCGCACCGGCTTCCGGATGGTGCTCGCGGCGCAGCCGGACATGGAGGTCGTCGCCGAGGCCGGCGACGGCGCGGAGGCGATCGAGAACCTTCGCTCCACCGCCGTCGACGTGGTGCTGATGGACGTACGCATGCCGAGGCTGGACGGTGTCGAGGCGACCCGGCGCATCTGCGCGCGGCCCGATGCGCCCAAGGTGCTCATCCTGACCACGTTCGACCTGGACGAATACGCCTTCTCCGGTCTGAAGGCCGGGGCCAGCGGTTTCATGCTCAAGGACGTGCCGCCGGCCGAACTGCTCGGCGCGATCCGTTCGGTGCACAGCGGCGACGCGGTCGTCGCCCCGTCCACCACCCGGCGGCTGCTCGACCGCTTCTCGCCCCTGCTGCCGAGCAGCACCGACGAACCCAAGCACAAGGACATCGGCAAGCTCACCGAACGCGAACGCGAAGTGATGCTGCTGGTCGCGCAGGGCATGTCGAACGGCGAGATCGCGGCGCGGCTGGTGCTCTCCGAGGCGACGGTCAAGACGCACGTCGGCCGCATCCTCACCAAACTGAACCTGCGCGACCGGGTACAGGTCGTCGTGCTCGCGTACGAGACGGGGCTGGTGCGGGCCGGCGGAGGCGGGGCGGGCTGACCAGGGCGGGCGCGCGCGGCTCACCTCACCGCAGCACGCCCTCCAGGAAGTCGCTGCCGAGCCGGGCCACCACCGTCAGGTCGAGCTGGTGCAGTACGTAGCGGCCGCGCCGCCGCGTGGTGACCAGACCGGCCTTCTTCAGTACCGAAAGATGCCGGGACACCTCGGGCGCCGTGATGCTGTGCGAGTCGGCGAGCTCACCGGTCGTGTACGGAGAACGGGCGAGGTTGCGGCACAGCCGCATCCGCATGGGGTGGGCCAGCGCCTCCAACCGCAGCTGGAGCGTTTCGACCGAGGCGGAGGAGGGCAGCTCGGGGCGGTGCACCGGATAGTGGATCACCGGGCGCCATCCCGGCGCGTGCAGCACCATCAGATGCGGCCAGCCGAAGCTGGTCGGGATGAGCGTGAGCCCGGCGCCGACGGCCGGGTCGGTCGCGGTGGTCGAGCCCTCCGTCATCTTGTCGGCGCTGATCCTGCACGCGCCCTCGTCGAGCGAGAGCGCGGCGGACACCGCGCCCAATGCCTCACCGGCCCCCTTGCGGCGCAGCAGATCCGTCTTGTGCCGGGCGTCGGCGACCAGCTGGACCTGGACCCGCCGCCAGGTGTCCGCGAAGAACGCCTCGTCGCAGTCCTCGAAGAGACGCCGGACCCAGCGGCGTACGGGGACGGGGTCGGCCAGCAACTGCCGGGTGAACTCCACCTGCCGCGGGCCGCGCGCCGCCGCCATGTCCAGTGCGCGGGCGCGCATCAGCGGGTCGCTGAGCGGGGAGGGCGCGCCGATCCCGTACAGACTGGCGCAGGTGAACTCCAGGGCGGAGGCGACGAACCGTTCGTCGTCCAGCCGGTCGAGGATGTCCAGATCCTCGGCGAGCGTCGCCCCGGTCCGGCCGTCGCCGCCGCGCACCCCGGCGAACGGCATGAAGACGTCGGAGAACGTGTTGCGCCACAGGAAATCGGCCTCGTGCAGCCGGTCGGCCAGGTCGGGCTCCAGCGAGGCGGCGGTCGCCGTCGCCCAGCCGTGAAGTCCGGGATGGTGCCCCGGCTCGGAGAGCGCATGCAGAGCCAGCCCCAGCTCGGCGAGGGGCGAGGTCTCGAAGACGATGCGCTCGGGCGGCAGTCCCGCGATGTCGATGTTCACGCTCACCCCCCAATAGTGCGGGGTGCGGCGAAAACGTCAGGTGCCGTTTGACGGAGGTCGTCAATCGTCGCGCGGGACCGCCGGGACCGGCCCACGCTGAGTTCATGGACGCCATTCAGCAGCACATGATCTACAGCTATCGCTCGGCCCAGCACGGTGAACTGCCGCCGCCGCTGCCCGGCCGGCACGACTGGGCGGTGGTACGGGACGTACGCGACCGGCGCCGCTTCGACGCGGTGACAGCGGGCCTCCCGGCACGCCGCCGCTGGCGCACGGCGCTACGAGAACTGTTCACCCACGGGCATCGCCCCACCCCGCCTGACTCCACCCCGCCGGGCAACTCCAGCCCCTCCGGCGCTTGAGGACGGAGCGGCCGCCGGCTTGAGGACGGAGCGGCCGCCGGACCACCCGGTGCCCCGCTAACCCAGCCGCTTCACGAATTCCCCCACCGCCACCCGCACATCCCGCGCGGTCCACTCCAGCCCCGCTTCCGACACCGTGACCTCCGTGTACGACACCCCGGGCGGTCCTGCCGAAGCCGGGTGCCACCTGCGGAAGAGCGCCACGCCCGTCTCCTCCGCCTGCCGTACCGCCGCCTCGGTCAGGGCCTCCGCCCCGTACGGCAGCCATACCTGGAACTGGTGCGTGTGCGGCGGTTCCGGATGCACCCGGAACCACGGAACAGCGGACTCCGTGAAGCCCTCGGCCAGGGCGCCGGCCACCACCTTCGCCTGCGCCACGTAGGACGACAGCTTCGGCAGCTCCCGGTCCAGGCCGACCAGCGCGGAGAGCGCCGCGGGGAACTGCTGGTAGAGCTGGCCGCCGTACCGGTGGCGCCAGGTGCGGGCCTCCTCGATCAGGGACTCCGGACCGGCGAGCGCGGCCCCGGACAGTCCGCCGAGCGTCTTGTAGAACGACACATACACGCTGTCCGCGAGCGCTGCGATCTCCGGCAGCCCGCGCCCGAAGCGGGGGGCGCACTCCCACAGTCGCGCGCCGTCGAAGTGCACCACTGCATCGCGTTCGCGGGCGGCCGCCACCACGGCCTCCAGCTCCTCCCACTCCGGCAGTACGAAACCGGCGTCGCGCAACGGCAGCTCCAGCATCAGCGTGCCGAAAGGTTCGGTGAAGTCGCGGATCTCCTGCGCGGTGGGCAGCCGTGGCTCGGACGTCGGGTGGACGGTACGCAGCCCGCTCACCGACCCCAGAGCACCGCGCTCGTGCACTTCCGGGTGGGCGAGCGGATGCAGTGCCACGGTCTGGCTGCCGGTGCGCCCTGCCCAGCAGCGCAGCGCGACCTGCTGAGCCATCGTTCCGGTCGGGAAGAAGGCCGCGGCCTCCATGCCGAGCAGATCGGCGATGCGCTGCTCCAGTACGGCGACGATCCCGTCGCCGTAGATGTCCGCGGGCCGGTCCAGATCGGCCACGGAACCGGCGTACGCGCCCAGGTCGGCCAGTTGCTCGCCGAGGGTGCGGTCGACGGGCGGCCGCGAAAGTATCCGTTCGGCCCGGCGCCAGGCGGCGATCCGCCGGAACCGTTCAGCCGTTTCGCGGTCCGGCTCACCGTCCCGTATCCCGTCCCCTGCCCGGTCCCGGATCTCCTCCCGGATCTCGTCCTGCGCCTGTGCTCGTGCCTGCTCATGCCTGTCTGCCATGGGACGATCATCACGCAGAAGGCGGCCCCCGCCCACACGGTTACGCGGTCCACGCCCCGGCGGCCGTCCACGCATTCGTCCACAGGCTGTGGACGGCCCGGAGTCTGCGCGAAACGCTGGCGTAGCATGCAGAGAAATCGTCCGGTACCCCCCGCGGACTGGAACGGAAGGCCATCGCCGCGTGAACGCAACAGCACCCAAGGAGCCCCTCGACGCGAGGGATCGCCCCGCCCGCCTCACCGTGGGCGTCGTGGGCGCGGGCAGGGTCGGCCCTGCCCTTGCCGCGTCCCTGCAGCTCGCCGGTCACCGCCCGGTCGCCGTGTCGGGCGTCTCCGACGCGTCGGTGCGCCGGGCCGCCGCGCTTCTGCCCGACGTACCTCTCGTACCGCCCGCCGAGGTGCTCGCGCGTGCCGAGCTGGTCCTGCTGACCGTGCCCGACGACGCCTTGCCCGGCCTCGTCGAGGGCCTGGCCGAGACCGGTGCGGTCCGCCCGGGGCAGCTGATCGTCCACACGTCGGGGCGGTACGGGACACGGGTCCTGGACCCTGCCCTGCGGGCCGGCGCGCTGCCGCTCGCCCTGCACCCTGCGATGACGTTCACCGGCACGAGCGTCGACGTCCAGCGGCTGGCCGGCTGCTCCTTCGGCGTCACCGCGCCCGAGGAGCTGCGACTCGCCGCGGAGGCGCTCGTCATCGAGATGGGCGGCGAGCCCGAATGGATCGCGGAGGAGTCCCGTCCGCTCTACCACGCGGCGCTCGCCCTCGGCGCGAACCACCTGGTCACGCTGGTCGCCCAGTCGATGGAGCTGCTGCGCACGGCAGGGGTCGAGGCTCCCGACCGGATGCTCGGCCCGCTCCTCGGAGCCGCTCTCGACAACGCCCTGCGTTCCGGTGACGGCGCGCTGACCGGCCCGGTCGCCCGTGGCGACGCGGGCACGGTCGCCGCACACATCGGCGAGCTGCGCAAGCACGCCCCGCAGACCGTGGCCGGATACCTCGCGATGGCCCGCGCCACCGCCGACCGGGCGCTGGCGCACGGCCTGCTCAAGCCGGAGCTGGCGGAGGACCTGCTCGGCGTCCTGGCCGACGGGGCCACGGGTGCGGGCACCACGGGCAGCACCGGACCGGGAGAGACCCGATGACCGAAACGTCCACCGCCCTGGTCCGTACGGCGGCGGAGCTCGACGCGTCCGGCGGGCGCAAGGGACCGCGGGCCGTCGTCATGACCATGGGCGCCCTGCACGAGGGGCACGCGAGCCTGATCCGGGCCGCCCGCGCCGCCGCGGGCCCGGACGGCCAGGTCGTCGTCACCGTCTTCGTCAACCCGCTCCAGTTCGGGGAGGCCGCGGACCTCGACCGCTACCCCCGTACCCTCGACGCCGATCTCGCCGTCGCCGGCGCGGCCGGTGCCGACGTGGTGTTCGCCCCGTCCGTCGACGAGGTCTACCCGGGCGGTGAGCCGCAGGTCAGGATCGCCGCGGGCCCGATGGGCGAGCGGCTGGAAGGGGCGTTTCGTCCCGGCCATTTCGACGGGATGCTGACCGTCGTCGCCAAATTCCTGCACCTGACCCGCCCCGATGTCGCGTTCTACGGGCAGAAGGACGCCCAGCAGCTGGCGCTGATCCGCCGTATGGTGCGCGACCTGAACTTCCCGGTGGAGATCGTCGGCGTGGAGACGGTCCGCGAGCCGGACGGCCTCGCGCTCTCCAGCCGCAACCGTTTCCTCGACGCCCAGGAGCGCCGCACCGCCCTGGCCCTGTCCGGGGCCCTGTTCGCGGCCCGCGACAGGCTCGCCGCCCAGCAGGCGCTGCACGCCCGCGCGCAGACCACCCCGGCGACGACGGGCCGGGCCGCCGCACTCACCCGGCTCGGCGAGGCCCGCGCGGCCGCCGACACCCAGGCGGTGGCCCGGGCCAGGCCGGACGACGGACCCGCGGCGGTGCGCGCCGCCGCACGCATGATCCTCGACGACGCGGCCGCCGAACAGCCCCCGCTCGCCCTGGACTATCTGGCGCTCGTGGACCCGGCGGACTTCACCGAGATCCCCGACGACCGGACCATCGGAGACGCGATCCTCGCCGTCGCCGCCCGGGTGGGCGCCACCCGCCTCATCGACAACATCCCGCTGACCTTCGGAGCCGACACGTGACCGGAATACGGCTGACCGCCCCCGCCCCCGGCTGGGCCATCGACGCGGATGTCGTGGTGGTCGGCTCCGGCGTCGCCGGCCTCACCACCGCGCTGCGCTGTGCGGCCGCGGGCCTCGCCACCGTCGTCGTCACCAAGGCCCGGCTCGACGACGGCTCCACCCGCTGGGCGCAGGGCGGTATCGCGGCAGCCCTCGGCGAGGGCGACACCCCGGAACAGCATCTGGCCGACACCCTGGTCGCGGGCGCGGGCCTGTGCGACGAGTCGGCGGTACGGACCCTGGTCACCGAGGGCCCCGACGCCGTACGCCGCCTGATCGGGACCGGCGCGCACTTCGACACCACCGACACCGGCGACATCGCGCTCACCCGTGAGGGCGGCCACCACCGTCGCCGGATCGCGCACGCGGGCGGGGACGCGACGGGCGCCGAGATCTCCCGCGCCCTGGTCGAGGCGGTCCGCTCCGCAGCCCTCCACACCGTGGAGAACGCCCTGGTCCTGGACCTGCTGACGGACGCCGAAGGCCGCACCGCCGGCGTCACCCTGCATGTCATGGGCGAGGGCCAGCACGACGGCGTCGGCGCGGTCCACGCCCCCGCGGTGGTCCTCGCCACCGGCGGTATGGGCCAGGTCTTCTCCGCCACCACCAACCCGCCGGTCTCCACCGGCGACGGCGTCGCCCTCGCCCTGCGGGCCGGCGCCGAGGTCTCCGACCTCGAATTTGTCCAGTTCCACCCGACGGTGCTCTTCCTCGGCGCCGATTCCGAGGGCCAGCAGCCCCTCGTATCGGAAGCGGTTCGGGGCGAGGGCGCCCATCTCGTCGACGCGTCCGGCACGCGGTTCATGGTCGGCCGGCACGAACTGGCGGAACTGGCGCCGCGCGACATCGTCGCCAAGGCCATCACCCGCCAGATGCAGCTGCACGGCACCGAGCACATGTACCTCGACGCCCGCCATTTCGGCGCCGAGATGTGGGAGCAGCGCTTCCCCACGATCCTGGCGGCCTGCCGGGCCCACGGCATCGACCCGATCACCGAGCCGATCCCGGTCGCCCCCGCCGCGCACTACGCCTCCGGCGGCGTCCGTACGGATCTGCGCGGCCGGACGACGGTCCCTGGGCTGTACGCGTGCGGCGAGGTCGCTTGCACGGGCGTGCACGGCGCGAACCGGCTGGCGTCCAACTCGCTCCTCGAGGGCCTGGTCTTCGCCGAACGCATCGCGGCGGACATCGTCGAGGACCGGTCGCGCACGACGGAGGCCTCAGCCCTTGTGACGAAGGCAGCGGTCCCGGTGACGGACCGGGACACCGAAAGGGACACCGACCGCCCCGCCCCCTCGCCGCTGCTCGCCCCCGAGGTGCGGACCACGATCCAGCGGATCATGACCCGGGGCGCCGGCGTCCTGCGTTCCGCCGCCAGTCTCGTCACCGCCGCCGACGAACTCGAGGCCCTGCACAACAGTGCGGCCGCCGACGCCTGGGCGGCCGGGCCGAAGCGTGCGGAGCCCGGTGTCGAGGCGTGGGAGGTCACCAACCTGCTCCTCGTCTCGCGCGTCCTGGTCGCCGCCGCCCGGCAGCGCGAGGAGACCCGCGGCTGCCACTGGCGCGAGGACCGGCCCGAGCGGGACGACGAGACCTGGCGCTGCCACCTCGTCGTGCGGCTCACTCCGGACCGCCGGCTCGTCCTCAGCCGGACTGAATCCGAGGCATTCCCGCCCGTACACCCGGCGGGGGCACCAGACTGCGCAGCAGCGACCACGACCCACCCCACCCCCGAGGAGCCGTAACGGTGAGCACGCCCGAAGAGAATCCGCGCCCCACACCCGTGGACGTACCGCTGATCCAGATCGGCGCGCCCGCACCGTCCGCCGGCGGCTGCGGGGACGCCTGCGGCTGCGGCGGGGACGACGACTACGAGCTGGACCCGCTGGAGTGCGGCCTCGACCCCGACCTCGCCCAGCTCCTCGCCGACGCGGGCCTCGACCCCGTTCAGGTCGAGGACATCGCGCACGTCGCCATCGAGGAGGACCTCGACCACGGCGTGGACGTCACGACCGTCGCGACGGTCTCCGAGGAGGCCATGGCCACAGGTGACTTCACCGCCCGTGAGGCCGGTGTCGTCGCAGGTCTGCGGGTCGCCGAGGCCGTCCTGTCCATCGTCTGCACGGCCGAGTTCGAGGTCGAGCGCCACGTCGAGGACGGCGACCGCGTCGTCCCCGGCCAGAAGCTGTTGACGGTCACCACTCGCACCCGCGACCTGCTCACCGGCGAGCGCAGCGCGCTCAACCTGCTCTGCAGGCTCTCCGGCATCGCGACCGCGACCCGCGCCTGGGCCGACGTGCTCGAAGGCACGAAGGCCAAGGTCCGCGACACCCGGAAGACCACTCCGGGACTGCGCGCCCTGGAGAAGTACGCGGTGCGCTGCGGCGGCGGCGTCAACCACCGGATGTCGCTCTCCGACGCCGCGCTGGTCAAGGACAACCATGTCATCGCGGCGGGCGGTGTCGCCGAGGCGTTCAAGCGGGTGCGGGACGAGTTCCCGGACGTACCGATCGAGGTCGAGGTCGACACCTTGGACCAGGTCCACGAGGTCCTGGCGGCGGGCGCCGACCTGATCCTGCTGGACAACTTCACCCCGGCCGGGACCGAGGAGGCCGTAGCGGTCGTCGGCGGCCGCGCGGCCCTGGAGTCGTCCGGCCGTCTCACTCTCGACAGCGCCCGCGCCTACGCCGACGCGGGCGTCGACTACCTCGCCGTGGGTGCGCTCACCCACTCCTCGCCGATCCTCGACATCGGCCTGGACTTCCGTGACACCGACGGGGCCGGCGCCTGATGCTGCTCACCATCGACGTCGGCAACACCCATACCGTCCTGGGCCTGTTCGACGGTGAGGAGATCGTCGAGCACTGGCGGATCTCCACCGACGCCCGGCGTACCGCGGACGAGCTCGCGGTGCTGCTCAACGGCCTGATGGGCATGCACCCGCTGCTCGGCGAGGAGCTGGGCGACGGCATCGAGGGCATAGCGATCTGCGCCACCGTCCCTGCGGTGCTGCACGAGCTGCGCGAGGTCACCCGCCGTTACTACGGGGACGTCCCTGCCGTGCTCGTGGAGCCCGGCATCAAGACGGGAGTGCCGATCCTGGTGGACAACCCGAAGGAGGTCGGCGCGGACCGCATCATCAACTCGGTCGCCGCCGTCGAGCTCTACGGCGGCCCGGCCATCGTCGTCGACTTCGGCACCGCCACCACTTTCGATGCGGTCTCCGCCCGCGGCGAGTACGCGGGCGGGGTCATCGCCCCCGGCATCGAGATCTCGGTCGAGGCGCTCGGCGTCAAGGGTGCCCAGCTCCGCAAGATCGAGCTGGCCCGGCCGCGCAGCGTGATCGGCAAGAACACGGTCGAGGCCATGCAGGCGGGCATCGTGTACGGCTTCGCGGGTCAGGTCGACGGCGTTGTCGAACGCATGAAGAAGGAGCTGGCGGCCGACCCGGACGACGTCACCGTCATTGCGACCGGCGGCCTTGCTCCGATGGTGTTGGGCGAGTCCTCCGTGATCGACGAGCACGAGCCCTGGCTCACCCTCATCGGCCTGCGCCTGGTGTACGAGCGCAATGTGGCCCGGATGTAGGCGGAGCGCCGGGCACCTGCGGGAACGACGCGGCGGCGGGATGGCCGCCGCCGCGCCGCCGTCGGCCAGCTAAGCCGATTTTGTCCATTTAGCACGTATTGTCGCGCTATGCCCACGCCTTACGGATCACGCGGCGGTATGGCGTTCAGCGCGGACGAGCTGCGAGTGCTCCGACGCGCCCTCGCCAACGCCCTCCACCCCGCGCCCCTGCCCGACGACGATGTCCAGGACTGCCTGCGTCTTGCGGGCTCCGTCGACGAGGTGGCCGGCGAGGCGGGACGGCTGCGCGCGTTCCTCCTCGCCGACCTCGTCCGCTACCGAGATGCCCTTCCCGGCTCCGCCACCGGCTATCTGGAACTGCTCCAGGACGCCCTGGCCGCCGGTTACGACCCCCGCCCGGAGGATCTGGCCGCACTGCGCCTCCAACGCTGCAGACCGGTCGCCGCGGCGCTCCTGGAGCGCTGCCAGGTGCTCGCCGAGCGGTCGGTACGGGCCCGGCTCGCCGGCCGGGCCGTACCCGCGACGACCCCCGCTCCGCGCAGCCGGCTGCTGGCGCTGCCCGGCGGCCGGGCGGCGGCCGCCGAACCCGAACGGCCGAAGACCCCGCCGGCCCCGGCCCGTCCGGTGCCGACGCCCGAGCGCCCCGCGCCGAAGCCCTCGGAGGTCTTCCCGCCCCGCCGCCCGGCCCCGCCGGCCCCGCCGGCGCAGCAGCGCGCCGCGGGATAACCACGCCGGACGGCGGAGGGGGCACACGGAAGTCCGTACCGGGCTCGCTACTCTGGACGCCATGGACTACGTATCCGCGCTCGTGCCCCCCGTGGTGATGGCCGCCTTCTTCATCGGTCTCGTCGTGACGATCGTCAAGAGTCAGGGCGGCCCCAACAAGGCCAAGGAGGACGCGGCCGTGGACTCGGCGACCAGGCGCGCCGAGGCGGTGCAGAAGACCCCGCGGACCGACGGCGTCTGACCGGTACCTCACGTACTGCCACTGCACTGCACAGCACTGGATCGCATCGCACTGCACCGAGCGAAGGGCGTACGGCTCATCATGAGCCGTACGCCCTTTTGCTGTGCAAATAACCTGCCATTCCAGACATCTAGCACTATGGTGACGCTGTGCCCCGCCAATTGGGAGAGCTGGAAGACGCCGTGATGACGCGGGTCTGGCAATGGAACCGTCCGGTCACCGTGCGGGAAGTCCTTGAGGACCTTCAGCAGGAACGGTCCATCGCGTACACGACCGTCATGACGGTAATGGACAATCTCCATCAGAAGGGCTGGGTGCGCAGGGAAGTCGAGGGCCGCGCATATCGATATACGGCGGTCTCCACCCGCGCCGCCTACTCGGCCGCACTGATGAACGAAGCCTGGTCGCACAGTGACAACCCGGCGGCCGCTCTTGTCGCCTTCTTCGGCATGATGTCCGCCGAGCAGCGCGAAGCTCTCCGCGATGCGATGCGGATCGTATCCCCGGAGGCCCCGGGGGCCGGTGATCACCCGGCTGATGACGCGGGCCCGGAGGCCGAGCGATAGCGTCGGGGCATGTCCTCAGAGCTTCCGCATACAGATTTCCGTACCGAACCGTCGGTTATAAACGCAGCCATCACTGTCCGCCGTGCCAGGACGAGCGATGTGCCCTCGGTCCGTCGTCTGCTCGACGGGTACGTACGCGAAGGCATCCTGCTCGACAAAGCGACGGTGACGCTTTACGAGGACATCCAGGAGTTCTGGATCGCGGAACGCGACGCGGATGCCCGGGTCATCGGCTGCGGTGCACTCCATGTGATGTGGGAAGACCTCGCCGAAGTCCGTACTCTCGCGGTCGATCACAGCATCAAGGGTGTCGGAGTGGGGCATCAAGTGCTGGACAAGCTGTTGCAGACCGCTCGCTGGCTGGGTGTGCGCCGGGTTTTCTGTCTCACCTTCGAAGTCGACTTCTTCGCCAAGCACGGCTTCGTGGAGATCGGAGAGACACCGGTCGACACAGATGTCTACAGCGAGCTGCTGCGTTCCTATGACGAGGGCGTAGCAGAGTTCCTCGGTCTCGAACGAGTGAAGCCGAACACCTTGGGCAACAGTCGGATGCTTCTGCACCTGTGACCGCTGGAAGAACCCGGAACCCTATGTCCGAATCGCGCATGTTTCCCGTGTTCTTGCACTCCTGAACCTCTCCCAGGGGTTTGTGTTTTCCGGAGAAAAGCGGTTTCCTTTCCGCGTACTGCATTTTCGATGAAAGGAAATCCGGTGGCACAGAAGGTTCAGGTCCTTCTTGTCGATGACCTCGACGGTGGCGAGGCGGACGAGACAGTGACGTTCGCTCTGGATGGCAAGACGTACGAGATTGACCTCACCACGACCAACGCGGACAAGCTCCGCGGTCTTCTTGAGCCGTACGCCAAGGGTGGCCGACGCACCGGTGGCCGTGCCGCGGCCGGCCGTGGCAAGGGTCGCGCCGTTCCCGGTGGCAACAAGGACACCGCCGAGATCCGTAAGTGGGCGCGCGAGAACGGTCACAATGTGAATGACCGCGGTCGTGTTCCGGCAGAGATCCGCGAGGCTTACGAGAAGGCCAACGGCTGAGCTGTCGACTGATCGGCCGTGCATCCCGTTGCCGGCCATCCTGTTCCGGTACGCGTCAACCGGGCCCGGTGGCATTCCGTTGCCACCGCGTCCACGAGCCGTACGAGATCGGGAGCATCCCCACCCCTGCTCCCGAGGCCGGCGAGGGCCGGGAGCTCCGACTCCCCCTCGTGCCGCAGCTCGGGGGGCCGCAGCCATACGGCGGCCCCCGGCGAGCCGGCCGCCCAGCCGGGCGGTGCCGGCGCGATGATCCGCCCGCCCGTTCCGACGGCGGTCAGTGTGAGGGCCACCCCGCCCCACTCCAGCCAGTCGAGCAGCCCCGGCAGCTCGTCGGCGCCTCCCGGGGCCACCAGTAGCCCCATGGTCTGCCCGGTCAGTGCCACCGGCCCGGTGCGTCCCGCCCGCCGCAGCGCAGCGTGACCCGCGACCGCGGGCAGTTCCAGGACGTCGAACCGCAGCCCGGTCAGCAACCGGACCGGAGCGGTGCCCGTCGTCGCCCAGCCGAGCTCGCGTTCGTACCACTGCGCATGGTCGCCATGGCCGTCGCGGTCGTCGGCGAGCGGCGAGCGCGGAGGCGGGACGGGGAGGGCCATGCCGGAAGAACTGCCGAGAGACCCCAAGGGTTACGCAGAGTCCTCCATTGCGTGCACAGCGTGTCCGGAATGGAGGGCGCACGAGCGCATTTTGGAGCGCAAGGATGTTCGCCCGTAGCGGAGGGAACCGGCGTGCGCCGCATGGACTGTCTGTAATTGCGGGTAAGACATCCCTAGTGGGGAGGGGCGACACGCAGGCCGAGACGTCTCACGTTCGCCGTCGGCGTACTGGCGATAGGGGTATCTGCCTGGCCTGCGGGAACATCGTCTCGCACCATCGGGTTGGAGCAGTTGTCGGCGTTCGGGGCAGGAGGCCAAGGACGGGTGTCGGCAGTTGGAATGAGCGGTCCCCGCTTGCGGGACTAAGCTGCGGAAGGACAGGGAGGGGACCGACCCCTTACTGCCTGACCGCTCTGAGGAGCGATTAACGATGTTCGAGAGGTTCACCGACCGCGCGCGGCGGGTTGTCGTCCTGGCTCAGGAAGAAGCCCGGATGCTCAACCACAACTACATCGGCACCGAGCACATCCTCCTGGGCCTTATCCACGAGGGTGAGGGTGTCGCCGCTAAGGCCCTGGAGAGCCTCGGGATTTCGCTCGAGGCGGTCCGCCAGCAGGTGGAGGAGATCATCGGTCAGGGCCAGCAGGCCCCGTCCGGGCACATCCCCTTCACCCCGCGAGCCAAGAAGGTCCTGGAGCTGTCGCTCCGCGAGGCTCTTCAGCTCGGCCACAACTACATCGGTACCGAGCACATCCTGCTCGGCCTGATCCGCGAGGGCGAGGGCGTCGCCGCCCAGGTCCTCGTGAAGCTGGGCGCCGACCTGAACCGCGTGCGGCAGCAGGTCATCCAGCTGCTCTCCGGTTACTCGGGAGGCAAGGAGGCGGCCACTGCAGGCGGCCCCGCGGAGGGCACGCCCTCCACGTCCCTGGTGCTCGACCAGTTCGGCCGGAATCTCACCCAGGCCGCTCGCGAATCCAAGCTCGACCCGGTCATCGGGCGCGAGAAGGAGATCGAGCGGGTCATGCAGGTGCTGTCCCGCCGTACCAAGAACAACCCGGTTCTCATCGGCGAGCCCGGCGTCGGCAAGACGGCGGTCGTCGAGGGCCTGGCGCAGGCCATCGTCAAGGGCGAGGTGCCCGAGACCCTCAAGGACAAGCACCTCTACACCCTCGACCTCGGCGCGCTGGTCGCCGGCTCCCGCTACCGCGGTGACTTCGAGGAGCGCCTGAAGAAGGTCCTCAAGGAGATCCGCACCCGCGGCGACATCATCCTGTTCATCGACGAGCTCCACACCCTGGTGGGTGCGGGCGCCGCCGAGGGCGCGATCGACGCGGCAAGCATCCTCAAGCCCATGCTGGCGCGAGGCGAGCTCCAGACGATCGGTGCGACGACGCTCGACGAGTACCGCAAGCACCTGGAGAAGGACGCGGCCCTCGAGCGCCGCTTCCAGCCCATCCAGGTCGCGGAGCCGTCGCTGCCGCACACCATCGAGATCCTCAAGGGTCTGCGCGACCGCTACGAGGCCCACCACCGCGTGTCCATCACGGACGAGGCGTTGGTCCAGGCCGCGACGCTGGCCGACCGCTACATCTCGGACCGCTTCCTGCCGGACAAGGCGATCGACCTGATCGACGAGGCCGGTTCCCGGATGCGCATCCGCCGGATGACCGCGCCGCCGGACCTCCGCGAGTTCGACGAGAAGATCGCGGGCGTCCGCCGCGACAAGGAGTCGGCCATCGACTCCCAGGACTTCGAGAAGGCAGCGTCTCTCCGCGACAAGGAGAAGCAGCTGCTGGCGGCGAAGACCAAGCGGGAGAAGGAGTGGAAGGCCGGCGACATGGACGTCGTCGCCGAGGTCGACGGCGAGCTGATCGCCGAAGTCCTGGCCACGGCCACCGGCATCCCGGTCTTCAAGCTGACGGAGGAGGAGTCCTCCCGTCTGCTGCGTATGGAGGACGAGCTCCACAAGCGCGTCATCGGCCAGAAGGACGCCATCAAGGCCCTCTCGCAGGCGATCCGCCGTACGCGAGCCGGTCTGAAGGACCCGAAGCGCCCCGGTGGCTCGTTCATCTTCGCCGGCCCGTCCGGTGTGGGTAAGACCGAGCTCTCCAAGACGCTCGCCGAATTCCTCTTCGGTGACGAGGATGCGCTGATCTCCCTCGACATGTCGGAGTTCAGCGAGAAGCACACGGTTTCCCGCCTCTTCGGTTCTCCCCCCGGTTACGTGGGTTACGAAGAGGGCGGCCAGCTCACCGAGAAGGTGCGCCGCAAGCCGTTCTCCGTCGTCCTCTTCGACGAGGTCGAGAAGGCCCACCCCGACATCTTCAATTCCCTGCTCCAGATTCTGGAAGACGGTCGCCTGACCGACTCCCAGGGCCGGGTCGTGGACTTCAAGAACACGGTCATCATCATGACGACCAACCTCGGGACCCGGGACATCTCCAAGGGCTTCAACCTGGGCTTCGCCGCCCAGGGCGACGTCAAGACCGGCTACGAGCGGATGAAGAACAAGGTCAACGAAGAGCTCAAGCAGCACTTCCGGCCCGAGTTCCTCAACCGTGTCGACGACACGGTCGTGTTCCACCAGCTGACCGAGGAAGACATCATCCAGATCGTCGACCTCATGATCGCCAAGGTGGACGAGCGGCTGAAGGACCGCGACATGGGCATCGAGCTCAGCGCGGAGGCCAAGTCGCTCCTGGCGAAGAAGGGCTACGACCCCGTGATGGGCGCCCGGCCGCTGCGCCGGACGATCCAGCGCGAGATCGAGGACATCCTCTCCGAGAAGATCCTCTTCGGTGAGCTTCGTCCCGGTCACATCGTGGTCGTGGGCACTGAGGGCGAGGGTGAGGACAAGAAGTTCACCTTCCGTGGCGAGGAGAAGTCGGCACTGCCCGACGTCCCGCCGATCGAGCAGGCGGCAGGCGGCGCCGGCCCGAACCTGACGAAGGACGCGTAAGGGCGCGTCGAGCGTCTGAGCATGTGAAGGGGCTGCCCCGGACCGTTCCGTACGGTTCCGGGGCAGCCCCTTTTTCTGTGCGGTCCGGGATCAGCGGGTGATGCGGAGGCCCGTCGGTCCGAGGACGTGGACACCGATGTACTCGAACTCGACCTCGACAGCGAGGCCGGGCAGGACCAGGAGCGGCGTGAGATCCGGCGGCGCCGACCACTTCCTGCCCTGACGCCGATCACCTCCCTCCCCGGCCTGCGCCAGGTGAAGCTTTCGCACGTGCCCGCGTACGGGCTGGACAGCGTCCTCATGTACGGCAGGGGCGAGCCAGCTGGTCCGGGCCTCACAGGACACCCCACGGGACGGTCTCGGCGCCTGGGCGGGCCTGACATCGCTCTGCCTACGCACCCTCGCTCTGCCGGCGGCCCTCTTCGCCGGTCTGCACCGGACGCTCGCCGTCACCGACCTCCGGCCGGCCGAGCCCGGGCTGTGCGGCCGCGCCGCAGAAGCGGCCCTGCCCGATGTCCAGCTCCTCGGCATCGGGCAGGGCCCACGTAGACCTGCACAGCACGGTCTCCTGGCGGTACTGGAGGTCCAGGCCGGCTCCGACAGGCCGGGCGGCGCGGGCCGGCAGGGCCGGCTCCTGCCGCCCGGCGCAGATAGGCGAAGAGGCCGCAGGCCGAAGGTCCCGAATCGGACAGCCCTTGGTCCCACCGCGGGTGACAAGGCGCACAGCCCTTTCGGGGCCTACTACGAGACATAGGGGGCGTGGCCGCGAGCGCGGGAGGGACCTCTGCCCCGGGGGCGACCGGGACCTTCGGGGCGACAGCGCGGGATGCCTGGAACGCTAGGCAATGTCCGTTTAGGGCGGTTTGGAACTGGGGTTAAACCTGCCCGGCCGAAGAGATCCGGCGGGGTGCGGCGGGGGGTCCGCAGGAATGGATTCCCGCGGGGTCGGCTACGGCTTTTGTTCGTAGATGGGGTGTTTGGGCATTGCTGGGGGTCCGGGTTACCAAGGGATAGCCAGCCCGGCGGACAAGCCGGGACGACTCACCTCCGGAGGATCTCCGCATATGTCGAAGCGCGCTACGTTCCAGCACTCCCGCCGCCCGTCCGTGTCCCGCGTCCGTGGCGCCGTGGTGGCAGCCGGCCTGGGGACGACGATGGTTCTCGGTGCGGGCGCTGCGTTCGCGGCCGGTGCGGCGGCGAGCGTCCCCGACGCGGCGAGCCTGGTCAACGCCGCGGCCGATTCGGTCGCCAAGCAGGCGACCGTTCAGGGCAAGGCGGCCCAGGTCGCCAAGCAGGCGGTGGCCAAGAAGGCTGCCGAGGCGAAGAAGGCCGCTCGCCTGGCGACCTCGTGGGAGGCCCCGGTCAGCCACTACAAGCTGAGCGCCAGCTTCGGCAACGACGGCTCGCGCTGGGCCCACAAGCACTCCGGCCAGGACTTCGCCGTGCCGATCGGCACCAAGGTCGAGGCCGCGCACGGCGGCGTCGTCGTGAAGGCCGGTCCGAACGGCGGCGGTGACGGCCCCGCGTACGGCAACGCCATCGTGATCAAGCACGGCAACGGCATGTACTCGCAGTACGCCCACCTGTCGAGGATCGACGTGCACATCGGCCAGTCGGTGGAGAAGGGGCAGAGGATCGCCCTTTCCGGTAACACCGGCAACTCCAGCGGCCCGCACCTGCACTTCGAGATCCGGAACACCGCCAACTACGGTTCCGCGGTCAACCCGGTGGCCTTCCTGTACAAGCAGGGCGTCACGGTCTGACCGGACCGGACGCGCTCACCCGCACAGCCCGGGCCCCGCTACTTTGCGGGGTCCGGGCTGTGGGCTTGCGTGACCAGACCGACGGCGACTTCGAGGACGGCCTCGCGCTTGTCCTCGACGTTGCCGTCGACGTCCTTGAGGAAGAACATCCCGGCGTGCATCGAGACAAGCGCGCTGACGCAACGGACCTGGTCGGCGAGGGCGGCGTCGGGGTCCTTGAGCAGATCGAGCAGCTCCATGAGCCTCTTCTTCGAGGTCTCCCCGACGCTGAGATCGCGCACGGCCGCCTGGTTCTCCTGCATGAAGCGGAACAAGGGGGCGGCGTCGATCAGTGCGTCGCTGTAACGGACCAGGAGCTCCTTCTTCGTCTCCAGGGTGCGAGGCTGCTCCTTGCCCCAGGCGATCAGCTTCTCGACGGGCCGGTTGAGGTCGTCGAAGATGCTGACGAGGATGTCCTCCTTGGTCTTGAAGTGGTAGTACAACGCCGCCTTGGTGACGTCCAGCTTCTCGGAGATCTCGCGCAGTGAGGTCTTCTCGTAACCCTGCTCGGCGAAGAG
This sequence comes from Streptomyces sp. NPDC051664, assembly GCF_044453545.1. Classification (NCBI taxonomy): domain Bacteria; kingdom Bacillati; phylum Actinomycetota; class Actinomycetes; order Kitasatosporales; family Streptomycetaceae; genus Streptomyces; species Streptomyces sp. NPDC051664. The sequence continues at coordinate 24,806 of NZ_JBITCU010000012.1, read as the reverse complement.
CTCCAGGGCGACGTCCTGGATGCGCTGGCGCGTGTTGCCCCGGCGTGGCTGCGGCGTGCTGCCCATGGTGCTCTCCCCAAAAAACTTACTTGACGCCCGGCTAGTTACAGGTTCTACTGTCACCAGTGTAGTCAACTAGCCGGGCGGCAAGTAAGTGGCCGGTGAACAGGGGATCAGGGAGTTGGGGATCATGTCGGACCTGAAGAAGGCGGCAGACGGGAAGGCGGACGGCAGATCAGCCGGCAAGGCTGCCGACGCGCCGGGCACCGCGCCCGAGCCGCGCCAGCGCAGCGTCCGGGTGGTGATGCTCGCCCTGATGATCACGATGCTGCTGGCCATGCTCGACAATCTGATCGTCGGCACCGCCATGCCGACCATCGTCGGCGACCTCGGCGGTCTGGAGCATCTGTCCTGGGTCGTCACCGCGTACACCCTGGCCACCGCGGCCTCCACCCCCATCTGGGGCAAGCTCGGCGACATGTACGGACGCAAGGGCATCTTCCTCACGTCCATCGTGGTCTTCCTGATCGGCTCCGTACTGAGTGGAATGGCCCAGGACATGGGCCAGCTGATCGGCTTCCGGGCGATCCAGGGACTCGGTGCGGGCGGCCTGATGGTCGGCGTCATGGCGATCATCGGCGACTTGGTGCCGCCCCGTGAGCGCGGCAAGTACCAGGGCCTGATGGCCGGTGTGATGGCCATCGCCATGATCGGCGGACCGCTGGTCGGCGGCACCATCACCGACCACCTCGGCTGGCGCTGGAGCTTCTACATCAACCTGCCGCTGGGTGCGGTCGCCCTTGCCATGGTCACCGCCGTGCTGCACCTGCCGAACAAGGAGCGCACCAAGGCGAAGGTCGACTACCTCGGTGCCGGGCTGCTGACTCTCGGCATCACCGCGATCGTGCTGGTCACCACCTGGGGCGGTTCGGAGTACGCCTGGGACTCCGCCATGATCATGGAGCTCGCCGCGATCGGCGTCGTCTCCCTCGTCGGCTTCCTCTTCGTCGAGACGAAGGCTGCAGAACCGATCATTCCGCTGCACATCTTCCGCAACCGCAACTTCACGCTGATGTCCCTCGTCGGCTTCATGTCCGGCTTCGTGATGTTCGGCGCGGTGCTCTTCCTGCCGTTGTTCCAGCAGTCCGTCCAGGGCGCGTCCGCGACCAACTCCGGACTCCTGCTCCTGCCGATGCTGCTGTCGATGATGGTCGTCTCGCTGATCGCCGGACGGGTCACCACCAGCACCGGAAAGTACAAGATCTTCCCCATCATCGGCTCCGTCCTGATGGTGGCCGGTCTGTTTCTGCTCTCGCAGATGGACACCGGCACCAGCCGCTTCACCTCCGGCATCTACATGGCGGTGCTCGGCGCGGGCATGGGCTTCCTGATGCAGATCACCATGCTCGTCGCGCAGAACAGCGTCGAGCTGAAGGACATGGGCGTCGCCTCCTCCGCGACCACCCTCTTCCGTACGCTCGGCAGCTCCTTCGGTGTCGCGATCATGGGGGCGCTGTTCACCGGACGAGTGCAGGACGAGATGGCGGCCCGCGGCGGCGGAGCGGCCACCGCGAGGTCAGCGCAGCTGGACGCGGCGAGCCTGGCGAAGCTGCCGGACCCGGTGCGTGAGGCGTACCAGTTCGCGGTCTCGTCCGGGACCCACATCGCCTTCCTGGTCGGCGCTTCGGTCGGCGTGATCGCGCTGCTGGCGGCGGTGTTCGTCAAGGAGGTGCCGCTGCGCGGAGCCGGCCCGGAGGCCAAGGCGGAGGCCGACGGGGAGGCCATCGCGGACGCCGGTACCGGCACCAGGCAGAGCGAGACCGTCTGATCACCGTCTGATCCGGCCGACCTGGCAACAACGGCAAGGCCCCTGGGGCGCGATCCACGCACCCCAGGGGCCTTGCCGGTCTTCTCGCCCAGCTCAGCTCGGTCTCAGCCCACCTCAGCCACCGAACTGTGTGCCGTCCGACGCGGCGTTCGCCCCCGGACTGTCCGTGCCGCCCGGTTCTGCCTTGGCTGCCCTGCGCTGTTCGGCGAGCTGAAGGATGGGGAAGCTGCCCGTGTTCGTCGGGGCGTGCTCCGGCAGCCACAGCACGGCGATCGCCCCGCCGGCCCCCTCCGCCGCGCCCTGCGGCGCCGCGTTCCGGAAGGTCAGCCGGGCGCCGAGGACCCGGGCCTGACCGGCGGCGATGGTCAGCCCAAGCCCGTGCCCGTGCCCGGCGCGGTCGCTGCTTCCGGTACGGAACCTGCTCGGGCCCTCCCGCAGCAGCGCCTCCGGGAAACCGGGCCCGTGATCGCGGACGCGCACCACCCGCCCCTCGACCGTGACCTCCACCGGAGTGGAACCGTGCTTGGCCGCGTTGCCCAGCAGATTGCCGAGAATGCGCTCCAGCCTGCGCGGATCGGTGTTGACCCACGACTCGTGCACCACCTGGACCTGCACGTCCGGGGCCAGCAGAGCGACCCGCCGGCCGACGAACTCGCCGATCGCGATCTCCTGCAGCTCGGCCCGCTCCGACGCACTGTCCAGCCTGGCCACCTCCAGCACGTCCTCGACGAGCGTGCGCATCGCCTGTGCCCGGTCCCGAACGAGCTCGGTGGGGCGGCCCGGCGGCAGCAGCTCGGCCGCCGTCAGCAGCCCGGTCACGGGTGTGCGCAGCTCGTGCGCGATGTCCGCGGTGACCCGGCGCTCGGCCTCGATCCGTTCGTTCAGCGCGTCCGTGAGGGCGTCCACCGCGCGGGCCAGGTCGTCGGTCTCGTCCCGGATGACGCCGCCGATGGCGTCCCTGACCCGTACCTCCGTATTGCCCTGCGCGACCTTCCCGGCCGCGGCTGCCGCTTTGCGCAGCCGGCGCGACAGCTGGCCGCCGATCAGTACGCCGAGCGCGCAGCCGCCGAAGACCACCGAGACGGAGCCGATGATCAGCGCGCGGTCGAGATCGCCCATGATCGTGGTGCTGCGGTTGGCGAAGCGGGTGTGCAGCGACAGCACGTCACCGTTGGCCAACGGCACCGCCGCCCACACATCGGGTACCCCGTTCGCGTACTCGTCGACATGCGTGGCGCGCCGGTTCCTGCGGGTCTCCGCGCGCAGGCTCTGCGGCATCGTCGGGTCGTTGAGCTTGGCGCCGAACTTGGGGTCGGCCTTCTTCGTCTTCGTCGCCTCGTACAGCAGCTGCGCGTATGTCAGCCGCTCCAGCTGGACCTCACGGGCGTTCTCCAGCATCGAGACGCGGGCGGCGTTGTGGACGACGAGACTCAGCGCGACCGCGATCAACGCGCCGACCGCCGCGATCGCGATGCTGATCTTCCAGCGGACACCTGTCCGCAGAGCCGGCCGCGTCATGCCTTGAGCTTGTAGCCGAAGCCGCGGACCGTCTCGATCCTGTCCTGTCCGATCTTGGTGCGCAGCCGCTGCACATGGACGTCCACGACCCGGGTGTCGCCGCCCCAGCCGTAGTCCCAGACCCGTTCGAGCAGCTTGTCGCGGGAGAGCACTGTGCCGGGCGCGGACGAGAACTCCAGCAGCAGCCGCATCTCGGTAGGAGTGAGCGCCACCTGCTCGCCGCCCCTGCGTACCTCCATGCCCTCGGTGTCGACCTCCAGATCACCGAAGACCAGCACCCCGGCGACGGGCTGCGACTCCGTCTCCGTACCGCCCGACTGTCCGCCCGACGCATGACCGAAGCGGCGCAGCACGGCGCGGATCCTGGCGACCAGCACGGCGCCGTCGAAAGGCTTCGTGACGTAGTCGTCGGCGCCGGCCTCCAGGCCGAGCACCACGTCGATCGAGTCGGCGCGGGCAGACAGCATGATCACCGGGACCGTCGACTCGTCCCGGATGCGGCGGCAGAGACTGACGCCGTCCAGGCCCGGCACCATCACGTCGAGCAGGGCGATGTCCGGACGGTCGGCCCGGAACGCCTCCAGGCCGGAGAGGCCGTCGGGCATCGCGGTGACCACGAATCCGTCCCGCTCCAGCGCCAGCTGGGTGGCCTCGCGAATGACATCGTCGTCCTCGACGAACAGGACGTGGGTCTCGGCCATCGACTGCTCTCAGCTCTCGCTTCTCGGGTTGGCGGCTCTTCGCCGGCTCGTAGGCGCCGGTCTCGGTCCTTCGGCGGTCTCAGTTCGTCGTCGGATCGGCGGGCTCCGGGAGCCCCGCTTCCCCGTTGCCGACAGCTCTGTTGAAGTCGTTGTGCACCCGGTCGTGCTCGCTGAACCGGTTGCCGACCCAGCGGTACGTGACCACTTCGTCGCCGGACGGGTATGCGACCGCGTCCTTCTTCTCGTACACCTGCGTCGTCACCACCAGGTCACCCCGGTCGATGGTGCCGTAGACCGCGGGCTGCTCAGTGGTGAAGACGTTCTGGTACGTGCCGTCGCTGCGCGCGCGGTACACGTAGGTGCCGACGCCTACCGAGTCGCCGCAGGTCATCACATTCACCACGACGTCCGCCGACGAGCCGCCGGTCAGCGTGCCGTACGAGGCGTCGACCGGGTACTCGTCCCCCGTGCAGGCCTTCAGATCCGTCCTGACCCGCTCGCTCACCTTGGGGTCCCGCTTGACCAGCTGGACGGCATCGACCCGCCGCACGGACTTCCCCGTGGGCGGGGTGGCGGCCGACGGTGTGACCTGGGCGACCGGCTGCGTGCCGGCCGGTCCCTCGTCGCGGGTGCCCGTGCCACCGGTGGAACAGCTGACGGTGAACAGCCCGAAGGCGGCGAGCCCGGCCATTGCCGTGCTGCCCGCCGCCCAGCCGGTGAGACCGCCGCCTCTGCCGGTCGCTCTGCTTCTGCCTGTCAGGCCGCGCACCGCTCCCGCCCCCGTTCCTCGTACCGCCGGTCCGCCTGTCCGCGGACCTGCGCCGGTACCCGTGCACGCCCCGGAGCACCGGTGGCCGGAGTCCGGTTGCCCGCCGTGCTGCGCTGGGCCTCACGGATCGTGGCTTCCCTGCTCATCGCCTCTCGGCTCTCCAGCTCCTGGCGCAGTCGCGCCAGCGCCCGGTGCAGCGTGCTCTTCACCGTACCGGCCGACATTCCGAGCGCCGCGGCCGTCTCCTCCGTGCTCATCTGCTCCCAGTGTCGCAGCACCACAACGCTGCGCTGCTTGGGAGCCAGCACGCCCAGGACGTCCATCAGCAGAGCACGGTCGGCGCGCTGCTCGGTGCCGTCCTCGACGCTCGCGTCGGGCAGCTGCTCGGTGGGAACCTCCTCCAGCTTGCGGGCCCGCCACCACTCCGTACGCGTGTTGATCATGACGCGGCGCAGGTAGGCGTCGGCGAGGGACTTGTCGGCGATACCATCCCAGCGGCCGTACGTACGGGCCAGGGCGGTCTGCAGCAGGTCCTGCGCGTCCACCGGGTCGGGGACCAGGCGGCGCGCACTGCGCAGCAGGGCCTCCTGCCGGGTGCGTACGTACTCTTCGAATTCGAGCACCTCGCCATGCGCCATTCCAACCGCCTCCGTCCCCGTAGATCCCCGTCTGACCTCTGCCAGCCACTGGTCGCGTGAGCTGACGGTCGGAGACGTTACGGAGCGGTTGTCACGGCGCTGTGCGGAGCAGCCATACGCCGACGCACGGCTGTCCATCGGTTGTGTAACAGCGGGTGGGAGCCCCCCTCTTGCTCCTAACCCAGCGGCAGTTGGTAGTGATCGCCCGGAAGTGGTTCGACCAGGCCGTCGGCGACCAGGCCGTCCAGCGCCCGGGCCCGTTGCGCCGGCTCCTCCCATACGGCGTCGAGCGCCGACTGCGGAACCGGGGCCACCGCCTCGCGGAGCACGGCGAGCAGCCGGCCGCGCACCTGCCGGTCGGTACCGACATAGGTCTGACCGCGGCGCGGGGGCCCCTGATGCTCCGGCTTCCCGGCCAGCCGCCAGGCGCACTGCATGGCGATTGGGCATCGCGTGCAGTCCTCGTTCTTGGCGGTGCAGACCAGCGCTCCGAGCTCCATCGTCGCGGCCGCCCAGCGGGCCGCCCGTTCGTCCTCGTCGGGCAGGAGCGCGCGGGCGAGCTTCCGCTCGGCGGCGGTGGTCGCATTCGGCGGGTACTGGATGCCGGTCGCGGCCCGGGCGAACACCCGGCGGACGTTCGTGTCGAGTACGGCATGCCGCTGTCCGTACGCGAACGAGGCCACGGCCGCCGCCGTGTACTCACCGATCCCGGGCAGCGCGAGCAGCTGACTGTGCTCACTCGGTACGTCGCCGCCGTGTCGTTCAGTTATTGCCTGCGCGGCTCCGTGCAGGCGCAGCGCTCGCCGCGGGTAGCCGAGCCGACCCCAGGCACGGACCGCTTCACCGGGCGGCTCGGCGGCCAGATCGGCGGGGCGCGGCCAGCGGGCCAGCCACTGTTCGTACACCGGGAGGACCCGGCTGACGGGGGTCTGCTGCAGCATGAACTCGCTCACCATCACACCCCAGGCACCCGCTTCGGGGCGGCGCCAGGGCAGATCGCGGGCGTGCTGGTCGAACCACCCGATGACGGGCGCGTGGAGGGATGTGGGGGGCGTCTGTGTCGCAGTCATGGCAGTCATCGCAAGCCGATCCTGGCATGGAAGGGCAGGCAACGGTCTTGGCAGCGGGGGTGTCGCCCGTCATGGGGGGCCCATGGAGTGATAATGCCACCCGTCTGTCCCCACAGTGAGCCTCAGCCGGCGTCTTCATCCGCGCTCGGCGCGGACTAGGCTGTCCGCTCCGGGGCCCGGTGTCCGACCGCGAGGGGCACCGGGCTGTTCCTTGCCGTCAGGGCGAGCGACCGAGCCGGGCGGGACAGCCGACGATCACCAGCGCCGCGACCGATCCCGCCCACAAGCAGACCCGCCGCCACATCGCACGGAAGGCGCACCCCGGCAAAGACCCGCGAGACCGCCGACAGCAGCGCCGGCGGCACCGTGAACCAGGCCGTGCGCGGCCGGCGACCGCGAGAGCGGCGGCAGCCGCGGCTGCCGCCGCCGTGTGGTTGCCGGGAAACGACCGGCTGCCGTCGGCGGACACGGCACCGGCGAGGCCGCCGCAGCAACGACCGACCGGTATGGACGCTCCTCGTCCACGATCGGCTTGAGAAGCTCACCGGCGACGTGGCTGGCGGCTGTCGCGAGTGGCGCGAGCAGCGACAGGGGCAGGGGCAGGTCTCCCGCATCCGCGCTGCGCGCACGCGCCGTGTGCGAAATCGGTGATGTCGCTGTGCAGGGAGGAGAAGGGAGTTGAACTCTCCATGTGACAGACCGTAGGCAACAGGGCGGGGTTGTCACGGTGGGCGATCATCTGGGGGCGCGCCTGACGAAAGTCGGGGTCGTAACAGGCCACTGCATGATGATGATCCGCAAAACTTGGGGATCAGAGCGGCGGGTGGGGCGGGAGTTGGCGCGGATCTCTCGTACAGTTTGCGCCGTGGGATCTCTGCGCAATCCGATCGGGCCGCTTCCCTCCAGCATCTATTGGCGACGGAGGGCCGTAGCGGCGATGCTGGTTGTGCTGCTCGCGCTGCTGATCGCATGGGTCGTCACTTCCGGTGGCGGCAAGGGGAACATGGACGACTCCCGGCCCAACGGGTCCGGACCCGCACACTCGATCACTCCGGGACCCGCCAGTTCCGGTCCGGCCATCACGCAACAACCGGGCGGGCGCGACGATTCGGACGACTCCGGTGGGGGCGGCGGCAGCGGCAGCGGTACGGACGCGGGTTCCGACGGCACCGCCGACGGTGGCTCCGGCACCGACGCCGGATCCGGATCGGGTTCCGGCAGCGCGTCCGGTGGCGGAAGCGAGGGGCAGCAGGTTCCGGCCGGCTCCTCGATCCCCGACTGCACTTCCTCCGCACTGCAGTTGACCCTGCGCACCGAGCTCAACTACAGCCCTGGCGAGAACCCGAAGTTCGAACTGATCGCCAAGAACACCTCGTCGACCGCCTGCAAGGCCGACTTCGGGCCGAAGAGTGCGGTGGTGACCATCACCGAAGCCGGTGGCGACGACAACGAGGTGTGGTCCTCCAAGGACTGCCCGCGCAATGCGGGCAGTGTGCTGCTGGAGGTTCCGGCAGGCGCGACCATCGTCCACACCGTGGAGTGGGACCGGAAGAAGAGCGCCCCGAAGTGCGCGACGCCGCCCGCGGGGGCTGCGGGGGCCGGTACGTATCTCGTCGAGGCGAAGGCTCCCGGCGAGCCGGTGCAGCGTGCCTCCTTCGTCCTCGCGAAGGACTGAGCGGCGCCCGTCCGAGCGGTTCCTGACCGGTACGCGATCACTGTCGCGGTCACGGGAACTGTCGATCACGGGCGTGGTCCGAAACGTACTTCGGGGCCCGGTCCACCGACCGGCCCCGAGGCATGTACTGCTCCGCGCAACCGCTGCGCTAGACGTACCGCTCAAGAATCGACGACTCGGCCAGCCGCGACAGCCCCTCGCGCACACTCCGCGCCCGTGCCTCGCCGACTCCGTCCACCGTCTGAAGGTCGTCGACGCTCGCTGCGAGCAGCTTCTGCAGTCCGCCGAAGTACTCCACCAGCCGGTCGATGATTGCGCCGGGCAGCCGCGGCACCTTCGCCAGCAGCCGGAAACCGCGGGGCGAGACCGCCGAGTCGAGGGTCTCGGGTGAGCCGCTGTACCCCAGGGCCCGTGCCACGACCGGCAGTTCGAGCAGCTCGGTGTGCGAGAGCCCGTCCAGCTCGGTCAGCGCCTCCGTGACCGTACGCGACCGCTTGGCGGTCGGCTCCGGCACGTAGTCACGCACGACCAGCTCTCGCTCCGGCTCGACTCCCGCGATCAACTCGTCGAGCTGGAGGGAGAGAAGCCGGCCGTCGGTGCCCAGCTCGACCACGTATTCGGCGATTTCGGTCGCGATCCGGCGGACCATCTCCAGACGTTGCGCGACAGCCGTCACATCCCGCACCGTGACCAGGTCCTCGATCTCCAGCGCGGAGAGCGTGCCCGCGACCTCGTCGAGGCGGAGCTTGTATCGCTCCAGGGTGGCGAGGGCCTGGTTGGCGCGGGAGAGGATCGCGGCGGACTCCTCCAGGACCCGGCGCTCCCCGTCCACGTACAGCGCGATCAGACGCATCGACTGCGAGACCGAGACGACCGGGAAGTTGCACTGCCTGGAGACCCGGTCCGCCGTGCGGTGGCGAGTGCCGGTCTCCTCGGTGGGGATGGAGGCGTCCGGGACCAGCTGCACGCCGGCCCGCAGGATCTTCGTCATGTCCTTGTCGAGGATCAGTGCCCCGTCGAGCTTGGCCAGCTCGCGCAGCCGCGTCGCGGTGAACTCCACGTCCAGCACGAAGCCGCCGGTGCACATCGACTCGACGGTCTTGTCCATGCCGAGCACGATCAGCCCGCCGGTGTTGCCGCGGAGGATGCGCTCCAGGCCGTCCCGCAGGGCCATTCCGGGCGCGACGGCGCTCAATGAGGCGCGCATCAGCGCCTCATTACCGGTGCCTTGGCCGGACTTTCCGGGCGATGCTGCCCGGTCGCTGGCTGCCACTGCACTCCTCCGGTCACAGGTTTGCGGTGCCCTTATGTCCCTCATACCGTTCGTACGGACGGGCGAGACCAGGGCAAAGTCTACCGGCGTGCGTCGGCCTCCCGTGGGGGCTCTGTACGAGACCGGCGCGGGAGCACTCTCAGCGCGTCGCCCATGTTGGCGACTTCCGTGACCTTCATACCGGGTGGAACCTTCCCTGGGTCGGTCGGCACCAGTGCGTGGGTGAAGCCCAGGCGGTGTGCTTCGGCCAGTCTGCGCTGCACCCCCGTAACCCTTCTGACCTCGCCCGCGAGGCCCACCTCGCCGATCGCCACCAGGTTCTTGGGCAGTGGTGTGTCGCTCGCCGCACTGGCCAGCGCAAGCGCGATCGCAAGGTCCGCGGCGGGTTCGGAGAGCTTCACACCGCCGACCGTGGCGCTGTAGATGTCCCGTTTGCCGAGTGCGCTGATCCGGCCGCGCTGCTCCAGAACCGCCAGCATCATCGAGACCCGGGACGTCTCCAGGCCGGAGGTGGTGCGCCGCGGTGAGGGGATCTGCGAATCGACCGTCAGCGCCTGCACTTCGGCGACGAGCGGGCGCCGCCCTTCCAGCGTGACCGTCAGACAGGTGCCCGGCACGGGTTCGTCGCGCCGGGTGAGGAAGAGGCCGGACGGGTCGGCGAGGCCCGTGATGCCCTCGTCGTGCAGTTCGAAACAGCCGACCTCGTCGGTCGCCCCGTACCGGTTCTTCACGCCTCGGACCAGCCGGAGGCGCGCATGCCGGTCGCCCTCGAAGGAGAGCACCACATCGACGAGATGCTCCAGCAGTCGCGGCCCGGCGATCGCGCCGTCCTTGGTGACATGGCCGACCAGCAGCGTGGACATGCCGCGTTCCTTGGAGGCGCGGATGAGCGCACCGGCTACCTCCCGGACCTGTGCCATCCCGCCGGGTGCGCCCTCGATCTCGGGCGAGGCGACGGTCTGTACGGAGTCGAGGATGAGCAGGGACGGCTTGACCGCGTCCAGATGGCCGAGGACCGCGGAGAGGTCGGTCTCGGCGGCGAGGAAGAGGTGGTCGTTGATCGCCCGGATCCGGTCGGCGCGCAGCCGCACCTGGCTTGCGGACTCCTCCGCGGTGACATAGAGCGTGCGGTGCTCGTCGCTGGCGGCCTTGGCGGCCACATCCAGCAGGAGCGTCGACTTGCCGACGCCCGGCTCGCCCGCCAGCAGCACCACGGCGCCGGGGACCAGCCCGCCGCCGAGCACCCGGTCCAGCTCGTCCACCCCGGTCGGCCGGGCGGTGGCCTGTCGGCTGTCGACCTGGCCGATGGGGAGTGCGGCCGAGCTGACGCGGCCGGCCGCCGTCGTCCGTACGGCAGGGGCGCCGCCGAACTCCTCGACCGTCCCCCACGCCTGGCATTCGGGGCATCGGCCGAGCCACTTGGCGGTCGTCCAGCTGCACTCGGTGCAGCGGTAGGACGGCCGGTCCTTCGCGGATTTTGTACGGGCAGCCATGGCGCCACCGTATAGGTGAGGACTGACAACGCCGCCCGGCGCGGGTACGTGGAAGCTCGCGGTGGTGTCTGTGGCGTGCGGGCGAGGGGGAAGCGCGGGGGTGCAGGGAGAGGGGCGACCGGTCAGGAAGCCCGACGGAATTGACGATTCCTGTCCCCTTTCAAGGGATACGTTCACCCGTAAGGGTTAAATGTGCGAAAGGGGTGCCAGGGCCATGCTCTGCCTTGCTTACGGTCGCAAGGTGACGAGCAGCAGGCTGCAGACCCCCAGGCACTCCACCGGCGCACACCGGGCGCAGCGCCGTGCGCCCCAGGCGTCGCCGGAGCGAGCGCCCGCCCGTTCCGAGGCGTATCTCGACGGCCTGTTCACCTACTGCCTCTCCGTGCTCTGCGATCACGACGGAGCCATCGAGGCGCTGGGCGCGGTACTCGCCATTGCGGAACGGCAGGACGGGCGGAGCCCCGGGGGGGAGGAGGAACGTAAAACCTGGCTGTACGCGCTGGCCAGGTGGACGTGCCTGCGCAAGCTCGCGGAGCAGAAGAGCCAAACGCAGAACCGGGGCCGGCAGGCGCACCGCCAGCAGGCGGCCGGGCGGCCGGGCGGTACGACCGCGGCCGCCCAGGGGGCGCGCTCACAAATCTGTGTGCCCCCCGACGCCACCGCCCTCGCCGCAGATGCCACGGACGCCTCCGAGACCGCCGCGGCAGCCGAAGCGCACCGCCGCGAACTCGCGCAGCTCGCCTGGCCCGAGGCCGCCGGCACCACGCCCGAACAGCGCGAAGCGCTCGAACTGGCCGTACGCCACCGCCTCGCCCCGCGCGCCGTCGCCTCCGTCCTCGGCCTCGACCCCGCGACCGCCCGTGAGCTCCTGGCCGCCGCGGCCTGCGAAGTGGAACGCACCCGGGCCGCCCTCGCCGTCGTCGAAACCGGCAACTGTCCCACCGTCGCCCGGCTCTTCGGCGACCACCGCGTCCTGCTCTCCGCCGCCCTGCGCAGCGAGCTCGTCCGCCACGTCGACGACTGTCCCCGATGCCGCCGCGTCGCCGAGCGGGCGGGCGCCGAAGGCCCCTGGCCGGGCGCGTCCGTCAGCCCGGGTGCCGCACTTCCGGTCGTCGAGGCCCCGCGGCCCTCCGCGTACGTGGCGATGGTCCATGCCCAGAGGAATCGGTCCGCCACTCCGCGCTTCGACCGGACGGGCTTCCCGATGGACCCGAAGGACCACGCCGCGCGCCGGGACCGGCTGCGGGCGAGAGTCGTGACGACGACGTTGGTGGCGACGGTCGTCGCCGCCCCGGTGATCGCGCTGTGGTCCGCCTACCGGGGCGCGCCGCTGACCGGCGAGGGGCACGAGGGCTCCTCGGTCACCGCGACCGAGAAGGACGGCCCGAGCGAGTTCGGCGGCGACCCGTACGACCGCTACCAGAACGCGGGCAATGCCAGCCCCGACCCCGGCTCCCGTTTCAAGGACGGCAGTCGTACGCCGGATGTCTCCGCAGAAGTCATCAGCTCCGGGACGGGGCAGCACGGCCCCGGCCGGCTCGCCGTCACGGCCCGCTCGTCCGGCGACACCACGCTGATCACACTGACCGCCTCAGGCGCTGCCCCCGTGGCCTGGACGGCACGGGCGGATGCGCCCTGGCTCCGCCTCGGCAGGCACTCCGGAACCCTCGCCGCGGGGGAGAGCGTCACGATCCGCGCTTACGTGGACCATGCGCGGGAACCGGCCGGGGCCTGGAGCGCGAGCATCAGTCTCGCCCCGTCGGGCTCGACAGTGCTGGTCCGCGGGCACAGAGCGGCGCCGGCCCCGTCCGGCGGCCCGACCGGCCCCACCAAGCCGCCCCACTCGGGCCACCCGTCCGTCCCACCGTCGACCTCGCCCGGCCCGAGCCACCCGACGGACCCCACACCGTCACCGACGGCCCCGGAACCGTCCCCGGATCCGTCGAACCCGTCCACCCCCTCCGACCCGTCCCCTGACCCCTCCGCCCCGGGGACAAGCACGAGCGCCCCGGCGCCGACGGGCTGACAGGACGGCTTCAGCCCGTCTCCCCGGCCTCGGTCAGGACCTCGCAGGCCCGGACGGCTGCACCGGAGGATCCGCAGGATGCGGCGCCATGGGCAGCAGCGAGGACAACCGCTCCTCGCACAGCTCGACCAGCCGCTCGTACCCCTCCTTGCCCATGAGCTCGGTGAGCTCGGGCCGGTAGGACACATAGACCGGCTCCCCGGCGCCGTGCGCCGATGTCGCCGACGTGCACCACCAGTGCAGATCGTGACCGCCCGGACCCCAGCCCCGGCGGTCGTACTCGCCGATCGAGACCTGGAGCACGCGTGTGTCGTCGGGTCGGTCGATCCAGTCGTACGTACGCCGGATCGGCAGCTGCCAGCACACGTCCGGCTTGGTCTCCAGGGGCTCCTTGCCCTCCCGGAGCGCCAGGATGTGCAGCGAACAGCCTGCTCCCGCCGCGAACCCGGGCCGGTTCTGGAAGATGCAGGATCCCTTCCAGCGGCGCGTCTGGCGTTCCCCGTCGTCGTCGACCTCGACCCAGCCCGTCTCCGTACCGACGTCATGGAACTGCCACAGCTCCGGGGTCAGCCGGGAGACATGATCCGCCACCCGCTTCTCGTCGTCCTCGTCCGAGAAGTGCGCGCCCAGCGTGCAGCACCCGTCGTCCGCACGGCCCGCCTGGATGCCCTGACAGCCACTGCCGAAGATGCAGGTCCACCTGGAGGTCAGCCAGGTCAGGTCGCAGCGGAAGATCTGTTCGTCGTCCGCGGGGTCGGGGAACTCGACCCAGGCACGTGCGAAGTCGATCCCCTTCTCGTCTTCGGACCGGTCCGGTCCGCTCACTTCCGGCTGCTGCATCTCCTGCTTCATTCTCTGCTTCTTAGTGACTTTGTCCGGCTTCGCCTTTTTCGTCTTTGGCACGGGCCAAGGGTAAGTCCGCGAGAGCAGTAGCGTGCCGGGTATGAGACTCGGAGTCCTCGACGTGGGGTCGAACACGGTTCATCTGCTGGTGGTGGACGCGCACCCCGGCGCCCGCCCGCTGCCCGCGCATTCACACAAGGCGGAGCTGCGCCTGGCCGAACTGCTGGACGCGGACGGGGCGATCGGACCCGCCGGCGTGGACCGGCTTGTCACGACGGTCGCAGATGCGCTGCAGGCCGCCGAGGACAAGGGTTGCGAGGACGTGCTGCCGTTCGCCACGTCCGCGGTACGGGAAGCGAGCAACGCCGACCAGGTGCTGGCCCGGGTACGGGAAGAGACCGGCATCGACCTCGCTGTCCTCACCGGCGAGGAGGAGGCACGGCTCACCTTCCTCGCCGCCCGCCGCTGGTTCGGCTGGTCGGCCGGGAAGCTGCTGGTCCTGGACATCGGTGGCGGCTCGCTGGAGATCGGTTTCGGCATCGACGAGGAGCCCCACACCGCGGTGTCGCTGCCGCTGGGGGCCGGACGCCTCACCTCCGGCTGGCTGCCGGGCGATCCGCCGGACCCGGTGGAGGTGAAGGCGCTGCGCCGCCATGTGCGGGCCCAGATCGCCCGTACGGTCGGCGAATTCAGCCGCTTCGGCCGTCCTGACCATGTCGTAGCGACCTCCAAGACGTTCAAGCAGCTCGCCAGGATCGCGGGCGCCGCGCGCTCCGCGGAGGGCCTGTACGTAGAGCGCACCCTGAGCCGCAAGGCGCTGGAGGAGTGGGTGCCGAAGCTGGCGGCGATGACCGCCGACCAGCGCGGGCGTCTGCCCGGGGTCTCCGAGGGGCGGGCGGCGCAGCTGCTGGCCGGGGCGCTGGTCGCCGAGGGGGCGATGGACCTCTTCGGGGTGGAGGAGTTGGAGATCTGCCCGTGGGCGCTGCGCGAGGGAGTCATCCTGCGCCGCCTGGACCACCTCCCGACGGCGTCCGCGGCCCTGAACTGACCCACGCCATCCACCTCACCCAGCCACCCACCCGGCGCACCGGACGGCGCGAAAGAGCCACAGGAAGCCGTCCGGAAGCCGCCACGGAAGAGGTCCCGGAGCCGCGGAAGCCGTTCGCAGACAACCGGAAACAGGTCGGCGCCGACCGAAACCGTCCGGCGCCGGCCGAAAGCCGCTCGCAACCGACCGGAGGCCGGGCCGGGGGTCGATCGGGAGCACGCGGAGCCGACCATGGCCCTGATCACTTTCCGCCTCGGCCCCTCGGTGGCGCGCACAGCCGCCCCGTACCCTGTCTCCGTGGCAGAACCAGTGGTGCGCATCCCGGATGCGAAGGTCGCCCTGTCGACGGCCTCCGTCTATCCGGAGTCGACGGCGACGGCCTTCGAGATCGCCGCGCGTCTGGGCTACGACGGTGTCGAGATCATGGTCTGGACCGACCCCGTCAGCCAGGACATCGAGGCGCTGCGACGGCTCTCGGACTATCACCAGGTGCCGATCCTCGCCGTTCACGCGCCCTGCCTGCTGATCACGCAGCGGGTCTGGTCCACCGATCCATGGGTGAAGCTCCAGCGGGCCCGGGCGGCCGCGGAGAAGCTCGGAGCGTCGACGGTCGTCGTCCATCCGCCGTTCCGCTGGCAGCGGCAGTACGCGCGCGATTTCGTCAGCGGTATCTGGCGTATGGCGGACGAGACGGACGTGCGGTTCGCTGTCGAGAACATGTACCCGTGGCGGTACCGGGACCGCGAGCTGCTTGCGTACGCCCCCGACTGGGACGTCACCAACGACGACTACCGTCATTTCACCGTCGACCTCTCGCACACCGCGACCGCCCGCACCGACGGCATGGCCATGGTCGAGCGGATGGGCGACCGGCTCGCCCACATCCACCTGGCCGACGGCAAGGGCTCCAACAAGGACGAGCACCTGGTGCCCGGCCGCGGTGACCAGCCCTGCGCCGAACTGCTGGAACGGCTGGCCCGTACCGGCTTCGACGGCCATGTGGTCATCGAGGTCAATACCCGCCGCGCCATGTCCGCCGCCGAACGTGAGGCCGACCTGGCGGAGGCGCTGGCCTTCACCCGGCTCCACCTGGCGTCCGCGACGGCGCAGGCACCGCGCCCATGACCACCGACGGGGGTCCTGTCCCGCACGGCCCCGCCGAACGTCCCAAACGCCGCGGCCGCCCCGCCCGTACGGCCGAAACCACCGGCCCCGGCGCCCGCGAACGCATCCTGGAGGCGGCCCGTACCGAGTTCGCCGAACGCGGCTACGACAAGACGTCGATCAGGGGCATTGCCAAGAGGGCAGCAGTCGACGCCGCGCTCGTGCACCACTACTACGGTACGAAGGACGAGGTCTTCGCGGCGGCGATCGAGGTCTCCTTCGAACCCGCGCTGGTGATCCCGGCCATCCTCAGCGGCGGCACGGACGGCCTGGGGGAGCGGCTGGCCCGCTACTTCATCGGTGTATGGGAGAACCCCGCGTCCCGAGCCCCCTTGCTGGCGATCATGCGGTCCGCGCTGACACACGAGGCGGCGGCCAAGGTGCTGCGCGGCTTTGTGCTGCGGCGGCTGCTGGAACGGATCGCGGAGGCACTGGACGTACCGGACGCGACGTTCCGCGCGGAGCTGGCCGCCTCGCACATGATCGGGATCGCGATGCTGCGGTACGTGATCAAGGCGGAGCCGCTGGCCTCGGCGGAGCCGGAGAAGATCGTCGCGATGGTCGCACCGACGCTGCAGCGCTATCTGACGCAGGCCTGACCGATCTTCCGGGCGTCATCGCCCGGCCCGTCCGGCATCCAGGCGCCGGTGGCTGGGCGTCCCGCTCGCACAGCGAGCAGGCCATCCCGCATTCCGGACAGAGTGTCCAGATCTTGGAGCCGAGGCGTACCCTCGGAGGGAGTCATATCTGTCGAAGGAGCGAGCGACGATGCCCCAGCTGAGGTCCCGCACTGTCACCCACGGCCGCAACATGGCGGGCGCCCGCGCCCTTATGCGGGCCTCGGGCGTAGCGAGCGAGGACATCGGCAAGCCGATCATTGCGGTCGCCAACTCCTTCACCGAGTTCGTCCCCGGCCACACCCATCTCGCGCCGGTGGGCAGGATCGTCTCCGATGCCATCAAGGCCGCGGGCGCGGTGCCTCGCGAGTTCAACACCATCGCCGTCGACGACGGCATCGCGATGGGCCACGCGGGGATGCTCTACTCGCTCCCCTCCCGCGACCTGATCGCCGACTCCGTCGAGTACATGGTCGAGGCGCACTGCGCGGACGCGCTGATCTGCATCTCCAACTGCGACAAGATCACGCCCGGCATGCTGATGGCCGCGATGCGTCTGAACATCCCGACGGTCTTTGTCTCCGGTGGCCCGATGGAGGCCGGCCGGGCCACCCTCGTCGACGGCACGGTCCGCAAGCTCGACCTGATCAACGCGATCAGCGACGCGGTCAACGAGAGCGTCTCGGACGAGGACATCCTCCGTATCGAGGAGAACGCCTGTCCCACCTGCGGCAGTTGTTCCGGCATGTTCACCGCCAACTCGATGAACTGTCTGACCGAGGTCCTCGGTCTCTCCCTCCCCGGCAACGGCTCCGTCCTCGCCACGCACACCGCCCGCAAGGCGCTGTACGAGGAGGCCGGCCGTACGGTCGTCGAGATCACCAAGCGCTACTACGAGCAGGACGACGCAACGGTCCTGCCGCGCTCCATCGGCACCCGCGCCGCTTTCGACAACGCCATGGCGCTGGACATCGCCATGGGCGGCTCCACCAACACGATCCTGCACCTGCTCGCCGCCGCTCAGGAGGCCGAGCTGGCCTACGACCTCGACGACATCAACGAGGTCTCGCGCCGCGTCCCCTGCCTGTCGAAGGTCGCGCCCAACGTGGCCCCCGGCGGCACGTACTACATGGAGGACGTCCACCGGGCCGGCGGCATCCCCGCCATCCTCGGTGAGCTCCACCGCGCCGGCCTGCTCGACGAGGACGTGCACTCGGTGCACTCCGCCACTCTCGCCGAGTGGCTGAAGAACTGGGACGTCCGCGGCGGCTCTCCGTCCCCCGAAGCCGTCGAGCTGTGGCACGCGGCCCCCGGCTGCGTCCGTTCCGCGACCGCCTTCTCGCAGTCCGAGCGCTGGGAGACCCTCGACCTGGACGCGGCGGGCGGCTGCATCCGCGACCTGGAGCACGCGTACTCCAAGGACGGTGGCCTCGCGGTCCTCAAGGGGAATCTCGCCGAGGACGGCTGCGTGGTGAAGACGGCGGGCGTTGACGAGTCGATCTGGACCTTCGAGGGCCCGGCGGTCGTCTGCGAGTCGCAGGAGGAGGCCGTCGACAAGATCCTCCGCAAGGAGATCAAGGAGGGCGACGTCGTCGTCATCCGTTACGAGGGCCCGCGCGGCGGCCCCGGCATGCAGGAGATGCTCTACCCCACCTCGTTCCTCAAGGGCCGCGGCCTCGGCAAGAGCTGCGCCCTGGTGACCGACGGTCGCTTCTCCGGCGGTACGTCGGGTCTGTCGATCGGCCACGCGTCGCCGGAGGCGGCATCGGGCGGCACGATCGCGCTCGTCGAGGACGGCGACCGGATCAGGATCGACATCCCGAACCGGTCGATCGAGCTCCTCGTCCCCGAGGCCGAGCTGACCGCCCGCCGTGAGGCGCTGAACGGCGTGTACGCGCCGAAGAGCCGCGAGCGCAAGGTCTCGGCGGCGCTGCGGGCGTACGCGGCGATGGCGACAAGCGCGGACCGCGGCGCGGTACGCGACGTCTCCAAGCTCGGCTGACACACGCACACACCCCCGACCTCTTTCGGCCCCCGGCGACCCAGTGGTCGCCGGGGGCCGAGGCACACCCGCTGCGGGCGGCCCCCGCACGGGGGCAGTGCCGCCGCAGCTACGGCCCGGGGATAATCGACCTCGTGAGCGAGAACAGCGAAGCACCCAGCGGCCCGGAGCCCGGATCCACCGCTCCCGGCCCGCAGCCCGAGCCCATCCGCTTCTTCGGTACGACCTGGCTCGAGCACGACGGTCAGTACGGGCTCCGCCGCGTCGGCGTCGCCCTCGGCTCCCTCGCCGCGGCCGTCGCTTCCTGCTTCGTGCTCCGCTTCGCCTACCAGGGCCTGGAGATCGCCGATGTCGGCAGCCTCGTCGGCATCCTGGTCGTCCTGATGTTCGCCGTCTGCAGCGCCGTCGCCTTCCGCAAGACCTGGGAAGGATTCAGCCACCGCCCCGCCGACCAGGCCCGTGAGGACAACCTGCGCGGTCTCAAGACGATCGGCTTCGTCGGCTCGCTGCTCGCGTACTTCTTCCGCTCGTTCCTGGAGGCGCCGGGCGAGAAGCTGCGACGTACGGAGTACGAGACGGCCGTCGCCCGGTATGCGAAGCGCCGCTCGACGAAGACCGGGAACCCGGCGGGCCGCAAGACGTCGAAGGCCAGGAAACCTCGGCGCAAGTAGCCCCACCCGGGCGACGATGGTCCCGTGCCTCACACGGACCCGCCCACGCCCCGTCCCCGCGCCCTCTCCTTCGACCGCGCCGCCGCCCAGTACGCTGCGGCCCGGCCCGGCTACCCGCCCGCCCTCTTCACCACGGTCGAAGAGCTCACCCGTCACCCCCTGCGCGGCGCCCGCACCCTCGACATCGGGGCCGGCACCGGTATTTCCACCCGTCTCCTCCACGACCGGGGCGCCCACGTCACGGCCGTCGAGCCGGGCCCCGGCATGGCGGCGGAACTCCACCGGTCGCTCCCGCAGATCCCCATCGTGCGCGGTGACGGCAACCGCCTCCCCTTCGCCACCGCCTCGGCCGATCTGATCACGTACGCCCAGTCCTGGCACTGGACCGACCAGGCCCTCGCCACCCCCGAGGCCCTCCGCGTCCTGCGCCCGGGTGGCTCCCTTGCGCTCTGGTGGAACGTCTCCGACCATTCCGTTCCTTGGATCGCGGAGCAGGACGCCCGCCTCCGCCACTTCTTCGGTGCCGACGAGGGCGCCCACGGTTCGCCCGTCCGCTCCCGCGACCTGCCGGCCGGGCTCGGCTTCGTACACCGCACGGTGCCGTGGACCCGCCGGGTCCCGCTCGACACCCACCTCGCCAACCTCGGCAGCCACTCCGCGTTCCTCGTCCTCGGTGAGGAACCCGCCCGCCGGTTCCTCACCGAGGAGCGCGTCCGCCTCGCGGAGCTCTTCCCTGACGGCGCGGTCGAGGAGAGCTACGTGGTCGACCTCAGCGTGGCAACGCGCTGACCGTCATGCCGAAGCGGAGGCTCCGCCCGTCCCCTGCACCCCCCGCGCCCGTATCGCCAGGTCCCTTGACGCGCGGGCGCCACGGGGACCAAAATTCATCGCATGATGAATTCTTCGGGCGTCGCCATCGAGGCCCGCGGCCTCACCGTCGTACGAGGCGATCGAACCGTCCTGCGCGGCCTCGACTTCACCGTCGAACCGGGCAGGATCACCGGCCTCCTCGGCCCCTCGGGCTGCGGAAAGACCACCCTGATGCGAGCTGTCGTCGGCACCCAGGCCAAGGTCACCGGAACCCTCGACGTCCTCGGCACTCCTGCGGGCCACCCCACCCTCCGCCCGCGCATCGGGTACGTCACCCAGGCGCCGTCGGTCTACACCGACCTCAGCGTCCGGCAGAACCTCGACTACTTCGCGGCCATCCTCCAGCCGGGCCGCAGCCACCGGGAGGCCCGCCGGGCCACCGTCACCCGGGCCATCGCCGATGTCGACCTGACCAGCCACGCGGACGCTCTCGCCGGAACTCTGTCCGGCGGCCAGCTCACCCGCGTCTCCCTCGCCGCCGCCCTGCTCGGCACCCCCGAACTCCTGATCCTCGACGAACCGACGGTCGGGCTCGACCCGGTACTCCGTCGCGATCTGTGGAACCTCTTCCACAGCCTCGCCGCCGACCACGGCACCACGCTCCTCGTCTCGTCCCACGTCATGGATGAGGCCGAGCGCTGCCACCGCCTGCTCCTCATGCGTGAGGGCGAGATCCTCGCCGACGGCACCCCCGAGGCGCTGCGCACCGACGCCCGCACCGCCACCGTCGAAGAAGCCTTCCTCCACCTGGTCGACGAGGCTGCCACCCGTCAGGAGAACGCCCGATGAGCTCGACGAACACGCCGCAGCAAGCCGCCGCCACTCCGCAGGCAGCCACCGACTCCCACCCCCACGCGCAGCCGGGGCCCCAGGCCCTCAGCCCCGCCCGCACCCTCGCCACCGCTGCCCGCGTCCTGCGCCAGCTGACCCACGACCCGCGTACCGTCGCGCTGCTGCTCCTCATCCCGGTCGTGATGATCACGCTGCTGCGGTACGTCTTCGACGGCAGCCCGCGCACGTTCGACGCGATCGGAGCCTCGCTGCTCGGCATCTTCCCGCTGATCACAATGTTCCTGGTGACGTCGATCGCCACCCTCCGCGAACGCACCTCGGGCACCCTGGAACGCCTCCTCGCCATGCCGCTGGGCAAGGGTGATCTGATCGCCGGTTACGCCCTCGCGTTCGGCGCCGTCGCGATTCTCCAGTCGCTCCTGGCCACCGCGCTCTCGGTCTGGGTGCTCGGCCTCGACGTGGTCGGCTCCCCCTGGCTGCTGCTCCTCGTCGCCCTGCTCGACGCCCTGCTCGGCACGGCACTCGGCCTGTTCGTCTCCGCCTTCGCCGCATCCGAGTTCCAGGCCGTCCAGTTCATGCCGGCCGTGATCTTCCCGCAGCTCCTGCTCTGCGGCCTGTTCATCGCACGCGACCAGATGGCGCCCGTCCTCGAAGCCATCTCGAACGTCCTGCCCATGTCCTACGCGGTCGACGGCATGAACGAAGTCCTCCACCACACCGACATCACCGGCAACTTCGTCCGTGACGTCCTGATCGTGGCGGGCTGCGCCCTCCTCGTCCTCACCCTCGGCGCAGCCACCCTCCGACGCCGCACCGCCTGATGTCCCGGTGCGAGGATGGCGGCGACGACGTACCACCAGAACCGCGTACCACCGCACCGTCCGGAGGGTGAACCGCATGACCCAGACAGTCGCAGTCCTCGGCACCGGCAAGATCGGCGAGGCTCTGCTCAGCGGCATGATCCGGGCGGGCTGGCGCCCCGCCGACCTGTTGGTCACCGCCCGCCGCTCCGAGCGTGCCAAGGAACTCCGCACCCGCTACGGCGTCGAGGCCGTCACCAACGCCGAGGCCGCCAAGCGCGCCGACATCCTCATCCTCGCCGTCAAGCCCCAGGACATGGGCCGGCTCCTCGAGGAGCTCACCCCTCACGTCACCGCCGACCGCCTGGTCATCAGCGCCGCCGCCGGCATCACGACCGGCTTCATCGAGGACCGCCTCGCTGCGAGGACTCCGGTCGTACGTGTCATGCCGAACACCCCCGTCCTCGTGGACGAGGGCATGTCCGTCATCTCCGCGGGCAGTCACGCCACCACCGACCACCTCGCCGCCGCCGAGGCGATCTTCGGCGGCGTCGGCAAGACCCTTCGTGTCCCCGAGTCCCAGCAGGACGCGGCGACCGCGCTCTCCGGATCGGGACCCGCGTACTTCTACTTCCTCGTCGAGGCGATGACCGACGCGGGCATTCTGCTCGGCCTGCCGCGCGCCCAGGCCCACGACCTGATCGTGCAGGCCGCCATCGGCGCCGCGGTGATGCTCCGCGACAGCGGCGAACACCCGGTCAAGCTCCGCGAAGCCGTCACCAGCCCGGCAGGCACCACCATCAGCGCCATCCGCGAGCTGGAGAACCACGGCGTACGGGCCGCCCTGATCGCCGCCCTCGAAGCAGCCCGCGACCGCAGCCGCGAGCTGGCCTCGGGCAACGGCTGACCCTCACTTCCCCGCGGCCGCCACCAGATCCGCGCTCGGCACGACCTTCGCGAACCCACCGCTGTGCAGCGTCACAGCGGTGGCCCGCGCCAGCTGGTCCGCGCTCAGTTCCCACCCCCACGGCCCGATCGCGTCGAACGTGTACGTCGCATCGAACGCGAAGAACACCTCGTACCCGAGGTTCCCGCCCATTCGCGCCGTCGTCTCCGCGCACATATTGGTCTGGATCCCAGCCACCACGATCTGCCGTACTCCGGCCTCGTTCAGCCAGGCCCCCAGATCGGGCGTCCCGTAGAAGGCAGAATTGACCGTCTTCCTCAGAAACAGCTCGGGCCCACCGCCCTTCCCCCGCCGCTCCTCGACGTATCCCTTGAACGCGTTCCCCGAGTATCCGGGCCGCAGTGGTGAATCCGGCTTCGTCGAGTCATGCCGTACGAATACGACGGGGCGCCCGCTCTCCTGCCACGCATCGATCAGCTCGGCGATGTTGCGATCCGCCTCGGGATTGTTCCGCGGCCCCCAGTACCCCACCTCCTCGAAGCCTTCCTGCACGTCCACCACGACCAGCGCTGTGTTCTCCGCAATCTCCATGGGAACGATGCTGCCGCCTCGAACCCGTATCGCCCAGAGGTCGAAAAGTCATCGATCGATGCTTTACTGCCACCATGGCGCTCCGATACGCACCCACCCCCGCCCGCATCGCCCTTGTCGCGTTCCCCGGCGTCCGGGCGTTCGACGTCTCGGTCATCACCGAGGTCTGGGGTGTGGACCGCACCGACCGCGGCGTCCCGCCCTTCGACCTGCGCCGCATCGCCGCCGACCCGGCCCCCGTTCCCCTGCGCGGTGGCCTCTCCCTCACCCCGGACCGCACCCTCGCCTGGCTGAATCGCGCCGACCTGATCGTCGTCCCCGGCCTCGACGACCATCTGACACCCGCCCCCGCCCCGGTCCTGGAAGCCCTCCGCCGCGCCCACGCCCGCTCCACCCCGATCGCCGCGCTCTGCGGCGGCGCATTCACCCTCGCCCAGGCGGGCCTCCTCGACGGCCGCCGGGCCGTCACCCACTGGAACCTCACCGACCTCCTCCGCACCCACCACCCCCGCGTGACGGTCGTCCCGGATGCGCTGTTCCTCCACGACGACAACATCTGGACGTCAGCGGGCACCGCGGCCGGAATCGACCTCTGCCTCCATCTCGTCCGGACCACCCATGGCGCCGAGGCCGCAGCAGCGATCGCACGTTCGATGGTCACGGCCCCGTTCCGCACCGGAACCCAGGCCCAATTCATCGAGCACCCCACCCCGCACACCGACCGGGATGCCGACACCCTCGCCGCGGTACGGGCCTACGCCCTGACCCACCTGGCCGAACCGCACACGGTGGCCGGCCTCGCCGCCCGCGCCGGCATGTCCCCCCGCTCCTTCGCCCGCCATTTCCAGGCGACCACGGGCACCACCCCCCTGCGCTGGCTGATCACTCAGCGCATCGCCGCAGCTCAAAAGCTTCTGGAACGCACCGACCTCCCGCTCCCCGAGGTGGCCCGCCGTACGGGCTTCGGCAGCGAGATCACGATGCGCCAGCACTTCGCCACCCACCTGGCCACCAGTCCCCGCGACTACCGCCTGGCCTTCCAGCACACCCCGGACCAACGGGGGGTTGACATGGCCCGCCCGCATCCGTAATGTGCTCCGAGTTGTCCGACGTGAGTGCCGACCCCGGTCGGTCCCCGGACAACCATTCCGCAGTAACCACAACGAGCGAGCGACGCCTGTCGCCCAGCTCTCTGTGCGCATTTGCGAAATGAAGAATCCGCGTTCGAAGGAGCGCGACCCCGATTAGCGTCGGGGCGCAGGATTCGCTAAAGTCTCACTCGTCGGAACGGCCCAACAGCCGGGAAGACAAGCCCCGCTGACTGGGAATCAGGCCCGAAAGGATCTGATAGAGTCGGACTCGCCGGAAAGGGAAACGCGAAAGCGAGAACCTGGAAAGCGGAACCCGCTTCGACCGGGAATCGGACACGAAAGAGTCTGATAGAGTCGGAAACGCAAGACCGAAGGGAAAAGCCCGGAGGAAAGCCCGAGAGGGTGAGTACAAAGGAAGC